>NZ_CP035733.1:2100000-2397500 GCF_009768975.1 Sphingorhabdus lacus | reverse complement strand
ACAGGCGATGAAGGACGTGGCACGCTGCGATAAGCGTGGGGGAGCCGTGAGCAGGCTTTGATCCCACGATTTCCGAATGGGGAAACCCATCCTCACTATTTAATTTCAACGCTGAGTAATCAGTTTTGGAGTTAAATAGGAAGGATATCACTTAGCTGAATAAAATAGGCTTAGTGAAGCGAACCCGGAGAACTGAAACATCTCAGTACCCGGAGGAAAAGACATCAACCGAGATTCCGTTAGTAGTGGCGAGCGAACGCGGACCAGGCCAGTGCCTGGTGTTTAATTAGCAAAAGCTTCTGGAAAGTAGCGCCATAGTGGGTGACAGCCCCGTATGCGAAAATGAAACATCAGGACTTGAGTAGGGCGGGACACGTGTAATCCTGTCTGAATATAGGGGGACCACCCTCTAAGCCTAAATACTCGTATATGACCGATAGCGAACTAGTACCGTGAGGGAAAGGTGAAAAGCACCCCGATGAGGGGAGTGAAACAGTACCTGAAACCGAATGCTTACAATCAGTTGGAGCCTCTTTATGGGGTGACAGCGTACCTCTTGTATAATGGGTCTGTGACTTAATGTATCATGCAAGCTTAAGCCGTTAGGTGTAGGCGTAGCGAAAGCGAGTCTGAATAGGGCGACTGAGTATGATGCATTAGACCCGAAACCCGGCGATCTATGCATGACCAGGTTGAAGGTGCGGTAACACGCACTGGAGGACCGAACCGTTCAATGTTGAAAAATTGTCGGATGAGTTGTGCTTAGGGGTGAAAGGCCAATCAAGCCGGGAAATAGCTGGTTCTCCGCGAAAACTATTGAGGTAGTGCCTCGGATGTTTTCCGATGGGGGTAGAGCACTGGATGGATGCGGGGGTCGCGAGATCTACCAATTCTAACCAAACTCCGAATACCATCGAGTTAGTCCGGGAGACAGACGGCGGGTGCTAAGGTCCGTCGTCAAAAGGGAAACAGCCCTAACCTACAGCTAAGGTCCCCAAATCATATCTAAGTGGTGAAGCATGTGGGATTTCCAAAACAACCAGGAGGTTGGCTTAGAAGCAGCCATCCTTTAAAGAAAGCGTAACAGCTCACTGGTCTAAATAAGAGATCCTGCGGCGAAAATGTAACGGGGCTAAAGATATGTACCGAAGCTTAGGGTGTGCAATTTATTGCATGCGGTAGCGGAGCGTTCCGTAGGCCGATGAAGCGATCTGGTAATGGGTCGTGGAGGTATCGGAAGTGCGAATGCAGACATGAGTAGCGATAGGAGGGTGAGACACCCTCCCGCCGAAAGACCAAGGGTTCCTGCTTAAAGCTAATCTGAGCAGGGTAAGCCGGCCCCTAAGACGAGCCCGAAGGGGGTAGTCGATGGGAACCACGTTAATATTCGTGGGCCTGGTGGTGTGTGACGGATCTCGTGAGTTGTCAGTTCTTATTGGATTGAACTGGCTTCGAAGAGGTTCCAGGAAATAGCCCCACCGTATAGACCGTACCCGAAACCGACACAGGTGGTCAGGTAGAGTATACCAAGGCGTTTGAGAGAAGTATCCTGAAGGAACTCGGCAAATTGCCTCCGTACCTTCGGAAGAAGGAGGCCCTCACATTGCGCAAGCAGTATGAGGGGGCACAGGCCAGGGGGTAGCGACTGTTTAGCAAAAACACAGGACTCTGCTAAGTCGGCTTCAAGACGACGTATAGGGTCTGACGCCTGCCCGGTGCTGGAAGGTTAAGAGGAGGAGTGCAAGCTCCGAATTGAAGCCCCAGTAAACGGCGGCCGTAACTATAACGGTCCTAAGGTAGCGAAATTCCTTGTCGGGTAAGTTCCGACCTGCACGAATGGCGTAACGACTTCCCCACTGTCTCCAGGATATGCTCAGCGAAATTGAATTCTCCGTGAAGATGCGGAGTACCCGCGGTTAGACGGAAAGACCCCGTGCACCTTTACTGCAGCTTCAGAGTGGCATTAGGAAAGAACTGTGTAGAATAGGTGGGAGGCTTTGAAACTTGGGCGCCAGTCCGAGTGGAGCCGAAATGTGAAATACCACCCTGTTGTTTTCTGATGTCTAACCCAGGACCGTTATCCGGTTCGGGGACCCTCTGTGGCGGGTAGTTTGACTGGGGCGGTCGCCTCCTAAAGAGTAACGGAGGCGCGCGATGGTAGGCTCAGGACGGTTGGAAACCGTCTGTTAGAGTGCAATGGCATAAGCCTGCCTGACTGCGAGACTGACGAGTCGAGCAGAGACGAAAGTCGGTCATAGTGATCCGGTGGTCCCTCGTGGAAGGGCCATCGCTCAACGGATAAAAGGTACGCCGGGGATAACAGGCTGATGATTCCCAAGAGCTCATATCGACGGAATCGTTTGGCACCTCGATGTCGGCTCATCACATCCTGGGGCTGGAGCAGGTCCCAAGGGTTTGGCTGTTCGCCAATTAAAGTGGTACGTGAGCTGGGTTCAGAACGTCGCGAGACAGTTTGGTCCCTATCTGCCGTGGGCGTCGAAATTTGAGAGGAGTTGACCCTAGTACGAGAGGACCGGGTTGAACATACCTCTGGTGTACCTGTCGTGGCGCCAGCCGCGCAGCAGGGTAGCTATGTATGGACGGGATAACCGCTGAAAGCATCTAAGCGGGAAGCCTCCCTCGAGATTAGATTTCATCGAGTCGTAGTAGACCACTACGTTGATAGGTTGGGTGTGGAAGCGCAGTAATGCGTGAAGCTAACCAATCCTAATTACTCTTTTCGCGCTTGAAGTCCCACCATCAATGACAGTGCTGACTAGTTCAGTATGTCGATGGCGGATGATTAAGTCACACCAGATACTTTTTTCCCTGCACGGGCATCGATTATAACCCAATATCACTTGATTGTGAGCGCCTGCTTCATTGCTTGGTGGCCATAGCGTTTGTGACCCACCCGATCCCATCCCGAACTCGGCCGTGAAACCAAACTGCGCCGATGGTACTACCGCTTAAGCGTTGGAAGAGTAGGGCGTCGCCAGGCATTGCAGCCGGCGCTCGCAGGCAAGTGCATTGGATAAACCCATTCATAATTCAAAAGGCGGACCGCTGTCGACATTCGATGGTGTCCGCCTTTTTTTGTTTTGATTGCATGCTTCGGCATCAATCAAGTTGGTAGCGCGGGATGGAGCAGCCCGGTAGCTCGTCAGGCTCATAACCTGAAGGTCGTAGGTTCAAATCCTACTCCCGCAACCAACTTTTCCCCCTAAAACAGAGCTTTACAAACCTCGCTGCTACCAGCGGGGCTTTTGTCGTTTTAGCTGGCGTCATCTCGTGCGCACGCGAACAAGTCCAATTTGACATCGTTTACTAGCACCTCTTCCATACCGGTTGCTCCTTACCATCCCGCCGTTTTATTTGGCCTTTACCAAACCACGCAGTTAGCAAGAGTTTTCTGGAGGACGCCTATGACGAAATCATTGCTTTCCCTGCTCGCTCCCGCCGTTCTGGCAGGCTCTTTATTTGTTTCTCCGGCACGGGCGGATGAACCTGCGCTCTTGCTGGTCGATGGACATAATGATCTTTTCATCCGCTACATGGATTGTCCGTCCTGCCCGCGCGGGTTGGATGCCTATGATATTCGCAACAGGACGGATGGCGATACCGATATACCCCGGCTGCGCGAAGGTGGCGTAGGTGCCATTTTACTCAACGTGTTTTCAAGCGACAAGACGACCAAGGGAACTTTGGGAGCTTTTGATTTCCTCAGACATCTGGAATTGAAATATAGGGATCACTTCGAAGTCGCAGCGACCGCGGCCGACGTCCGCAGGATTCATGGCGCTGGCCGGATCGCACTCATTCCGACCATGGAAGGGGCAGGACGATTGGAAAATGACCCCCTCATGGTTCGCACGCTCCAGCGCCTCGGTCTTCGTGCCGTCACTCTTGCCTATCAGACGAATGATCTGGCCGACGGGGCTAATGCCACGCCGCGCCACAACGGCTTGTCTGATTTGGGTCGGGCGATCGTAGCGGAGATGAACGACAGCGGCATATTGGTCGACCTGTCGCATGTATCGACCAAAGTGATGCACGATGTGCTGGATGTGACCAAAGCGCCGGTTATTTTCAGCCATTCATCGGCGCGGAGCCTTGTGAATGTGGAACGGAACGTGCCGGACGATGTGCTAAAGCGCGTCGCGAAAAATAGCGGCATAGTGATGGTGTCGCTCGTCCCCTATTTCACTAGCCAAGCCCACGCCGATTGGGTGAAGCGGGAAGAGGTGCTGTCCAACCAGATTGGCCAGGACTTTGAAGCAAAACGTATCACACAAGCCGAGGGCGACAGGCTGTGGACCGAATGGCACGCAGCGAATCCAGAACCCAAAGTCAGCGTCTCTGCCGTTGCGGATCATATAGAGCATATACGCACGATTGCGGGCATCGACCATGTCGGCATCGGCTCCGATTTCGACGGCATGCCAAACAAGATCACGGGACTCGAGGATACATCCAAATTCCCCAATCTGTTCGCCGAATTGCGACGCCGGGGATGGAACGCCGAAGAGCTGCAGAAACTGGCGGGAGAGAATTTTCTTCGGGTGATGGAAGACGCAGAAAAAATTAGCCGTAAATAGTTCGCCAAATCAACGCGGCGGCATTGACAACGCCCAAACAATACGGCATCCGCGCGGCCTACCCCGTGCCCAGATGGCGGAATTGGTAGACGCACCAGCTTCAGGTGCTGGCGCTCGCAAGGGCGTGGAGGTTCGAGTCCTCTTCTGGGCACCATTTTCATAAATATTTGATATTTATGAATCGCATCATTCATCTACCCAGCATTGGTAAATTGAGCGTTTTTCGCAACGGCCGCGAACCATGCGGGCTTTTGCGCCCTTGGTTAGACTTACCAACTGTTGCGTTCCTTAGAAAATTCGAGCCGCGCCGAATATTCGCATGCTCTTTTCTGGGCATTTCCGTGCGGACTGCCGATCGACATTCCTGCCTAATCCGTAAAAACTATCCAAATATTTCAGATTGATGACAGTTATTTCCCGATCCATTTGATATTAGGGGAATAATCCATCCGAGCTGTCGTTGTCGCATTGTAATTCTTACGATTTCAATCTTCAACGCGGGAGGGCGACCTTTGCTTCTGGACTTAGCGAACGCCACGGCTGGCAAGCTGTTTGGACCAATTTCACGCTCGAACCCGTATCGCTGCCAGGCGCGTTGGAAGTCGAATGATGCAGGCTGCGGATCATGATCGTCAGCCCCATTCGCCTGCCGAGTCCCCGCATTGCGCTCTACTCGCATGACACCATGGGACTGGGCCATATCCGCCGCAACCAGTTGATTGCCATGGCGCTTGCCGCACCGCCGTTGAATGCCACGGTGCTGTTGATCACCGGCGTGCGCGAGGGCGGTGCCTTTCCTATGCCGCAGGGGATCGATTCGGTTGTTCTACCCGCCTATCGCAAGGATGCCGATGGCGGCTATTCATCGCGTTCGCTCAACATCGGTATCGATCAACTGACGCGCTTTAGGGCGGACCTCATTGACCTCGCGCTCAAACGGTTCCAGCCTGATCTGTTCATCGCCGATAATGTCCCGGGCGGCGCTCTCGATGAGTTATTGCCAGCGCTTGAACGGATGCGGCGCGATGGGAACACGCATTGTGTGCTCGGTTTGCGCGACATATTGGACGATCCCGAAACGATCCGCCGCGAATGGGAGCGCCGCCGGAACTTCAGCACGATCGCCCGGCTTTATGATGCGATCTGGGTCTATGGCGATCCGGCCGTATACCCCACGGCGGACATCTATGATTTCCCCGCCGAGTTGAAAGCCATCACCAGCTACACCGGCTATCTTGATCCCTTTCGCTCGTCGGCCAGCCGCATGTCGGCACAGGGTGTCGATGCGGATGTGCGCAAGACTGTCCTGTGTTCGGTGGGTGGCGGACAGGACGGCTTTGCGCTCGCCTGCCATTTCGCCGCCGCTCCTATGCCCGCGCACATGCGTGGCCTGATCGTGACAGGCCCTCTGATGCCGAACGAGAAGCGCGAAGCATTGCTCCGCATGATTGCGCACCGCGAGGATATGGAGCTTGTCGAAGGGGTGTGCGATCTTGTGCCGCTTCTTGTGCGTGCCGATCGGGTCGTGGCTATGGCGGGCTATAATACCGCCAATGAAATTCTCGCGTCGGGCCGACCCGCCCTGTTCGTCCCCCGGTCGACGCCCCGCACCGAACAACTGATCCGCGCGCGCCGTCTGGAAGAATTGGCGCTTGCCTCCTGCCTGCCCGATGCGCAGGCTTCGTCCGATGCCATCGGCCGGTGGCTCGCTTTGCCCACCGGTCAGCCGAACGCGCGCGCCAGCATCGATTTTGGCGGGCTGGACGCCATTGTCACATGGGCGGGCGAAATCACCAGCAGCCATGCGTGCGAACATACCGCGCTGCCACCCCTTCAGCTCGCGTCAGTCGGGCTTGCCTAAACCGGAAAGGAATTCCCCCGATGCATATCGGCTATGTCGTCAAGCGCTATCCCCGCTTTTCGGAAACATTCATCGTCAACGAGATACTCGCCCATGAACGGGCAGGGGTTCCGGTCGAGATCTTTGCCGTGCGCCGGGTTAATGAGCCTTATTTCCAATCGATCCTTGGTCAGGTGCGCTCGCCCGTGCACTATATTTCGGACAGCACGCCCAAGGCGGAAGGTCTGTGGACCGCCCTGAAGGATGGCGCGAAGTCGCTGCCCGGCTTCTGGGACAATCTGGAACGGTTTCGCAACGAGGAATTGCCCGACGTGCTTCAGGGGATTCACCTGGCAATTGCCGCACGCAAGGCAGGCGTCACCCATTTGCATGCCCATTTCGCTACGGTCGCAACCACGGTCGCCCGCATCGCCGCATGCTTTGCCGGCATTGGCTATAGTGTCACGGCACACGCAAAGGATATTTTCCATGCCGATATCGACCCTCTCAAATTGCGACCCAAGCTGGCGGATGCGAAGGCGGTGGTTACGGTTTCGGATTTCAATGTCGATTATCTGGCGACCACACACGGCTTTCGTCCCCCGCATGTGCAGCGCATCTACAACGGATTGTGGCTGGACGAATTTCCCTATTCATCACCGGCAATCCGGCCCAAGCATATTGTCGCGGTCGGACGTCTTGTCGAAAAGAAGGGCTTTTCGACTCTGGTCGAGGCCTGTGCCCTCCTTGATGCTGCCGGCCAGGAATTCACCTGCGAGATTATCGGCGACGGCCCACAACGCGCTGACCTGGCACAACGCATCGAAGAAAGCGGCCTGTCGGACAAAGTCCGTCTCGCAGGCGCGCTACCCCGCCCGAACGTCATAACCGCGCTGCAGTCCGCAGCGGTCAGCGCGCTACCCTGCATCGTTGCCGATGATGGTGACCGCGATGGTCTGCCGACCGTTCTTGTGGAAGCAATGGCTCTCGGCACACCCTGCGTCTCGACCGATGTCACTGGCGTTCCCGAAGTTGTGAAACATGGTACGACGGGCCTTTGTATAGAACAGCGCAACCCGAAGGCGCTGGCCGAAGCGCTTGGGGCTATCCTCGAAAATCCGGCAATGCGCGAGCGGCTGGCGTCGGAAGCGCGGGCGATGATCGAACGTGATTTCGACGTTGATCAAAATGCCGCCTATCTGCGTACTTTCTTTTCCGCCCGCGCCGCAACGGTCGCATTGCGGCGCGCGGCGGGATGACGGCGATGCGGATTGCCTATATCTGCGCCGACCCCGGTGTGCCGGTTTTCGGGACGAAAGGATGTTCGATCCACGTTCAGGAAATCGTCCGGGCCTTGAGCCGTCTTGGTCATGAGGTAACGCTGTTTGCCCGCCGGCGGGGTGGGGAAGCGCCCGCTGATCTTGCGGATATCCATTGCGTCGATCTGGCCAAGCCGGATGCGGCCGCCGGTTCCGCGCGTGAGCTGCAATTGGTCCAATTGGACGCCGATATCGTGCCGCTTCTGGAAACCCATGGCCCCTTCGACATGCTGTATGAACGCTATGCCCTGTGGAGCAGCGCGGCGGTAAAATGGGCGCAGCGCAACGTCGTGCCTTCGGTTCTGGAGGTCAACGCTCCCTTGGTGGAGGAGCAGGCGACGCATCGGGAACTGGTCCACCGTGAACTTGCCGATATGCTTTCAAGCGAAACCTTTCATGCTGCAAACCGGATTGTCGCCGTGTCGACGGGCGTTGCCCGATGGCTCATCCGCGAAGCTGTGGAGAGCGCAAAGATCGACGTCCTCGCCAACGGTGTGGATGCCGCGCGCTTTGCACCGGAATATCATCCCCAAAATGGTGCGCCGGTCATCGGCTTTGTCGGTACCCTCAAGCCTTGGCACGGGCTGGACATCCTCGTCGACGCCGCCGCACAGTTGAAAGCGCAAGACTTGCCATTCCGGCTGTTGCTGGTCGGTGACGGCCCCGAAGGTGCCGCAGTCGAACACGCTTTGGCCGACCGCGGATTGACGGACCGCACCGAATTGACGGGGGCGGTAGCTCCTGCGGAGATACCCGCATTGATTGCCCGGATGGATGTTGCAGTTGCCCCTTATCCCGATCTGGCCGACTTCTATTTCTCCCCGCTCAAGGTCATGGAATATATGGCGGCTGGCCGGGCAGTCGTTGCCAGCCGGATTGGCGATATAGACGGGCTGATACGGCACGGCGAAACAGGTCTGCTGTGCGCGGCAGGTGACCGGGACGCACTGGCCCAGGCCTTGGGCGAACTCATCCGTTCCTCCCACAGCCGGTCGCGGCTGGGGTCGGCGGCGCGGCACCATGCCCTGAACGAACTCGGCTGGGACAGTGTTGCGCGGCGGATATTGGAACGATCCGGGGAATCGGTAGCGTGCTGAAACGAAGGCACCCCCCGGCACGCTTCGGCGAGCTGCGCACCGGACTGTCGCGCGTGTACCGCCATGTCGCGCCCTATCTGCGCGCCCAACGTCGGCTCGCTTTTGGTGCAGGAATGGCGCTGATCGGCGCAACGGCTCTGCGCCTCATTGAGCCTTGGCCTCTGAAGCTCGTCATCGACCGCGTGGTCGCCAGCACCCCTGCGGCCAGCAGCGGTATTGCCGCGCTGGATGCACTGCCGTCCATGACCCTCTTGTTTCTGTGCGCCGGACTTGTTCTGCTCAGCGTCGGCCTTCGCGCGTTGTGCGAATATCTGGCGACGGTCGGCTTTGCGCTGACCGGGTCGCGCGTTCTTGGCCAGTTGCGCCATGATCTTTACTGCCATTTGCAGCGTCTATCGCTTGCTTTTCACGAGACCACACGGACTGGCGATCTGACAATGCGTGTGGTGAACGATGTGTCCTCCATGCGTGAGGCGATGGTGACGGCCATGTTGCCCTTTGCAACCAATGTGCTGATCCTTGTCAGCATGGCCGCGGTCATGCTGGTCCTGGACTGGCGGCTGGCGTTGGTGGCGCTGGCCCCGCTGCCGCTGCTTGCATTAGCGACCGTCCGGCTGGGCGGGCGGATCCAGCAGGTCAGCCGCGACCAGCGCAAGCGCGAAGGCAGCATCGCGGCAACGACTGCCGAGGCGCTGGGCGGTATTCGCGTCGTGCAGGCCCTATCGCTCGAAAGCCGCATGGCCGGTGCCTTTGCCGCGAAGAATGATGGCGCCCTTACCGATGGCGTCAAGGCCAAGCGGCTGTCGGCCAGTCTGGAACGTGCAACCGATTTGATCGCCGGGCTCTCGACGGCGTTGACGCTCTGGTATGGCGCTGTGCTCGTGCTGCGCGGGGAATTGACCGCCGGCGATCTGGTCGTTTTCCTGACCTATTTGAAAAACACCTTCCGTCCCGTCCGGGACTTCGCCAAAAATTCCAGCCGCATAGCCAAGGCGACGGCTGCCGGTGAACGCATTGCCGACCTGCTCGAAGAAGAACCCCAGATTCGTGAAGCCGCGCACGCCTATAAGGCTCCGCACTTTTCAGGTCAGATAAGCTTCAACCAGATCTCCTTCGCCTACCCCAATGGGCGCAAGGTGCTCAATGGCTTTACCTGCGATATTGCGCCGCGCGAACTGGTTGCGCTGGTTGGGCCTTCGGGGACGGGCAAGAGCACCATCGCAAGCCTGTTGCTGCGCCTGTATCAGCCGTCGGGTGGCACCATCCAGATTGACGGGCATGATGTCTCCGACCTGACACTTGCCTCGCTGCGGGGACAGATTGCGGTGGTCCAGCAGGACAATTTCTTTCTGGCCGATACCGTGCGCGAGAATATCGCGCTGGCCCGGCCGAACGCGAGCAGCGCGGATATCACGGCGGCGGCGATATTGGCGGGCGCCCATGACTTTATTTCCATGATGCCCGACGGCTATGACACGGTGCTGGCCGAGCGCGGCGCATCTTTGTCGATGGGGCAGCGGCAACGGATTGCCATTGCCCGCGCCGCCTTGCGCGGGTGCCCGATCCTCGTCTTTGACGAACCGACCAATGGCCTTGATCCGGACAATGAAGCGCTGATCAACGAAGCAATTCACCGGCTTTCCAAGCGGGCAACGGTTATCCTGATCACCCATGACATGGCCGTTGCGGCAAGTGCCGACCGTATCCTGGTTCTCAGCGACGGGCGCATTGCCGAGCATGGCACGCCGCAGGAGTTGCTGGCGAAAGGCGGCGTGTTTTCCGCCATGCAGGCCGAGCGTAGCCCTTCCCAGAGGGGAGGCGTCCATGCTCACTTCGGCTGATCGCGAACTGGTGGCCCGCGACCCCGCGTTGCCGGGTCTGGCTTTGCTGCTGGACAGTTCCGCGCTGCTCGACTTCCTGCGCCATCGCTACCCGCATCTGGTCCTCGACACTTTGTCGTCCACCTATTTGCGTTACAAGCCCGGAACCAGTTGTGTTGCAGGTTTCAGCCTGTCGGTAAATGGCGTGCCGACATGGCTGACCTTCACCGCGCGGCCCAAGGATGCCGCCGACAAGCTGGCGAAGGTGACGAATAAGCAGGGCATAGACGGGCCCTTTGGTCCGGGGCGCGTTGTTTTCCCCGAAATCGCGATCAGCATGGCGTGCTTCCCCAACGACCCGCAGTTGAAACGTCTGTGGCGCATCACCAGTGCAGAGGCGCAAGCTCCACTATTGGCAAGGCTGGGGTTGCCGCGCGATGCCACGATCATTCCGCTGCGTTATCGGCCAGGACGCCGGTTTGTGGCGCAAGTCCGGCAACAGGACCGGCCCATTGCAGTTCTGAAACTGCATAGCGCCGAAAGCTATACCCGCGCGCTGGGTGCAGCCCAGATTTTTGCCTCGTCCGGTGCGCTCAAGGTTCCCGACTTTCTGTCCTGCTCGGATCGCTATGGTGCCGTTGTCAGCAGCTGGGTGTCCGGCGTTGCTGCGCGCGCAACACCGGAAACCGCGCATCAGATAGGCTGGGCGTTGGCGTCGTTGCACCGCCAGCCGGCAACAGGCTTGCGCCGTCTCAGCCTTGCAGAGCAACAGGCCAGTGCGCGCTTTCTCGCCGCAGATATCGCCGCGCTTCGTCCTTGCTTGGGAAAACGGGCTGTCCTGCTGGCCGAGGCCATCGCCACAGCATTGGACAGCGACGCTGCTCCGGTGGCGTTGCATGGGGACTGCCATCTGGAACAATTTCTGCTGCGCGGGACCGACACGATCTGTGTCGACTTTGACGAAGCCGCGAGCGGTCCCGCCGCCTGGGATCTTGGCAACTTGCTTGCGCATCTTGTGGCGGATGGCCTGCCGCAGGTTGAGTCCATCGCCTTTCGCGATGCGTTGGTCGATGGCTATCGCGCGCAGGGTGGCTCAATCACTCCCCATGATCTGGATGCCCAGATGGCGTTGGGTCTCCTTCGCCTTGCAACCCGTCCCTTTCGGGAACGATGTGCAGATTGGCCCGCTGCAATCGCTTCGATCCTGACCTTGGCGGAAAATCTGTGCCCCGTACCTTCAAACAATTTGACGGGCGCAGCTATTCTTCAAGGTTGCCCCGAAGACCCCGCTATCCCGCATATTGCCGCAGCCCTGGAACCGGACGAGGTGAACCGGGCGCTTGTCGAGGCGGGATGTAGCGCCCGCGTCGAAGCGGCGCAGCTTGTCCGGCACAAGCCCGGCCGCCGCTGCCTGATCTCCTATGTATTGCGTGACCAAGACGGCAGGTCGTTTGCAGCTTATGGAAAAATCCGCGCGAAGGGTGCCGATAGCCGCAGCTTTGCCGTGCAGCAGGAGCTTTGGAACAGCGGCTTCGGACCCGATGGGCAGTCGGGCGCATATGTTGCCGAGCCACTCGCCCTGCTTCCACATCTGGGCATGTGGGTTCAGGCGAAAGTGCCCGGCAAGGCTTTCTCGACCCTGACATGCGATGCGGGCCAGGCAGCGCGCGCTATCTCGGCGCTGCACAAGTCCGGGGTGCGACCGTTGCGGCGTCATCTGGTCGCCGATGAACTGGCCATATTGGACGAACGCTTGACCATGCTTGTCGACCGGCGTCCCGAATGGGCGTCGCAGATTGCCGACATCCGTCACGCCGCGAACGAGCGGGCTGCGCACCTTTTGCCGATCGCACCGGGTCCCATCCATCGTGACTTCTACCACGACCATTTGC
Source organism: Sphingorhabdus lacus (assembly GCF_009768975.1). NCBI lineage: Bacteria > Pseudomonadati > Pseudomonadota > Alphaproteobacteria > Sphingomonadales > Sphingorhabdaceae > Sphingorhabdus > Sphingorhabdus lacus. The sequence continues at coordinate 2,384,934 of NZ_CP035733.1, read as the reverse complement.
TCAGCAATGGGACGGACCACTATCTCATTGATCTGGACTTGCTCTGCCTTGGCGACCCTGCGCTCGATATCGGGAATTTCAATGCACATCTCACAGAATGGGCGTTGCGCGAGTGGAATGATCCCGAAAAATTCGCGGACTGGCAACGGCAGTTTACCCGCAATGCGTGCCGGGAAAATCCGGTGACCCGACCCGAAAACATCGCCGTCTACGAATTTCTCTCGCTCGTCCGCTTGCTCGAAATCAGCGATCGCATGCCCGAACGCCGCGCGAGTGCCCCCGCCTTGCTGGAGCTGTGCCTTGCGCATGTCCAGACACTACCCCTATACCGCAGGAGTCCCAAATGATCCGCAAAAGCTTTGGCATGGGCTTTGCCTTTTGCATTGCCAACACTGCCTTACTGCCCGTTTCCCAGGCGCAGGCCCAGACGAAGGCGTCTGTGCCTGACGAAAGTCTGTTCGGCGATAATACCGTCAGACTGGACGAAGAGGATGATCTGCAGATCAGCGCCCGCCTGACGATAGAAGGCAGCCTGTTGGATGACATCGATCTCGACAGTCTGACCGACGATTCCCAGGCCCGCATCCAGCCCGAGGCGCGGGTCGATGTGCTGTACACCCCCGATGATGATATCGAGATACTCGCTTCGGTCGAGGCAGGCTTTGACCTTGATCGGCGTACCGGTCAGTGGGATTCGATCGAGCGGTTGGAAATCCGCGAGCTGAACATTTTGTTCGACGATTTTCTTGCCAAGGACTTCCAGCTTCAGGTCGGGCGTCAGGATGTGGAGGATGGCCGCGAATGGCTTTACGACAGCCGCCTCGACGGAATCCGCGTCGCCTATGACCACCGCCAATGGCGTATCGAAGCCATGTGGGGCCGCGAGGAGTTGGTGCGTGCCAATCTCCTGAAGAACCAGCCGGTGCGCCGCAAGGTCGATAACTGGTTGTTCCACGCGGAATATGAAGCCACCCCCGACTGGGATATCTCGGCCTATGCCATCAAGCAGAAGGATCTGCGCGCCAGCAACATCAGCCCCCTGACCATCGGCATCCAGTCCGAAGGCCGGATGGGGCAGATCGGACACTGGCTTGAACTCGCCCAGCAAAGCGGCACGTCGGGCACACGCAAGCTGCGTGCAAGGGCAGTGGACGCGGGCGTCATCTGGCATCTTCCCCTACCTGCAAAGCCGGCATTGTTCGCAGGCTATGCCCATGCCACCGGCGGCGGAGATGCCACCAAGGACAAGGGCTTCCGGCAAACGGGGCTGCAGGATAACGAAGACCGCATCACCGGCCTCGGCAATGTGCGCTATTATGGCGAAGCGCTTGATCCCGACTTGTCCAATATCGAAATATTCACGCTCGGAATGGGCATCCGTCCCACCGCGTCCAGCTCGCTGGAACTGATCGCCCACCGCTACCGGCAGGCAGTGCGGGACGATGACGATGTCCGCGGCTCCCCAATCTCGGCCGAACTCAGCGGCGACGACCGCGACATTGGCACCGAAATTGACGTCGCCTTTTCGACCCGCCTTGCAAAACCCGTCGCGCTGGAGGCTAAGGTCGGATGGTTCATGCCCGGTAAGGGATTTGATACCTTCAGGAAGGACGCCATCCTCGCCAAGGTCCGGCTGGTATTCCGGTTCTGATTTCGCCTTTTGGGCAGCGCATAAAAAAGCAGCTAGCAACTTGAGGTCGCTAGCTGCCTGATACTTTCCCTAAATAGGGGGCTCAGTTGAGCTTGATGCTCAATCCAATGCCACCGGCAAAATCCGCGCTGTTGCTATTGAGCCCGGTGGAGCCGAATATGGACAGGTTCATTTTGCTGTTGAGGCGCGCACTGGCCCAGGCTGTCACGTCGCTATTGGCAGGGTTGCCTGCAAAAGTGGCTTCCTGCCAGTCATAGTCCGCACCCAGGGTGATGGCTTTTCCGGCTTTGATGCTCGCACCGCCGCCTGCACCCCATGTGCTGCGGATCAGGGAACCTGTCGGTTTGCCTGCAAATTTACGGCGGCCGTGAATGTAGAATGTTGCCGGACCGACCGACTTTACAAAATCCAGGCCGGTCGTGACGTCGACTTCGCCCGTGCCCAACCGCTTTGCGGTGGATGCCGTCGGCACTTTGACCTTGCCGGTTGCATCAATGTAAAAGTCGGATCCCAGATCGAAAGAATAAGTAGCGGAAATAACAACGTCGCCAAAACCGCTTCGTTTGGAACTGACGGGAACGCCGGTGCTATCGTCGATTTCCACACCGCCAGATCCGGAGTTTCCGGAGCCCGAATTGGAGCTTCCATGTCCGCTATTACCGGATCGCCCCGAGCCGCTGTTCGAACCACTGCCGGACCCTTCGGGTGTCTGGATAAGCGAACCCGGACCATCTACGCGGACATAGGGAACCGAAACCCGGATGCTGAAATTTCCCTTGGTATATTTCAATCCAATTGGCGCAGAGACGACCTTGGTGTCGTCGATCTCGCCATAGCTTCCCGTTGAATAGTTCAAGCCGGTCGATAACCGCCAGCTTTCAGGTGAGGAGTCCTCATCTGCCTTTTGTTGTTCATTGGCAAAGGCTGGCGCTGAAAAGGCAGCGGACATGGCCAATGTTGTCGCAGCCACCATGGCTGGCTTGAAAAGATTCTTAATCATATAAATTCCCCCGGACGACATAACCTGAAATTTTGTTGCTTCATGTCATGTCGAAGAATTAGAAAAAAGTAAAAAGGGTTATCCCCTTTGTCAAACGGCCCTGGAAAGTAGCTATCCTTCCAGGGCCGCCCGGCGACCCGAAACTCAGCTCGGATCGTCGCTGCCGCGACCTCGTCCGCGACGGTCATCGCCGGGGGCGTCATCACCACCGCGACCGCGACCACGTCCACGTTCTCGACCTCGTCCTTGTCTGTCATCTGCAGCTGCATCATCCGAGCGACGCGACCGACGCGCACTGCTGTCATCTTGCGTCCGCTCCAGCTTGTCGCCGCGGTCCTTGACCGATTTGTCATCGGCGTCGCGACTGCGACGATCATCGCCAGGTTCATCATCGCAACCACGGCATTGCCGCACATGGCCTGCCGGATCGTCAGCGCCCCGGCGTGCGGAAAGGCTGCTGGCTGTGAACACGGTGGCGCAAACGACCGCCGTGCAAACACTCATTTTCCAAAGTGTTTTCAATTTTCGTCTCCCGCTTGATAGCGTCGACCAAAGTGCCGACGGATCAACAACGGGAGAGATCAGGCTTTATTCCCGGCGCCGTGCAGGAACGTCAGTTTTTTACCCAACCCTCTGAAATTGCATCCATTTCATTTTCGCGGCTCAGCGGATCTCCGGCACCCAAGCGGCCGTAGGTCGCATCCAGCGATGCGGCATCCTGACCAGCGGCTGTCCGAATTTCGCTACTTGAAGGCAGCGCTCCGCCACCTTTGACCAGCGCTTCGATCACCCATATGTTGCCGGACTTGCACGCCACGCCCTGCTCGCCGCTCCCTTGGCCTTCCAGCGCGAATTCGCGGCAAAAACGGCCATCGCCCGCCTTGAAAGACAGGATAGGGGTCAGTTTCTGTTGATCGTTAAGCGCCACCGATGTCCCGGAAGCCGAGCCGTCAAGCGCGGATTGGAATAAGGGTTCGCTCCCGATGCCTTCCGGTTTTGATGTCCAGAAACTGCCGACCGCAATCGCCACGGCAACGCTTGCGGCGATTGAACCTGCAATGGCCCAGCGCCTTTGCGGTGAAGCTACATTGTCGTTTTGCGCCGTCCCCGGCGACCGCTTTGCCGCGCCTATCGCGATCACATTGCTGTCGGCACTATCGGCCGGAACGTCGGCAAGGCCGAGACGTTCCAGCAGTGCGCCCGACACGTGATCCGCTTCGGGCGTTGTGAAGGCTTGCTTCAGCAGTGCGTCATTGCGCTGCCATCTTTCGACGATCGCTGCCAATTGTGCGTCTCCCTCCATCTCCCGTTCAAACGCCGCTGCCTCGGTGGGCGTCATAGCTCCACCCAGATAGGCGCTCACCCGGTCCTGTTCGCTGTCCATGTCTTTTGCCCCGCTCATTCCGCTTTGCCATTCAGATAGAGGTCAATTGCCTGGCGTGCCCTTGAAACCCGGCTCATGACGGTCCCCATGGGAAGATCGAGGATATCCGCAACTTCCCGGTAGGATCGTCCGTCAATCACCACGAGAGCCAGCACAATGCGCTGTTCATCGGGTAATGCCGCCATCGCTTTTTGTGCATGTGCAAGTTCGGAACGCGTTTCGACGACTGTCCGCCCGTCTTCACCTGAAAGGTCCGCCAATTCGTCGACATCTACCTTTTGACCCCTCCGTGCTCCTTTTCGGACGGCATCAATGTGGAGATTTTGCGCGATGCGGAACATCCAGCTTTCGAGACTGGTCCCTTCCTGCCATTGCTCTATCCGTGTCAAAGCCCTTTCTACTGTTTCCTGCAACAAATCGTCACAGCTGTCATTGCTGCCGGTGAGCGCCATGCAAAAACGGCGCAAGCGCGGCAGGAACGCTATTATGCGCGGCTTGACGTCCACATCGATTCCGTTGCGGCTTTGCACTCTAACGTTCACTCCCCAAAACGACGCCTTGCACAGTTTATTCCTTGTTAGGCACTAAATGTTACTAGGCGCATGGATAATAAGACTTTTATTTATTCATTGGCCAGTGGAATAATTGCTATGATAAAGCGTTGTTGGGCTAGACATTCACCCGTTTACGGACTGCAAAAATGACAAATCCCAAAGCTGCGCCACGTCGCCTGATCACCATGACATTGCTCTGTGCTTTGGCCTGCTCGACTTTATATGCGCGCGGCGGTTCGCGGGAAGATCGCATGGACCGTGTGGATCCAAACGAACAGCGGGACTTCGACCGGGCGCAACAACGCGCGGCGGAGGAGAAGGTGAAAGAATTCTCCGGCAAACAGAGCCGCGAAACCAAAGAGGATCAGAATCGTACCAAAGACGTGACCGACGCTGAAAAGCGGGCGGCAAAAGAGGCCGAAGACGCCGCGAAGGATGCAGAAGACGCAGCGGAGGAAGCCGCAAAGGAAGCTGAAGAGGCTGCTGAAGAAGCAGCTGAGGCCGCCGAGGAAGCTGCGGAAGAGGCGGCTGAAGCGGCTGAAGAGGCGGCGGAAGCGGCCGAAGAACATCGTGGCTCGTCCGAATCCATGCGCGATCTTGCAAGTTCGGAGAGCCCGGATCAGGACAAGCACGGTTTTCCTGTTCGCCGGGGTGAAATTGTGGCGCTCGACTTGCGCGATGCCACCCTCGCAAGCGCACAAGCGAAAGGTTTTGCCGTCATTGAACGCACGCCACTTGCGGCGCTGGACAGCACGGTCACACGGCTATCCATTCCCAAGGATATGGATACGCAAACCGCCTTGGCTACCATGCGGGCAATCGATGCTGAGGGCGCGTTTGACCTTACCCATTATTACGCGATGCAATTTGCCACCCAGGGCGTCGGGACGGGCGCGAAGCCAGGCAAGATTGCCAGCCGCAAGGGCAATTTGAAAATCGGAATGATCGACACGGGCGTGACGGCACATCGGGTGTTGAGCGACACCAGCCTGCAACAGCGCGATTTTGGTGATGGCAAAACTGCCGGCCCGACCGAACATGGCACGGCGATCGCATCTTTGCTTGCTCGCGATGGGGCAAGCCAGATTTACGCTGCGAACATCTTTCGCGGCAGTTCGACCCGGCCCTTTACCTCCGCCGACGCCATCGTGCGTGCGCTTGACTGGATGGTCGGACAGGATGTGCCCGTCATCAACATCAGTCTGGCCGGACCGCGCAATAAGATTTTGGATAAACTCATCTCACGCGCCGTCAGCAAAGGCCATGTGATCGTTGCCGCTGCCGGCAATGGCGGTCCGACGGCACCTCCGGCCTATCCTGCCGCGCTGCCTAATGTTGTTGCCGTCACGGCGGTCGACCGTAAACTGCAGGTCTACCGCTATGCCAATCAGGGGGGTTATATTACTGTTTCCGCATATGGCGTGGATGTTGCCGCAGCGGCCCCGGGAGGAGGCATCGGAAGCTATAGCGGCACCTCTTTCGCAACCCCGCATATCGCGGCCTGGCTTGCGCGCTGTGCGAAATCAATCAACAGCACGACCCGTGCAAAATGCATTTCCGCCCTTGCCAAAAGTGCCAAGGATCTTGGCGCACCCGGTAAGGATGAAATCTATGGCCTGGGGTATATTTCGTAACATATGAATATCATAGACTTAATGATGTTACGATAATTGAAGCTATCGACAATCGACGAATTGCTTCGCGAGCATTTATCCTGAACAAATGTCTGCATCGTCCAACGAAGCTGACGCTAGCCTAGATCGGCAGAGCCACCAAAATTTCCCAATAATTTGAGTGCCCATCTTTGGTGTCTGGATCGACGCAGATCGCGGATTTGTTGTCGACCAAAGTGCCGAAGGTGTTTACTGCGTCACATCTTTAAAGCGACCCGGCAAGGTTTACTTCGCAAACTTTCCAGCCATAGCGACGATATCATCGAGCGGATTGCCGTCACCGTCTATGTCGAGCATCGACGCCAGTCCACCCAAGCCGCTGGTGGCAGGTTGTGCTTTTTGACCTCCGCCCAGAGCGCCACCCAAAACATCGCCAAGCATGCCGCCCAAACCGCCGCCGCCAGATGCCTGACTACCGCCGCCAAGCATGCCGCCGATGAGACCGCCAAGTCCACCTGCGTCCTGACCACCGCCCGCAATGCCACCGCTTTGCTTGGCCATGTAACCGGCGACCAGCATCGCAAGTATCGGCAACATCTTTTTCAGAAGCGATGGGTCGATGCCGGTCTGGTCAGAAGCATGGGAGGCGACGCTGCGGCTGACATCTTTAGACCCGAATATCTGGCCGAGCACGTCGTTGCCTTTCTCCACCGGCGTCGGCTCTGGTGATATGACCGAGTCGAACAGTCCGCCGCCACCCAACTGGCCCAGCAAACCGCCCAACCCTTCAAGCCCGCCCGGCTGTGCCTGTGTCGTTTTCTTGAAGCCACCCAATATTGCGGGCAGCAATGCTGCCGCACCCGTTTCAGCAACTTGCTCGTTAACGCCAAGCTGCTGAGCAACTTGGCCGATAGCACCGGTCTGTTTCAAGATGCTGGCAATATCCATGTCGACGTCCTCCGCAAGATTTGGAAAAGAGTGCGCCTAATTGGTGACATTGGCAAGACAGCCCAACCCAGCAAATGCTTGGAAATCAGCGAATTTACATTCTAGCCGGAATCACATTTCCTTAAATTCACAACAGCGGCACATGGTCCTGCAACGCTCGACACGGAAAATGTTGCCCGTCGAGCACCAATTGCCCCTTGTCGAAGCCGAATTTATTTTGCGGGTGGCGAGTCTACTGTCATAGTCGCGCAATACAGGAGGAATTGATGCTCGAAATCAGCGGTATAAGCCATGTCTATGCGAACGGAACACGGGCGCTCGATAATGTAAGCCTGTCGATACCGCGTGGCATGTATGGCCTGCTCGGTCCCAATGGTGCGGGTAAATCGACGCTGATGCGAACAATCGCGACGTTGCAGACGCCGACCGAGGGCACAATCCGGTTCGGCGATCTTGATATATTGGCAACCCCTGAGGAGCTTCGCAAAAAGCTTGGTTACCTGCCGCAGGATTTCGGGGTGTATCCGCGCGTAAGTGCGTTCGACATGCTCGATCATATGGCTGTGCTCAAGGGCATCGCGAACAAGGGCGAGCGCAAGGCCGTCGTTGAAACGCTGCTGAACCAGACCAATTTGTGGAACCACCGTAGCAATTTCATCGCGGGTTTTTCGGGCGGTATGCGGCAACGGTTCGGCATTGCACAGGCGCTGATCGGTAACCCGGAACTGATTATCGTCGATGAACCGACTGCGGGCCTCGACCCCGAAGAGCGCAACCGGTTCCTGAACTTGCTGGCGGGCATTAGCGACAATGTCGTGATTATATTGTCGACCCATATCGTTGACGATGTCGCCGACCTTTGCCCGCGCATGGCGGTGCTGGCGGGCGGCAAAGTGCAACTTGAAGGCGCGCCGCTCGATCTCATCGCCGACACTAAGGGGCGCATCTGGAAAAAGACGATCGCCCGAGACGAGCTTGAGGCGCATCAGCAACAATATCAGGTGATTTCGACCCGGCTCTTCGCCGGACGTACGATAATCCACATCCTTGCCGACAATAAGCCCTCGGGTTTCGACGATGTCGAGGCCGGACTTGAAGATGTGTACTTCACCACGCTCGCTGACCTGCGCCGCGCGGCTTAAGGGGGAATAGACATGCTATTTGGCGTCGCGCGTTTCGAACTGCGCTACCAGCTCCGCAACCCGGTTTTCTGGGTTTCGATGATCATGTTTTTCCTGCTGGGCTTTGGCGTGACGGCGAGCGAAAATGTCAGCATCGGTACGCCAGGCACAGTGCATGAAAATGCGCCTTTTGCCATTGCTTCGATGATAGCGCTTGCCTCGCTATTTTACCTGTTTGTCATTACTTCCTTTGTCGCCAATGCAATCGTGCGCGACGACAGCAGTGGTTTCGGGCCGATCGTCAAGGCGACTGCGGTGGGCAAGCGTAACTATGTGATAGGCCGGTTTCTAGGCGGCCTGGGCATTGCCATTCTCGGCTACCTCGCCATTCCGCTTGGAATGTTCATAGGATCGAGCATGCCGTGGGTGGACCCCGAAACTGTAGGGCCGCAAAATCCAGCCTTCTACATGTGGCCCTATCTCATCCTTGCCGTGCCCAATATCATCCTTGCAAGCAGTCTGCTGTTCGGCATGGCGACGATAACCCGTTCGATGTTGTGGAGCTATATCGGCGTTGTCATTTTCGTGATGGGCTATCTGGTTGCCACAACGATTTTGGGATCGAAGGTCGAATATCAGCAGTTGATGGCGCAGTATGAACCGCTCGGTTTCGGCGCTCTGGCGGAAGCGACGCGCTACTGGACCGCGGCCGATATGAATTCGCGGCTGCTGCCGCTCGACGATAATGTCCTTTTCAATCGCGGGCTGATCATTGCGATTGCCGCTGTGTTGCTGGCGCTGACATATTGGCGTTTCTCGATGGAGGAACGCGCGCCTTCCAAAAGACGGCTGAAGAAGTTGGCGCGGCAACAGGCATCGGAAACCGAAGCGCCCCCGAGCCAGCTCGCCGGGATGCATGCAACGCAGCGTTTCGACGGCGCTACCACGCGCGCGCAGTTTATGGTCCGCTTGAAAACAGAGATCATGCAGGTGCTGCGTAGCCCCGGCCTGATCGTCCTTTTACTGCTCGCCGTCATCAACACAGCGGCTGGGCTTTGGCTGACGCAGACGACCTATGGCACACCCTCGCATCCGCTGACCGCCCAGATCATCAGTAATATCATTGATGGATTTGCGATTTTCCTGCTGATCATCGCCGTCTTCTATGGCGGCGAGCTGGTCTGGCGGGAGCGTGACGTAAAGATCAGTGAAATAATCGACTCAACGCCAACTGCCAATTGGGCAATCACCATCCCAAAGGTGCTTGCGATCTTTTGTATATTGCTGCTGCTGAATATGGCCGCGATGGCAACCGGCCTGATATTCCAAACGATCAAGGGCGCATCCGAATATGGCATAACAAGCTATGTCGGCTGGTTCATCCTGCCTGTTACGGTCGAAATGCTCATGATTGCGGTCCTCGCCGTGTTCTTTCAAGCGCTCAGCCCTAATAAATATGTCGGATGGGGCTTGTTCTTTGCCTATTTCATCGCCGGGATTTTCCTCAACAATATGGGCTATTCCAACGCACTATACCGTTATAGTGTGAACCCGGCCGAGCCGCTGAGCGACATGAATGGCGCGGGCGGTTTCAGCTATGGCGCTTGGGTGCTACGCAGCTATTGGCTCGCTTTTGGCGTTATCCTGTTGGTCATTGCCCATCTCGTCTGGCCGCGCGGAACCGATACACGGTGGCGTTCGCGGCTGAAGCGCGTTCGCCCGGGGTTGCGCGGCGCGCCCCTCGCGTTGATCGGGGCAGCGGTGGTCGCGATGATCGGAACTGGCGGTTATGCCTATTACAACTTCAAAATTCTCAACCGCTATGAAACCAGCGATGAGGCAGAAAAATTTCAAGCCGATTATGAGCGGACCTATCTGAAATATGAAAATCTGCCACGCCCCGTCGTCAAGTCGGTCAAGCTCGATGCGCAGATTTTTCCTAAAGAACGCCGGATGGATGTCACCGGCAATTATGTCCTGCGCAACGAAACTGCGGCGCCGATTTCCGAAGTTCATGTCCGTCAGGGCGGGCGCGATGTCGAATATCGCAAACTCGCTTTATCGGGCGCGAAGCTGGTGAAGGATGACAAGAAATTTGGCTATCGGATTTTCCGCTTCGACGCCCCTTTGCAACCGGGCGGCGAGGCAAAGCTCGATTTCAATTCGCGTATCCACCACAAGGGCTTCCGCAACGGCCAGCCTGAAACGCAGGTCAATTTGAATGGAACCTTCGTCAACAATTTCGAATTCGCGCCCATCATCGGCATGAACCGCAACGGCACGCTGCAGGACCGGACAGTCCGGCGTCGTCAGGGGTTACCCGCCGAACTTCGTACGGCGAAGCTCGAAGACCTCAGCGCCACCCGCGAGAATTATGTGCGTACCGATTGGGTGATGTCGGATATCACTGTCACCACCGATGCCGACCAGACGCCTATTGCGCCCGGCCGCCAGCTTTCCGACGAGACGAAAAACGGAAGGCGCACTGCGCACTTCGTCACCAGCGCGCCGATCCACAATTTTCTCTCGATTCAATCGGCGCGCTACAAGCTCACCGAACGCACGCATGACGGCGTAAAGCTGTCCATCTATCACGACCCGCGGCACGAATGGAATGTGCCGGCAATGCTGAATGCGCTGGAGGCTGGCCTCGATTATTTCCAGAGCAACTTTGGCCCCTATCAATTCGACCATGCGCGCATCATCGAATTTCCGGGTTACCAAAGCTTTGCGCAAGCCTTCGCAGGGACCATGCCTTATTCGGAAAGTATCGGTTTTGCCGCTGATGTCACCGACAAGGATTCAATCGACTACGTCACTTATATCACCGCCCATGAGCTCGCGCACCAATATTGGGCGCATCAGGTGGTCGGCGCAGACATGCAGGGGCAGACGGTCACGTCAGAAACATTGGCGCAATATTCGGCGCTGATGGTGATGAAAAAACTATATGGCGAGGACAAGATTCGCCGTTTCCTGAAATATGAGCTCGACAATTATCTGGGCGGACGAAAGGGCGACGCGGTTGGCGAACAACCGCTCTATCGTGTCGAAAATCAGGGCTATGTCCATTATCGCAAAGGGTCGCTGGTAATGTACTTGCTGCAAGAGCGGCTGGGCGAGGCGGCGGTGAATCGCGCGTTGGCACGTTTCATCCAGACCTGGAAATTCAAGGGTGCGCCATTCCACCGTTCGGTCGATCTCATTGCCGAATTGCGCAAGGAAGCGACCACGCCCGAACAACAGGCGCTTATTACCGACCTGTTCGAGAAGATCACAATTTATGATTTAAAAGCGAAAGAGGCCAAGACGGTAAAGGCTGCGAACGGTCTTTGGCAGACCTCGATCCGCGTCGAAGCAGCCAAATATTATGCCGATGCCAAGGGGAACGAAAAGGCCGCGCCGCTGGGGGAATCCATCGAAGTCGGTCTGTTCGGGGGCCGCCCGGGCATAGGTGCGTTCGGTAAAAAGGACGTGGTGATGATTGAGCGCAAGCCGGTCAAAAATGGCGTGCAGACAATTATCGTCACGTCGAAAACCAAACCTAAATTTGCCGGTGTCGATCCTTACAACTTCTACATCGACAAAAATTCGGACGATAATGTGGTGGGAGTGACCGGATAACGTTCCTTTTGCTGTTTGCGCATGCTGCAAAGCACGCCATACAGACGGCAGGGCAACTGGCGAGGGCAGCTTGACGATCGCACTTCTATTTTTGGGTCTATTCGGTCTCGGGTTCATATTGCATCTGACCCGGGCAGATATGCGATTTCTGCACCGGCGCATTACCGAATTGGAAGAGCGGATTGCCCTGCTTTCCGTGGCACCTTCGCCGGATCAGGGTTCCGATCTGGTTGCTGCCCCGACGCGCGTAGCGGCCAAGGCGCGACGGACGGCGGTCGTGACGAGTGTGCCGGTGACCCCAAAGCCCGCGGCTTCAGTATCTCCGCCTCCGCCGTTACCCCCACCGGTTCCTTCAGATCCGGAGGAAGACGAGCCGCAGCCTTCCCGGTTTGCCGATATCAGCTTTGAATCGCTGATTGGCGGCAAGCTGCCTATCTGGGTCGGCGGTATTTCGCTGGTCTTCGCCGGATTTTTCCTCGTTCGTTACACCATAGAGGCCGGGCTATTCGGTCCCGGCGCACGCTCGGTAACCGCAACAATTTTCGCGCTGGCAATGATAGCGATGAGCGAATTGGGCGGACGGTTGCCGAAGGTCGGTGCGTCGTTCACGGCCGATCCCCGGATAGCGCAGAGCCTCGCCGGGGCGGCGGTCGCGACACTTTATGGCACCTTATATATGGCGGCCGAGATTTATGGATTATTGGGGGTCGGCACCGCCTTCGCCCTTGTTGTGGTTACCACGATCATCGCCTTCACTCTTTCAATGCGGCACGGACCACCGACCGCGCTGATGGGTTTGGTTGGAGGTTTTGCCGCACCTTGGGTGGCAGGTCTGGGGGCCAGCAATCTGCCCACATTGCTGCTATATCTCGCGGTGTTCATGGCCGCGCTTTTCGGCCTTGCGGTTTGGCGGCGCTGGTTGTGGCTTTTGGTGCTGGCGTCGGGGGGCGGTCTCGCGTGGAGCTTTGCGATGCTGGCCACCGCCAATGGCGACCTTGGCCTGCTGGGCGGGTTCATTGCGGTGACCGGCGGTGGGGCGATCTTGGCGGCCAAGCGCTTTGACGATGGAAACGGCCCATGGGCCTATCTCGCGCGCTATGCACCAATGGCGCTCGCGCTGGTGCAGCTCATCATGCTCATGCCCAAAATGGATTTTTCGGTCTTGAGCTGGATATTCTATTTCGCGGTGTCGGCGCTCGCCATTTTGCTTGCGTGGCGTGACAAGCTGCTGTTCCCGTTGGTGGCCTTGGCGCTGGTGCTGGCCATCGGCCCGCTCAGCCTCGCATGGGACGAAGCTGGCGCGTCCAGTTCCAATATCGCCATGACCCTTGCTGTTGCCGCGCTGTTCGGCATTGCCGGCCATGTGCGTGGCCGATCGTCAGACGAGATGGCGCTCGGATGGATCATGGTCGGCCTGTTTGCGCCACTTTTATGCTGGTTCACGGCCTTTCTCTCGCACAGCAGCGATTCGGATTATGTCTGGGCGGGGCTCGCGTTGCTGTGTGCGGCGCCTGCGGTTTGGACGGCGTGGGAATGGCATGCGAAGCCGCGCAATTCTGCCGTGCAGCCTTGGGCCACAGGCGCGGCTGCGCTCATGCTGTGGGTGGCGGCAATATTGTCGATCGATAGTGACTGGTCGGCCAGTTACAGCGCGGTCGTCGCCCTTGGGGTCGCTGCATGGGCGCGCATCACGGGCGGCAAATGGGAAGAACGGCTGCTTTGGATTCCGCTCGGCATGGCGATGCTTTTGGCGTGCGGCTACTCCTACCGCTTTTTCGGCGCCATCGGCGCATCACTATCCGGTGAAGGGGCAGTGCTGAAATATCTGCCTGCTGTCGGCGCGGGCTTGCGCGAGACATTGTTGCCCAGCTTGCTGATCGCCGCAGTGGCGTGGACGCCGGTCTTTGCGGCCGGCCGCAGGACACGGGCTCTCGCGCTCGCCTTGGGTGGAGCCGGGGTGGCGGCTGTCATCTGGTTGTTGGCAAAGCAGGTCGCGGCTATTGTTTCGCCGTCCGATTTCATCCGCCTCGGTTTTGCCGAGCGGGCGGTGTTCACGCAAATGATCTTCGCAGCCGGCTGGCTGTCGCTGCGCCAGCATGCCCGGCAGCCCGACTGGCCCTATGTACGCATGGCCGGACTGTTTCTGGTTGGTCTCGGCCTGTTCCGCGTGATCTGGTTCGATCTTGCCCTGCACAATCCTGCGCTGGACCCGCAGGCCGTAGGCCCTGTACCGGTCGCGAATTTGCTGACCGGCCATTTCGCGCTCGTCGCGATGTGGCTCTGGCTGATCGCCCGCGAGGGTTCGGAACATTTGCGCGTGCCGGTGCAATGCTCGAGCCTTGCCATGATGGTGATCACGACCTTGGGTTCCATCCGGCAGGCCGTGCAGGGTAGCTTGGTGTCCGGGGCCGGCATCGAAACCGGGGAGAATTATCTCTATTCCGCAGGCCTGCTGGCGCTGTCTATCGTCTGGCTCTTCCTTGGCATTTCCCGAGCGTCCAAATTGCTGCGGATCGCCGGTCTTGTTCTGCTGACGGTGGTGACCCTGAAGGTATTTCTGGTCGATGCGGCGGCGTTAACGGGCGTACTGCGGATCCTGTCGTTCCTCGGCCTTGGCATAGCCTTGATCGGGATCGGCTGGGCCTATGGACGGGTGATGGGACTGTCGGTTCCCGGCACCGAAGCGGCCGAAGCGCCCGAACGCCGATAGAGGTTAATGCGCGATGCGGGTGGGGTAGGCGACGCCCGCGGTGTCCGGCTGCACTGCGCCAAGCGGTGCGTGCGGGCTGGCGTAATCCAGCAACCATTCCTGCAGCTCGGTATATTTCAGCGGGTGGCGGAATTTGATGCCCGCGCGGTCGCCGTCGGTCCAGGCGACGGTTGCGTGGTGCGAGGATATGCCGTCGGCGATCAGCTTGACGACATGGCCTGCGCGCAACTTGGTCCGGGGTGGCAGGTCGCACAGGCCCGCGCCGGACAAGCCGATATCGAACATCGAGCAGGAAAAGCAGCCGCCATCGGTCACAAGGACCACATTGGCCGCGCATTGGTAGCGTGGCGGTCTTGGCTTACGGCGATCAATCCGGCTTTCCGAACGCATCAGAAAGCGCGATACGTCGATTGCCGCATCGAACTGTATGCCTGCATTGCCATCCTTGGCCCACATGACCCGACCGGTCATCTTCAGGTCGGACCGCAGTTCCAGCGCCAACAGCGCCCCCTGTTTGAGCGCCATGTTCGTCTCAATTCGGGCGCCCATCGACGAGATGTTGCGGATGCGGCAGATGGTCTGGGTGTCGGCGCACGATAATTTGGCAATCAGCATGACGGCGATATGCCGCGCGCTGGCACGGCGTTCCACGACCTGAATGTCGGGTTCGGCTGCTGCGGCTTCTAGCATATCTTGGCTCCATCATCTTGCGCTCGCCCCCAAATGGGGCAGCGGCATCTATGGTTAACGGCACGGTCCCTGTTTTCTTTAATCATATTGCCGAACGTCGTTCGCCGAAGCCCGCATCCCGATCATCGAAGCGTCAATGCGGCCTTGCCGACGGGCGCTAGGCATGACAGCATAAGAAAAATTCTGTCAGGGGATCCAATCATGAACCGTATCTTTAAATCAGCCTTGCTGCTGGGCGCCGCCTTTGGTCCGGGCCTCGCCTTTGCGCAGACTCCGCCGGCCGAAGAAAAGCCCGTCAAATGGGATGTCGCTGCCCCTCCAGGTTTGACCGTGCGGCAGGTGCAGATCGACACCGCCGAAGGGTCCTGGATGAATCTCGACGTCAGCCCCGATGGCAAGACGCTCGCGTTCGATCTGCTTGGCGATATCTACACCCTGCCGGTCAGTGGCGGCACGCCCACCCGCATTGCCGAGGGCCTGCCTTTCGAAACACAGCCACGCTTTTCGCCCGATGGCCGGCGTATCGCCTTCACCTCGGATCGGGGCGGCGGCGACAATATCTGGATCATGAATGCCGACGGCAGCGACAAGCGCCAGTTGACCAAAGAAGACTTCCGCCTACTCAACCAGCCGAGCTGGAGCCCGGATGGCCGCTTCATCGCGGCGAAAAAGCATTTCACCACCGGCCGCTCGCTCGGCACCGGTGAAGTCTGGCTCTACCATGTGTCTGGCGGTGCAGGCGTGCAGTTGGTCAAAAAGCCCAATGAGCAGCACCAGAAGGAATTGGGCGAGCCGATCTATGCCCCCGACGGCAAGAGCATCTATTATACCCGCAACATAACGCCCGGCCCTATTTTCCAATATGCGCAGGACAGCAACGGCCAGATTTTCGACATAGAAAGCTATGATCTGGAGACCGGAAAGACCGAAACCGCGGTTGCAGGTACAGGCGGTTCGGTGCGACCGACGCCATCGCCCGATGGCACGAAGATCGCCTTCGTCCGCCGCGAACGTACCAAGTCGAAGCTCTACGTCAAGGACATGTCCACCGGTGAAGAGCGCAAGATTTACGACGCGCTGGATCAGGATGTGCAGGAAACCTGGGCCGTGACCGGCGTTTATCCCAATATGGACTGGTCGCCCGACAGCAAGAGCATCTATTTCTGGGCGGGTGGCAAGATCCGCAAGGTCGATTGGCCAAGCGGCACGGCAACGGAAATACCCTTCCGCATTGCCGACAGCCGCGATGTCATCGACCCGCCCCGCCCACCGATCGAGGTGGCCCCGGCCAGCTTCAACACCAGCATGCCGCGTGGTGTCATGACGTCGCCCGATGGCCGCACTATAGTATTCGAAACCATGGGCAAGCTTTGGGTCAAGCCCGCATCAGGCGGCGCGCCCAAGCGCCTGACCTCTGCCACCGATGAAATGGAAAGCTACCCCAGCTGGTCGCGCGACGGCAAAAGCATTGCCTATGTCGCCTGGACCGACAAGGGCCTGGGCGACATCCGCACCATCGCCGCATCGGGCGGTGCGCCGCGTAAGGTGACAACGCAACCGGGCCATTATGCCCGCCCGCGCTTTTCGCCCGATGGCCGGACCATTGTCTTTGAAAAGCAGCAGGGCGGCGGCCTGACCTCGCCCGCCCGTTCCGACCAGCCGGGCATCTACCGCGTCGCGACCGCCGGTGGTGCGGTGGTGCGCGTGCAGGACGGCGGGTCCGCCCCGCATTATGGCAGCAGCAACGACCGCATTTTCTACACTGAATCCGGCGCCAACAAGCGCCTTCTGGTTAGCGTCAATCTGGACGGTGAAGCCAAACGCACCCATGCGAGCGGCGAGCTGACGACCTTGTACGAAGTGTCGCCCGACGGCACCAATTTCGCCTTCCGCCAAAATTACGAGGCCTTTGCCATGCCGCTGATGCCCGGCACGCAAGAGGTCGGCGCAAGCCCTTCCGGCGGGCCGCTTCCCGTCACGCGGGTCAGCAATGGCGGCGCGGACTATATGCATTGGAGCAATGGCGGCGCGACGCTCAACTGGGCGATGGGTCCGGTGGTCTATGCCGCGCAAACCAGCGCCTTCTTCCCCTCCGCCCCGCTCGCCAAGGATGCGAAGCCTACAAAGTTCGAGCCGCCCAAAACCGGCATTTCGCTGTCCATGCCGGTCAAGGCCGACCGCCCCACCGGTCTGGTCGCCTTCACCGGCGCGCGCATTGTGACGATGGCGGACAAGAGCGGCGGGATCATCGACAATGGCGTCGTGCTCGTCGAAAATGACCGCATCAAGGCGGTCGGCAAGGCGGGCGAGATTGCCATTCCGGCTGGTGCCAAGACCGTCGACGTCGCGGGCAAGACGATCATCCCCGGACTGGTCGATGCCCACGCCCATGGCCCGCACGGCAGCGATGAAATGACGCCGCAGCAAAATTGGGTGAATATGCTCAATCTCGCCTTTGGCGTGACGACGCGGCACGACCCGTCGAGCAGCGCGGCGACCGTGTTCCCCGCGCTGGAAATGCAGCGGGCTGGGTTGATCATCGGTCCACGTTCCTTCTCGACCGGCGAGATTGTTTATGGAGCCAAAGCCGCCGACGTCTATGCGGAGATCAACAGCCTCGACGATGCGCTGGCCCATGTCCGCCGCCTGAAAGCGCAAGGCGCGCACAGCGTGAAAAACTACAACCAGCCCCGCCGCGAACAACGGCAACAGGTCGTGGCCGCCGCCTTGCAGGAAAATATGCGCTCTGTGGCCGAAGGCGGCTCGCTGTTCGGGATGGACATGAATCTGGTCGCGGATGGCAACACCACGCTCGAACATAATGTGCCGCTGGATGTCTTTTACGACGATGTGGTCCAATTCTATTCCAAGACGAAGGTTGGCTACACCCCGACGCTGGTCGTTACCTATGGTGGCCCTGCGGGTGACCCCTATTGGCGCTCGCACACCGATGTGTTCCGCCATCCGTTGATGGCGAAACATTATCCGCCCGCCGAACTCGCCGCGAACAATGCCCGGCGTGAGCTCGCCCCGGAAGAGGATTATGTCGACGACAACAACGCACGCGAGGCGCACAAGCTGGCCAAGGCCGGTGTGCCCGTCTCGATCGGCGCGCACGGGCAAGAGGCCGGCATCGCCGCCCATTGGGAGATATGGTCTTTCGTGCGGGGCGGCATGTCCCCGGTCGAGGCGCTTGCCGCAGGGACCATCGAATCCGCCCGCTCGCTCGGCTATGACCGGGATGTGGGATCGCTGGAGGCCGGAAAGCTCGCCGACCTTGTCATCCTCGACGGCGACCCCACCGCCGACATCCGCAACAGCGAAAAGGTCGCAAAAGTCATGATCGGTGGCCGCCTCTTTGACGCCGCCACGCTGAACGAGGAAGTCACCGGCACCCGCAAACGCCTACCCTATTATTGGGAGTAAGCAGGCAGGAGGCCAATGAAGTAAAACGGGGACCGCCCATTCAGGGACTGTCCCCAACCCCGCTCAGGCCGAAGTGCGTGATCACGTCATTCTGTGGGCTGCAAAACCGGAATGGTCGGTTCGCACGAAGACACGAAGACACGAAGGGAGAGGGGAGAAAGAGACAAGAAGCGATGCCACTTTAAAAAGCATCGTCACCCTGAACTTGTTTCACCTTCGGTGACTGCGTTTCAGGGTCCATTTGTCAGCCTATCCCTGCGCTCGTTATGACAAGCCAAGCCGTGAGGCGCAGTTGGTGAGGGGTTCGGACGATGAGGGTAACGCACTCGAATCACTCTGCGTCAATATGTCCCCAATAAGCACAAGTCCCCCAATCGCGTGCCAAAGCCCGCTCCACGGCCGGCTGCCAGCCCAGCCGAAACCTCTTGAAAACCAACGTTAAAAGTCAGATCAATGCATCTGAATTTTAACATAGCAATACAATGTTTACAAACATAGCACTACTATTTATAGGGAAGCGGAATCTGAATTGGGCATTCTATTCCCTGCACCCTGGTGCACGCCCTTTTTGTCAGATTGAACGCGACACGAAGGAGTATTGATAATGTTGATCACGAAAAAAGCATATCTGGCAGCCGCGCTCACCAGCGCGAGTCTCGCCGCACTAGCCATGCCGACCAGTGCTTGGGCTCAGGCTACGCCGAATGTAACCGACGAATGTGCGCCTGCAATAGAGTCTTCTGCGGGTTTGAATCCGGAGGCATTTGATCCGGTAACTGGCGCGCCTTTGAATGCAGGTGACATAATTCCTGACGCCGTTCAGTGCGGAATTGGGGCGACCGCATCTGGTAACGGGGCCTTGGCAATCGGTAATGGTGCTAACGCCGCTTTCGCTGATTCAACTGTAATTGGTACCGATGCAAGTGCAGCCGCACGAAATGCCACCGCCATCGGCGCACGCGCGCAGGCGCTTTTTGAAAACAGTGTTGCAATCGGTGCGGATTCCATCGCAAATGAAGATGGCACAGTGTCCTTTGGTAAGGCCGCTGATCCCGTCACAGGTCTAGGGGGTGTAACCCGCAGACTAACTAACGTCGCTAACGGCACCGCAGCAACCGATGCTGTCAACGTTGGGCAGTTGAATGCCGCGGTGCTTGGGGTGGTCGCGGGCGTAAATCCGCTTGTTTCTTTCGATACAACCACGGGTCCTGTCGCTGCGTTCGTCAGCGCTGGTTCGAACGCCATGGCCATTGGCAGTGGATCGGAAGCTGCGGGTGGTGATTCGGTCGCTGTTGGTAAAGCAACAGTTGCTACGGGCGATTTCTCCGTCGCTTTAGGAAGTGATTCATTAGCTCAGGGTAATGAATCAGTGGCCTTGGGAAACAAAGCTAAAGCGGAAAGCGATCGCTCGACGGCGGTCGGCGCTTCTGCTGAGGTTACTGACCTTTTTTCATCCGCAGTAGGTGCGTTTGCGAAGGCTGATGGTGTAAGGGCCACGGCCTTTGGTGACGGAGCTCTGTCCGAAGGTCTTCAAACACTTGCTGTGGGCTCTGATGCCAAAGTAAATGCGACCGACCGGGGCATTGCCATAGGTGGATTTGCCAATGTGGCGGCTGGTGCAACCGGGTCTATTGCCCTGGGTGCTGACTCGAACGTTGCTGCTGGGGTATTTGATGCCGTCGCCATTGGTTCTGATGCCGTTGCGGATCGTGCAAATACCGTTTCATTCGGTGCTGGGGTTGATGCAGTTGCGGGCGTACCCGTGGTCAAAGAACGTCAATTGGTCAACGTGGCCGCTGGCACCGCCGCAACCGATGCGGTAAACAAGGGGCAGTTGGATGCCGCGACGGTTGATGATGCTTTTATTGCGATAAGTGCCCCAGTGGGATCTACAGTCGCTACAGCAGCAAACACCGGAGCAATCGCGATCGGTGTCGGAACGGAAGCGAATGGGCTACAATCAACCGCAATGGGTAATTTTGCAAAAGCCAATGAGGTAAATTCAGTCGCGTTAGGTTCGACAGCTAATGCAGGCCTGACTGTATCGACGGCGACTCCATTGGCTGGAACTGCCCTTGGCGTTAAAGCGACGGTGCGGGGGGCCGCGAACAATTCCGTTGCTTTGGGCTTTGGTGCCATTGCAGAAGAGGCGGATGTGGTTTCCGTTGGCGGCGGACCCAATGTACTACCTAATGAAGGCCCCGCCACGCGCAAAATTGTGAATGTGACGGCGGGCACCGCCGCAACCGACGCTGTGAACAAGGCGCAGTTGGACGGCAGCTTTACCGCTGCGAACACCGACCTTACCGGGGTGATTGACGGTCGGTTTGACATCACTGCAAACTCGACATTTTCCAATGCTGTGGAAGGCGTGGTTTCGGCATTAGGGATTGGTGGCGCAGGCAATGCCTTTGTCGATGTTAATCCAGACGTCGTTGGTGGTGTTGTTTCGGCGGATGCGGATGCATCGGTTGCAGGCAGCGTTGCCATTGGCGGCGCAGCGACGGCCTCGGCGGCCAACAGCGTTGCCTTGGGTGAAGGTTCGGTGGCGGATGTTGCCGACACCGTTTCGGTGGGTAATGCCACGCTGAAGCGTAAGATCGTGAACGTAGCTGATGGTTCGGCCAACTCCGATGCGGCAACGGTAGGCCAATTGAATACGGCGACAGCGGTCAACAAATTTGTCGGCATTGACCGCACCAATTTCACCGCTAACAGCATCGTGGGCACCGACGCAGTCGCCTTGGGTGCCGGAACCAACGCCGCCGGGCTACGCTCGGTCGCCATCGGCAACGGGTCGATCACCGCGTCGGGCGATACCGATGTAGTTTCATTCGGGGGCAGTGATAAGCCCGGCGGCGCAGTCGGTGAAAAACTGACCCGCAGGTTGACAAATGTGGCGGCGGGCACCGGCGACAATGATGCCACCAATCTGGGTCAGGTCAAATTACTTATCGCAAATGCCGGTGTTGGTGGTGGGGTTGTTGTGCCAGCCAATGTCTTTGTGGCGGTAAAGGAAGTCGCCGGTGCGGCCCCTGCGGAAGCGGCGGTTGCAGGCACGATCGCCCTTGGAGGCGGGTCGAAAGCGACCCTGGCAGGTGCGGTAGCAGTTGGTGAGGGTGCAACCGCATCGGCAGGAAATGCGGCTGCATTCGGTGCTGGTGCAAATGTTGGTGCAAATGCGCTCAACAGTGTTGCATTGGGATCGGGGTCAGTCGCAAGTGAAGCCAATGCGGTGTCGATCGGTTCGGGCAAGACGGGCGATGCGTTCGCCACACGCAAACTGGTAAACGTTACCGCAGGCACTGCAGACACCGATGCAGTCAATGTAGCACAATTGAATGCCGTAAAAAGTGACCTTAAATTGGCCACCGATGACATTGGCATCCTTAAGGGTGATGTGCTGGCACTCAAAAATGCTGCCAATACTGGTGGCGCAGGTGGCGGTTTCCTCGCAGTAAAGCCCGCGACGGGTGCTGCTGCCGCGGTTGCGGATAAGGATGGCGCGATCGCGCTTGGCGGCAATGCACTAGCCGCAACCGAAAATGCGGTGGCAATCGGTACGGGCGCAACGGCCAAGGACGGCGCGGCTGTCTCCATCGGTCTGGGCAATACCGCTTCAGGCAATGGTGCGGTTGCCATTGGCGATCCCAACACCGCCACCGGCCAAGGTGCGGTTGCATTGGGCTTCACCAACACCGCCACCGGCCTTGCCGCGGTTGCGCTGGGTTCGGAAAGCCAGGCCGTCGGTGACAGCGCCTTTGCACAGGGTAATAAGGCAAAAGCTGTAGGCGTATCAGCCATCGCACTAGGTGAAGGCGCTGTTGCGCAACTTGATCCTGCACGTCCTTTGCCAACAGGCGCCAACGCTGACTCAAACATTGCCATCGGGCGCGGATCGCTTGCCAACGCTCAAACAACCATTGCTATCGGTAATGGTGCAATCGCGAATGACGAAGACGCAACAGTAGTCGGCGACAAATCGCAAGCAGGCTTTCACGCCACGGCCATTGGCGGTGAAGTGATCGCCAGCGGTCGTGGTTCGCAAGCTTTTGGTTGGCAGACTAACGCTACAGGTAATCTCTCGACGGCACTCGGCTTCCGGGCGAACGCGGTAGGCGGTAGCGCGATCACGGTCGGTGCCAATACCCGAGCAGAGGGCGCGAGTGCCACCGCGATCGGGGCAGGGGCTACGGCAAACTTCGCCAACAGCACAGCAATCGGAACGGGTGCAGTAACCACCCGTGCGGATCAGATCGTTCTGGGTCGCAAGGCGGTCACCGCAAATGGCGTAACCACGCCTGGCACCTCGGTTACCATCGCCGACATCGCTGCCAGCACGGCGGCGCAATCGGGTCCTACCGATGTCATGACTGTTGATGCTTTTGGTACGATCGGGCGGGATCCGTCGATCCGCGCGTCGATTTCGACGCTCAATGGCCAGGTTGCAAACCTGCAGAAGGGTCAGGAAGAGCTGTTCGACTTGGTAAGCTTCAACCGCAAGGAAGCGCGCCGTGGTATTGCGGCGGCCTCGGCCTTGACCGCGGCACCCATGCCGTCCGAACCGGGCAAAACCTCGTTCGTCGCTGGCACGGCCTTCTACCGCGGTGAAGGTGCCTTCAGCATGTCGTTCAACCACCGCCTGAATCTGGACATTCCGGTGGCTTTCGGCGGCGGCTTTGCGCACTCCGGCGGAAAGGATACCGTTGTCCGTGCGCACGTGGCAACCGAGTTCTAAATAACGGACGTTGGGTGGGGCACATTCTCACCTGACGATCCATCATGTTCGTGGTGCAGGGGCGCGTTGTAAAAAGGACTTGAGCAATCAAGGCGACCGTCCGTGCACCATATTCCGGAAAGCCGAAGCCAGCGAAAAGCAGGCTTCGGCTTTCCTATTTGCAACCTTGTTGAAGCGCGTTGCAATTTCGGAAATAACATTGTAACACTATTTATGAGCGTGCTGGGCGGACGATTCTTGGAATGTCCTTTCTGGCCGGAACTGAAATTCGGGTTGCGAAAAACCCGCGGAGCAAGAGTGAAGTGACCCAGTCCATGAGTAAGGAAGGCCGGATATATCGCCGGAAGAAGGCCTTTGCGTCGGTTGCCTATCGGGTGGCTGTGCTGGTCGTACTTTATGCACTATCGCTGTTCGGTTTCGCAACGCTAGGGCTGGCGCAGACACCCGCTCCACCGGCATTCCCGCAAACGGTGGCCCCGCAAAATCCGCTCTCAACCGTCCCGGTTCCCGGCGAACTGGAATTGGCAAAGCTGATCTGGGGAACGATTGCGGCGGTCGATAATGCCAACCAGTCGGGCAATTATTCCGTGCTGCGCGACCTTTCGGCGACGGGATTTCAGATCAACAACAATCCGGCGCGTCTGGCCGAGATATTCGCGACCCTGCGCGCGAGCAATATCGACCTGTCCAACGCTCTGTTGGTGGCACCATCCTATACCGCGCCGCCGCAGCTGGTGCAGCCGGATGTCCTCTACCTCAGGGGATATTTCGGCATTCGTCCGACGTCGGTCGAATTCGAACTTTATTATCAATGGATGGCCGGCAAGTGGCGTCTTTATGGCGTGTCGATCGTTCCGTTGCAGGTGGCTGGCGTCGCCCCGCCGCAGCAAGCCCGTCCGGCACCCGCGCCCGCCGCTGCGCCGGAAAAGAAACGGAACCGCTGAACCCGGTTTCGCAAACTATCCTGGTGAACGCAGCCGTTTGACGCGGGAAAACAGACCGGGGCTCGAAAATGGTTCAAACATCTGGTCGGCACGTTCGGGGTCGAGCGCCGCATTCTCGGCAATCGCCTTTTCCGCATCTGTAAGTTCCGGAATATCCAGCCGCACCAGACGGCGGCCATTGCCTTTGACCGTGTCGATGATGTGCCGCATGGTCTTTCCCTGTTCGAGAAGCTCGAGCACCTTTTCTTCGGAAAGTCCGCAATGTTCGGCCAGAAGCGAAGCACGCATTAATCGGATCGTCGGACCGGCGCTTTCATTGCCCGGGCGGGTCGTATCGATGAAAATGTCGCATTCGCTGTCCAGGCCCAGCGAACGGTTGTTCATATTCGCGGACCCGATGCGCAATATTTCGTCATCCACAATCATCAGCTTGGCATGGACATAGATCGGCTCACCCTGTTTGGTGTGCGGAACATAGATGCAGAACCGGTCCTTGGGGTCGTGCTTCCCTATGGCGCGCAGCAGCTGCGCGCGGGCGCCATCCATGGCCTTTTGTTCCAGCCACCCGTCCGCGGTCTCGGGGTTGACGACGATAATCTCGGGCGGGTCGGGTTCCGCCATACGCTTGGCGATGGCATCGGCGATTTTGGGCGAGGCAAAATACTGGTTCTCTGCGTAAATGAACTTTTTGGCGCGGGCGATCTGTTCCAGAAACAAGTGCTGGATCTCGCGGATTTCGGTGGCGTCCTTATATTCCGCACGGGTGCGCGCGATCCCCATTTCGACAAATTGATATTCGGCCTCCAGAAATTCGGGCCAGGGCGAGGCAGCATCCGTGGGGCAGGGTTCCATAGGATCACCACCGGCCAATTCCCAACGCGCCCGGCTAAGGACGGCGAGTGCAGCGGCGGCGTCGCCTTCGACCAGCATGGTCGTGTCATGCCAGGGGCCATAGAGCTTCCCGTTGGGGCGCTTGCGCCGTAGGTCGCCGTCGACATGTTCGGGGGTATCCCAGCGGTCTGCGGTCATGTCGATGCCACCGCACGCGGCCATCTTGTCGTCAATGACGACGATTTTCTGGTGGTGGCTGCATCCCACAGGATGCGCACTGTCGAGTTTGAACTGGATCTGCTTGTGCATCGCCCATTTGGCGACATCCACCATAGCCGACCCCCGTGTCATCAGCTTTAGCGCACCGAAATTCCATTTAAGCAGTTTTATTTCCAGCCCCGGCGTCCGGTCGGCCAGCCACAAAATGAAATCACCAAGCCGTTTGGGCGGGTCGCCTTTTTTCCGGCGGCTCCGGCTTAAATCGATACGTGTGTCGAAATCCCAACCGATCAGCATGATGCGGTGCTTGGCATTCATCATGGCGGCCTGGATGATCTCATAATAGGGTGCCGCGTCGACGACAGCATGCGCCCGCGTCGCTTTCGCATGGCACCAGATGCTCGGGCTTTCGGAAATGTCGGGGTTCATGTGGTCTCCTGCATCTTTCTATATGACAGCATCTAACAGGTCCTACCCAAATTTAACGACAAAAAGCTGACTCCACATTCTGGAAAAAGAAGATATAGAACAAAACATGAACATTAAGGCGATTCTATCTGCGCCCCCGTCCAACAGGTTGTGGCAGCAGTACCAGTCGGAGAAGCCGCAAAGGCTTCTGCCGGTCGGCGCGCCTTTGGTGGACCAGCGGCTGCAGGGGGGAATCGCGCAGGACGGTTTGCATGAATTTTTCGCGGCTGACCATAATGACGCAACTGCTGCTGCGGCCTTTGCAATGCTCATGGCGCTCCGCTTGCCCGAGACGGAGACGCATATTTTGTGGGTTTCGGGGGACAAGGAACGGCAGGCCTCGGGCCGGCTCTATGCGGCGGGTCTTGCGCAAATGGGTGCGGATCCCGCTCGCCTTTTGCTGGTTCAGGCGGCGGATATGCGCGATGCCTTGCGCGCTGCCGCCGATGGAATCCGTTCAAAAGCCGCAGGTGCCGTCATCTTGGAGGCGCAGGGCCATGCCCGGCTGATCGATCTGACATCGACGCGGCGGCTGGTGCTGGCCGCGCGCGAAGCCGGGGTTCTGGCACTTCTGGTGCGGGGTGATGCGGTTCCGATGCCCAGCGCGGCCACCACCCGCTGGCAAGTCCGGTCCGCGCCATCGCTGCCTCTACCCGGCAACGTGCCGGGCTTTGCAACATTCGACATCAATTTGCTGCGCCACCGCGGCGGCATTGCGCCTTTTGCGGCGAGAGTGACCTGGGATCATGGAGACAGAATTTTTCACGACGCGCCGTTATCTGGCGGTCTTTCTGCCGGTTCTGCCGGCGGAACGACTGATCCGGAGCTGCGGAGACAAAGCGCCTGACGTTCCTTTTGCGCTGATTGAAAAGCAGCGCGGGGCCATGCGGCTTGTCGCCTGCGATACGGCTGCGCTTGGGCTGGGCATGACGCCCGGCATGGCGCTTGCCGATGCGCGGGCGCGTGTCCCGGATCTGGCGGTATTTGACCATGATCCGCAGGCGGACAGGCAATTGCTCGAATGGCTTGCCGACGGATGCGAGCGCTACACCCCCAGTTGTGCTTTGGATCCGCCACAGGGTCTGATTCTGGATATTAGCGGCTGCGCGCATATATTTGGCGGCACCGAAGCGGCCCTTGCCCGGGATTTGAAAATGCGGCTGCGGCGTCATGGCCTGACCGCGCGTATCGCCTTGGGTGCGACACCGGACAGCGCGCGGGCCAAGGCCAGATTTGGTGTGCGGACGATAAACGCATTGCCGGTGCACGCGCTGGATTGCGACGCAAAGGTGCATGCCGCGTTGCAGCGGGCCGGATTGAAAACGGTCGGTGACCTTGCCGCGCGTCCACGTGCCGCCTTTGCCGCGCGCTTCGGTAAGGATTATGGCCGCACACTTGCGCGTCTGTTGGAGGAAGAGGATCCCCGCATTACGCCGCGCCGGGCCGCCCCGGTTATCCAGGTGGCGCTCAATTTTGCAGAGCCGGTGGCGCGCACGCAGGATGTAATGGCGGGGATCACCCATCTGGCACAGCAAAGCGCGATCCTGTTGCAGGAACGTGGCGAAGGTGGCCGGCGGTTTGAAATATCCCTGTTCCGCAGTGACGGTCATGTCGCGCGGCTTGCCGTGGATACCGGCACCCCGACACGTGATGCGGCTTTGCTCGACCGGTTGTTCGGGGAGCGGATTGATACATTGTCCGATCCGCTCGACCCGGGATTTGGCTATGACATGATCCACATGGCTGTTCCGCGCAGCGAATATTTGGCCCATGTGCAGGCAGGTCTTGAATCCAAGGTGGATGTAAAGGCGGAAAAGGCGGCGCTGATCGACCGGTTGAGCGTACGCCTGGGGCCGGAGCGTATCCGTCATTTTCACATGGGCAACAGCCATATTCCCGAACGTGCAACCTTTGAGCGTCCCGCGCAGGCCGGACCGCCATCGGCTTTCCGGACAACATCCCAGATGCAGGAACCGCAAATGCGGCCTTTCCGTCTGTTCGACCCGCCGCAGCCTGTGGAGGTGACGGCGCTGCTGCCCGATGGACCGCCACGCCAGTTCCGGTGGCGGCGTCATGTCCATCTGGTCCATTCTGTGGAGGGGCCTGAACGGATCGCGGCCGAATGGTGGCGGCGTCCTGCGGGGCATGAACCGGGAAAGGGCGGACTGACCCGCGACTATTACCGTGTGGAGGACAGTGAAGGCCGGCGTTTCTGGATGTTCCGGCATGGGCTCTATGGGGAGGGGGGTGACCCGCGTTGGTATCTGCACGGGTTGTTCGCATGATTGCCTACGCCGAACTGGTTGCTGCAACCCATTATTCCTTTTTGCGCGGCGCATCCTCTCCGGCGGAGATGGTGGTGCAGGCGGCCGCACTTGGTATGAAGGCACTTGGCATAGCCGACCGTAACAGTGTGGCAGGTGTTGTGCGGGCGTGGAGTGCGGTCAAAGCCGCCCGCGCCCAATCCCTATTGCCCCAAGGTTTCCGGCTTGTAACCGGCGCGCGGCTGGTCTTTGCCGACGGGACGCCGGATATTGTCGCCTATCCCCGCACCCGTCTGGGGTGGGGACGGCTGACCCGGCTTTTGACAACCGGGAATATGCGGTCGAAAAAGGGGGGCTGCATCCTTTATTTCGACGATCTGGCGGCGCACGCGCAGGATATACTCTTCATCCTTTTGCCTGTGTCCACGGCGCAGGAAAATACGCCGCAGGGCAGGCCTGTCCCCTATGATCATCATGACGGCAGCGAGGGGTTGCGCCTGGTGGAGCCAACGCCGCAGGGGATCGAGAATATTCTGCTGCGTCTGAAAAAATGCGCGCCCGACCGCGTCTGGTTGGGGGTGTCCATGCATCTTCAGGGCAGCGACAGGCGCCGGTTCGAACAATCCCGCCTTTTGGCCCAGCATTTGGGCGTTCCGCTGCTCGCCACGAACGACGCCCTCTATGCAGAGTGCCGGAACCGGCCCTTGCACGATGTCCTGACGGCAATATCCCTCGGCGTCCCTGTGGCACAGGCTGGTGCCCGACTGGACAGCAATGCGGAGCGGTATCTCAAATCACCCGGGCAGATGGCCGATCTTTTCGCACATTGTCCTGATGCCATTGCCGAAACGTCCCGCCTGTTGCGGCAGATCTCTTTTGATCTGGCGCAGCTGGGTTACGAATATCCGCATGAGCCCGTGCCGGAAGGCTGGGATGCACAAGGCTGGCTGGAACATTTGGTCATGACCGAGGCGCAGCGTCGCCATCCCGATGGGTTGCCGCCCAAATTGGCGAAGATACTGAAGGAGGAATTCCAGCTTGTCCGGCAGAAGAATTATGCACCTTATTTCCTGACCGTGCACGACATCGTCCGATTTGCCCGCACGAAAGAACCGCCCATCTTGTGTCAGGGAAGAGGCTCTGCCGCCAATTCGGTGATCTGCTATCTGCTGGGGATTACCTCGGTCGATCCTGTCGCCAACAATCTGCTCTTCTCGCGCTTTTTGTCGGAAGAGCGGGACGAGCCGCCCGACATCGATGTGGATTTCGAACATGAGCGCCGCGAGGAGGTCATGCAATATATCTACCAGCGGTACAAACGCCACCGTGCCGCCATCGCCGCCACCGTGATCCATTATCGTCCGCGCAGCGCGGTGCGCGAGGTTGGCAAGGCGCTGGGGCTGACCGAGGATGTGACGGCGCGGCTGGCGGGAACGATCTGGGGCAGTTTCGGGCGGGAGTTGCCCGAAGAGCGGCTGATGGAGGCAGGCTTTGATCCGGCCAATCCGCAGATTGCCCAACTGCATGCGCTGGTCGGCCAGTTGCTCGATTTCCCGCGCCATCTATCGCAGCATGTCGGCGGTTTTGTGCTCACCGAAAACCGTCTGGATGAAACCGTTCCCATCCATAATGGCGCCATGGAAGATCGCACTTTCATCGAGTGGGACAAGGACGATATTGCCGCGCTCAACCTGTTAAAGGTCGATATATTGGCGCTGGGGATGCTGACCTGTATCCGCAAAAGCCTCGACCTCATCCGGGAAAACGGATTGGGCGATTATCGTCTGGACAGCATACCGGCAGAGGATCCGGCAGTTTACCAGATGCTGCAAAAGGGCGATAGCATCGGCACCTTTCAGGTGGAAAGCCGCGCGCAGATCAACATGCTTCCCCGGCTGAAGCCCAAGGAGTTTTACGATCTGGTCATCCAGGTCGCGATTGTCCGCCCCGGGCCTATCGAGGGGGATATGGTCCACCCCTATCTGCGCCGCCGCAACAAGGAAGAGCCCGTCGATTTCCCTGCACCCGCCCCGCCGCATGACCCGCGGGAACTGTACGACATTCTTCACCGCACCTGTGGCGTGCCGCTGTTTCAGGAACAGGCCATGAAGCTTGCCATGGTTGCGGCGGCCTTCACCCCGGATGAGGCCAATGGATTGCGCCGCGCGATGGCGACGTTCCGCAATGTGGGGACAATGCCCGCCTATCGCGACAAGATGATCGAGGGCATGGTGCGCCGTGGTTATGAGCGTGATTTTGCCGAGCGGTGCTACAAGCAGATTGAAGGCTTTGGCAGCTATGGCTTTCCGGAAAGCCATGCGCAGGCCTTTGCCCATCTGGTCTATGTGTCGTCCTGGCTGAAATGCCACCACCCCGCCATTTTCACCGCTGCCCTGCTCAATTCCCAGCCCATGGGTTTCTACGCGCCCGCGCAATTGGTGCAGGATGCGCGGGCGCACGGGGTCGAGGTCCGGCCGATCGACATTAACTTCAGCCAGTGGGACAACAGCATCGAAGATGGGGCCTTGCGGCTGGGATTCCGGCAGATCGATCATTTCCGGCAGGATTGGGCCAGGGCAGTTGTTGCCGCACGGCCCTTTGCCTCCATGGAGGACCTCGCGCACAAGGCGTCCTTGCCGTCGCGCGGCCTGCATCTTTTGGCCGATGCCGATGCGCTGCGGTCCTTGGGCCTCGACCGCCGCGCCGCCGGATGGGAGGCGCGGCGGACGCCGTCGGACCAGCTTCCCCTTTTTGCCGCAGCGGATGCGCGCGAACTGGCCGAAGAGATGGACGCCCGCCTACCCGTCATGCCGATGTGCGAGCATGTGGCTGCGGATTACCAGATGACGCGGCTGTCGCTGAAAGGGCATCCGATGCAGTTTCTGCGTTCGGTATTTGCGCGCGAGGGGATATTGAGCTGTGCCGAGACCGACAAGGCGCGGCATGGTTCTCGGGTGAAGACTGCCGGGGTCGTGCTGACACGGCAGCGCCCGGGGAAGGGCAATGCCATTTTCATCACCATCGAGGATGAGTCGGGCGTCATCAACGCCCTTTTATGGGCACGCCTGTTCGAGCGGCAAAGGCGCGCTGTCATGGGCGCGCGCCTGATGGTGATCGAAGGGGAAGTGCAGCGCAGCAAAGAGGGTGTTGTCCACCTGATGGCGACGACGATTACCGACCGGACGCATGAGCTGGACCGGCTATCCGAAGACCATGATCCCAATGTTCCGCTCAGCCGATCGGACGAATTTGCCCGTCCTGTCGCCCCCCGTCATGGCCACCCGCGCGACGTCCGCATCCTGCCGAGATCGCGCGATTTTCATTAGGCCTGGTAACGCGCAAGTGCCCCCAACTTACGCGGCATCCTTCGCAGCGCGCCGTGCGGCGAGTTCGGCCACGGATGTGGCGCGCATAAAGGGATTGGTCGCCTTTTCGAGAGCGATGGTGGTCGGCACTGTCGGTTCCCCCCGATCGCGCAAGGCGACAACCTCTGCCATGCGCTGCACCAAAGCGGTGTTTTCCGGCTCGACGGTGAGGGCGAAGCGGCCATTGCTCAAGGTATATTCATGGGCGCAGTAGATGGCGGTGTCGTCGCCCAGCGCTTCGAGCGCGCGCATATTGCCAAACATCTGCTCCGCCGTGCCCTCGAACAAACGCCCGCAGCCCATTGCGAACAATGTGTCGCCGACAAAAGCGGCTCCATCTTCGGCGAAGTGAAAGGCGATATGGCCTGCCGTGTGCGCCGGGACATCAAGGACATCAGCGGTCACATCGCCCAGCCGCACAGCATCGCCGCCCTTCACCTGCACATCCAATGTAGGGATACGCCCCGCTTCGGCGGCAGGGCCTGTGATCGTGCAGCCGGTGGCCTGCTTTATCTCGGCATTGCCGCCGGTGTGGTCGGGATGCCAGTGGGTGTTCCATATCTGCGAAATCTTCCAGCCGAGCTCTTCCGCCTTTTCCAGAACGGGGGGTGCAACGGCAGGGTCGACCACCATGGTCTCCCCGCTCACCGGTTCGTGGACCAGCCAGACATAATTATCGGACAAGACCGGAATGCGGACAATCTCCAGCGCCATTACCAGCTCCCGACATTGGGCATGCTGACCCAAGGCTCCGCAGGCTCCAGATGGCCTTCCTGCAGAAGTTCGATCGAGATGCCGTCCGGTGTGCGGACAAAGGCCATATGGCCATCGCGCGGCGGGCGGTTGATGGTGACACCTGCATCCATCAGCCGCTGGCAGGTCGCGTAAATATCGTCGACCCGATAGGCCAGATGCCCGAAATTCCGGCCGCCGCTATAATCTTCCGCAGGGCTGCCATCGGCGGGCGGCCAGTTGTAGGTCAGCTCGACTTCCGCAATCCCGTCCTGGCCGGGCGCGGCGAGAAAGATGAGCGTGAAGCGCCCCGCCTCGCTGTCGAAACGCCGCACTTCCTCCAGCCCGATCAGTTTAAAAAAGGCGACGGTCGCGTCGGGGTCGGTGACGCGGATCATCGTGTGCAGATATTTCGTCGCCATTATAACTCCATTCATCTCTATTAAGGCACGGTTCATCGCCGATGCATTAGCGGACCGTGCAGTGGGTCGACGCAACAAATGGACCCTGACAGCATCCGGCGCAAGGGGCGCACAGGGCTGCGGGGCAAAATTTTCTAGGATCAGATCATGGGTGATGAAGGTGGCGATAAAGAAGGATCGGGCTGGCTGGGCAGACTGACCGCCAATCAGGGTAAGGCATGGCTTGCAGGCACCGCGCTTTTGGCGACGGGTCTTGTGGCGGGTGGCTATCTGATGGGTGACGGGCTGGTGCGGATGAAACAGTCCGATCGCGCGGTGACCGTCCGCGGGCTGGCGGAGCGCGATGTGACCGCGGACCTTGCCACATGGACGATCGCCTATTCGGCAAAGGCGGGCGATTTGCAATCGGCGCAGGCCAAAGTCGACGGCGACACAAAGGCAATCCGCAGCTTTTTCAACAGCCTCGGTTTTGATGCCGATGCCCTGCAGCCAACCGGCGCCAATGTCTCGCAATATAATGAAAACGGCATTCCCACCTATACGGTGAAGCAGCGCCTGTCGCTGCGTACCACCGACATCAAAAAGGCCGAAGCTGCCGTGAAGCGCCAGTTTGATCTGGTCAAAAGCGGCGTCGAGCTGGAGGAGGGATCGGGCATGGCCTACACCTTCACAAAGCTGAACGCGATCAAGCCGGAGATGATTGCCCAGGCCACGAAAGATGCCCGCAAATCAGCCGAGCAGTTCGCAAAGGACAGCGGCACCGGCGTCGGCAGCATCAAATCGGCAACCCAGGGCTATTTCGAAGTTACCGCCCGCGATGGCGATAGCGCCGGTGGCTGGGGCGTTTCGGATTCGCCTTACAAAAAGGTCCGGGTCGTCACGACCGTCGAATATTATCTCGACTGACCATCCACAGGCGGTGTTGGGGAAGGCCCCAACGCCGCCAACTGGGCCTTCGCACTTGTGGCTTGCCGGCTGTTGGGCGCGATGGCCAGAACTTGCTCCCATTGCTTTCGGGCACTGGCGTCGTCGCCCGCGGCGATCGCAATATTGCCCGCCTCCAGCGCGACCGCCGGATCACGCGGGCCGAGTGCGGCGGCAGTCTGGATAAACCGCAAAGCATCGGGCAGCTTGTTTTCCCGCCGCGCCAGGGTTGCCGAAAGGAGCCATGCGGCAGCATTTTCAGGTGCCAGACCCCGCGCCGTCGTCAGCGCTGCTTCCGCCTCTCCATTCCGGTTTAACCCGACAAGCGCGCGGGCCCGGTCAATTTCGGTATCTGCTCTTTCGCCCGGGGTCAGCGTCGTCGCTGCCAAAGCCCTGCTCAACGAGTCCAGCGCGACATCCAGTTCGCCCACGGCAATCGCCGCATTGCCGGCCTGCGCCCAGAAGCGGGCGGCGCGGTCGTCTTGTCTGGCTTCGGCGCCACGGGCCGCCTCGGTCAGAAGCGGGACCGCCAGATCAAATTTGAAATCCGTCGCCAGAGCATAACCATGGCACGCACGCGCCAGATAGCCGCCCCCCTTTTGTGCCCAGTCGCTCGCCTGTGTCACGGCGGAAGGCGCATCGGTCACCGCCTGTTTGAGACATTCGCTAAATTGCACCTCGTCCAGCGTCGGAAGCGGTTGGGCCGACGCAGGTGTGGCGGTTTGCAGAAGGAAAAGGGGAAGCAGAAGCATAGTCAATCCAAGAAGCCGGCGCGGCACAGATCCGCGTCAGAGTTTCGCCACCACATCAATCAGCAACGCAATATCCTGATCGCGCGACAGCCGGTGGTCTCCGTCCTTTATCAAAAGCGTCTGCACATCGGCTGAACAAAGACAGGCAGCGAGCTTCAGCGAAATCTCCCACGGAACGTCGGGGTCCTGCTGCCCATGGATAAGCCGTACGGGGCAGTGGATTGCGACACGGTCGGTCAGTTGCAGATTATCCTGACCGGATGTCCAAAAATCTTGGGTAATGACCATGGCGTCATAACCATAATCGCTGGGTCGCTCGATCCGTCCCTTGTCCAGCAAGGCGGCCTTATCGGCTGCGTCAAAATCCCAATCGGTAAAATCAGGGGCCGCCGCAATACCGACCAGCGCACGGACTTGGCCGCCAAGAGCTTGCGCCACCAAAAGCATCAGCCATCCACCCATAGACGACCCGACGAGAATTATAGGCCCGGTGACGACCGCAGCGATGACCGCGCAAACATCGTCGCGCCAGACATCAAGGGTTCCCGATTCAAATTCGCCGTCGCTTTCACCGCAACCGGAATAGTCCAAGCGCAACATGGCCCGATTTTGCGTTTGCGCCCATGCGGCCAGCGCCTGCGCTTTGCCGCCCTGCATATCGGACATATAGCCCGGTAAAAACACGATGGTTGGGCCTTCGCCGCGAAGATGGCGATAGGCAAGACGGGTCCCGTCCGGACGATTCAGAAACTGGACAGGCGGTTCGACCAGCGTCAAATCACCCAATCAACGGTCAAGGTTTGCGCAACATCCTGCCCCTTTGCCCGGCGCTGTTCGACCATGATCGTGTTCAGCCGTTTGACGGTGTCGCTTCCGGACGTGATGCACATCCCCGGAATGATCGCGTGCACAAGTGCCTTCATCCCGCCCCAGATCATCGCGAAGCCAAAGCGGCTTGCGACGCCGAAATGCTCCAGATAATTTTCATCTACGCTTTTGGGGTGATCAATGAACAAGCGGCGAAACATGGTCGGGTCAGTCTCCTTTTGCGCCCCATAGCGCAGCGTCATTCAAAATCAAAGCCGAAGCCCGATTTCGCTTTTCGGTCTTGCGTGCACATGGTCTTCAGTTCGGTCCACTCGGTCGCGGTCAGGGCAGGCTTGTAATTCTTGCCTTTCACAATGCTCTTCTCGAACGCTTTCTTGCGCTCGCGCGATAAAGGGTGGCTCGACATATAGCCCGCAATTCCCTGACCTTTGTCTCCACTTCGGGCGCTGCCGTCCAATTCCGACAATCGTTCAAAAAAGGAAGCCGTGCCAACGGGCGATATTTCCGCCTTGCCCAGCGCTTTCATCGAATGCGCGTCAGCCTCGGCCTCTGAATTGCGGCTGTAGCTCATCGCCAGCATATTGTTCACAAGTGCACCGCTATTTCCGTCTACGCCGCCCAGCACAACCGCAAGGCCCATTTGCCGCAGGAGCGCCTGCATCACATGCTTTTCGCGCACATGCCCGATTTCGTGCGCAAGGACACCGGCAACTTCATCGGGCGAACGGGCCTGTTTCACCAGGCCGTCAAACAATATCACCTTGCCACCGGGCAGGGCGACGGCATTGATCATATCGATCTTGGCGACCTCAACCTGAAGATCTTGCGGGTTGGAATCGAGCGAGTTGACCAGTTTTTTCAGTGCAGCGTCCCCGGCGGGCGTGCTGCAGAAGCGTCCACCAAAATCACCCACGAGCGCATCGCCCAGTTTCTCGTCCACGCTGGACGGAATGAGCGGCGCCAGCCATTGCGGACTGAGCAGGACCACCGCAACCGCAGCAGCGCTTGCAAGCGTGAAGGCGATGGTCGCCTTGCCAAGGCCCAGCCGGTCAACCCACCCGCCATATTTGCGATGCGCAGGCAGAAGCTCCGACAATTCGCTTGGAACGGGCCCCGACAGCATAAGCCGCCAGCCGTCCACATCGGCGAGGCCGTAAACGTCGACATTCTCTTTGCGGGTTACATATTCGACATCGGAAAAGGAAAAGGGGCCATGCCGCCGCTCGTTTTCCAGCAAGAAGAACTGGCGTCCGATTGTCTGGATTTCCACCTTCCGGCGCACGGCGCTCCGCCCGTCATAATGCCAAACGTTGAAAAAGGTATCCATCGGTCAGATCGCGCCGACATCAAAAGCGTCGAGCAAGCCTTCGCCATGTTTCGACACAATGGTTTTGGACTGGGTCAGCTCGTCAATATTGATATCGCCATAGGCTTCCATATGGTCGACGAAGAATTTCCAGTTGCGATAGGGCATGAAGATATAGCCGATACCCAATGTGCAAATGACGATTGCCATATTGGCGAGGAAGAAGAGTATCCAGTCCGGCGCGCGGGCGCGGAAGTCAAATTCCAGATTGTGAAGGCGCAGGCCACCCACCGCGAGACGGAAATATTTGCTGTAAAAGGCCAGGGCCGCCAGCGGCAGGATGATATAGAGGCTTAAAACGGCAACAACCACAATAACGACGCCCACTGCCATACCGGCGCCACCTACTGCGCCAAGTTGGTCACCCGAGGCTGCAGCAACGATGACCATTGTGATAATGCCTGCAACCAGCAAAAATGGCACCAGATAGAAAAGAAGATACCGCTTCATAAGCGGCTTCCAATCCGCATTGGCTTCGAAGCGGTGGGGGCCAAAGCTCATCGCGTTCCAGCGTTCGTTCCACAGCGAAATCATCGACCAGGGCACCAGCAGGAAAATCGGCAACCAGCCCACAAAGCTTTTCCACATATAGGAAAGCCCATACCGAAATCCGGGGTCATTACTGCCCCCGCGGATCCCGCGCCAATAGGTGCGGCTCAGCCGGTAACGAAGCGCGCGGAAATAGGCGACGCCGGTAAGATAGAACAGCAGCAGAAACATGACGAGCGTGATCACGCCCGCAATCACCGTTTCCCCGCGGAAAATAAGCCCTTGGGAAATAAGCTGGATAACGATGAAGGGCAGGCCGAGCAGCAGGAATACCATGATGAAGCCGATGAACAGCTCCATACCCTTGCCGGTCCATTCCAGCCGCTCGTCAATGAAGTCGGTCTGTGCCCAAAGATATTCACGTTCGCGGGTAGTTGCCCAGAAACGGTAAATGCCCAAAGTGACGATGGACAGTAAAAGGTTGGGGAATGCAATTTTGGCAAATTCCTGCCAGCTTCCATGGAAACGGAATGCGCTGTGGCGCTGTGTCAGGTCTTCACTCATAACTATATTGCCCCCGAAAATCCGGCAAAACATGCGCGGAAGGGCTT
The DNA here is from genome assembly GCF_009768975.1 of Sphingorhabdus lacus. Classification (NCBI taxonomy): domain Bacteria; kingdom Pseudomonadati; phylum Pseudomonadota; class Alphaproteobacteria; order Sphingomonadales; family Sphingorhabdaceae; genus Sphingorhabdus; species Sphingorhabdus lacus. The sequence goes on along the minus strand of NZ_CP035733.1, from coordinate 2,347,260 downwards.
GGACTTGTCAAGAAAAGCCATGTCAAAGGGACGACGCGCTTCGACAAAAGCGCGCCGTACCGATAATTATTGAACGGTAACCGTCACCGCCCGGCGGTTTTGGGCCCAGCTTTGCTCGTCCGAGCCAAGCGCCTGCGGACGTTCCTTGCCATAGCTGACGGTCTGGATCCGGCTGGCATCGACGCCCACGGAAATCAGATAGTTTTTCGCCGAATTTGCCCGGCGCTCGCCCAATGCAAGGTTATAATCACGCGTTCCGCGCTCGTCGGCATGGCCTTCGACCGTTATGCGCGTATTGGGGTAGCGTGCGAGCCACTGTGCCTGCCGCTGCAAGGTTGCCTGATCTTCGGTATCGACATTGAACCGGTCAGTGTCGAAGAAAATACGATCGCCAAACTGGCCGACTGTTTGCAGAAAATCTTCCTGACTTCCCGGAACAACCGCACCTGTGGTCGGCGTTGTGTCGGTTGGCTGTGTGCCATAATCCGTGCCTTCGGCCGCGGGTGGCAGAACGTCCACTTTCTTTTTGCCGCATCCCGCGACAAGCGCGGTGGAGGCCAGCAATAGTGCCGCCATCTTGACTGTGTTGCTTTTCATCAGCTTACTCCTTTTTCTCAGCCCCGCTTGATATCCAGATAGTAACGCCCTCAGGGCAAAACAGGTCCCCAGGCCGGATCTGATCCATCGACCGGGGTCGGCAACTTGCGTTCGTTCGATCCGGTCAAGTCTACCTGCCAAATGCTTGTTTTACCACTGCCTTTCGCCGTGCGGAAAAACTGGATGACGCGGCCGTTGGGCGCCCAGGTGGGGGCCTCATCCTGCCAGCTGTCGGTCAGCAGGCGTTCGCCCGAGCCATCGGGCCGCATCGTGCCGACGCGGAAATCCCCCGCGATGCGCGTGTAGGCAATCAGGTCGGCGCGCGGGCTCCATTCGGGTGTTGCATAGCGGCCTTGGCCAAAGCTGATCCGGCGCTGGTTCGTGCCGTCGGCGTTCATGACGTAGATTTGCTGGCTGCCCGAACGGTCGCTTTCAAACACGATCTGGCGGCCGTCGGGCGAAAAGCTGCCGCCGACGTCAATGCCGGGCGAACTGGTCAGCTTAACCGGCGTGCCGGTGCCCGATGCCGAGATTTTATAGATATCGGTGTTGCCCGATACCGCCATCGAATAGAGGATCGTCTGCCCGTCGGGTGACCAACGCGGCGCGAAGGTCGGGTTACGCGATTGCGTAATCAACCGCTGCCGTCCGGCGTCGATATCATACACATAGATACGCGGATTGCCGTCGACATAGGACAGATACAGGATCGATTTGTAATTGGGCGAGAAACGCGGGGTCAGCGCGGTCGACTGGCCATTGGTGATGAAGCGGTGGTTGGCACCGTCCGAATCCATGATGGCAAGGCGCTTGACCCGTTTGCCCTTGGGACCGGTTTCGGCAATATAGGCAATGCGGCTATCGAAAAAGGGCAGTTCGCCAGTCAGTTTCGAATAGATCGCATCGGCGCATTTATGCGCGGCGCGGCGCCACTCACGGGGCGGCACGTTAAAGCCAAGGCGTGTTGTTTCGTTGCCAAAGCCGACATCATATAGATAACAGCCGACGGTCAGATTGCCGTCGCCGCCCACGCGGACAAAGCCCTGCACGAGCTGTTCGACCGGACGTGCTTTCCAATAATCGAATTGCGGTGCGGTGACTTCGGGCAGGGTAATCGCGCGCAGGCCATTGGGCCCTTGCGTTTCAAACACGCCCGATGCGCGCAAGTCGGACGAAATCACTTCCGCAATCTGGCGACCCAGCGCAGTGCTGTTGCCCGCAGCCGTGTCGGCGGGCGCGGGCGCAACGAGGGCAGGGACGGCGATGGAGCGGACCCTGTTTTCAACATCAACCTCAATAAGCTCTGGTTCATCGCTGCCGGAGGCGGTTGGAGTCTGCGTTGTTGGTTGAGCATTTGAGCCGTTAGCTGCCAAAACAAACAGGCCTAAGAAAAATGTCACTTTAAATATTATATGGTTTTTCATAGTCCACCTATTTGAAATTGACCTTTAGTTGCACTCGATGACCTTTCCAAACCTCATACTCTTCCGGGTCGAGATTGTAAGGCGAAGCAGCTTTCAGGCTTTGCAAGACGCACCGTTTCATTTCATCAACCTGCGCCTCATTTGAGGGTGTAATTCCTTGCACGTCATAAACGTTTGCGCTGACTAAATTTGCAGATGGGCTGATGCTCAGCGACACAAATACCCTTAGCGAGCTATTGTCGCTGGTCCTTGGTGCGCAAGAAGGAATAAGTGGTCGGACTTCGGCAGCAATTGTTGTATTTGTTGCACTTCGAATGACGGATGCACTGCGTGCCGCCGGGGTTCCAACGGCCTTGCCCGCGCCCGGTGCTTTGCCGATGGCGTTGATGCTGTCTTCGAAACTTTTGCTCAGCCCGCCCGGCTTGGCAGGCGTGGTGCCTTTCCCGCTTTTTGCAGCGGCAGTGCTGGTCTTGCCAGGGGGCTGTTTGACGGCGACTTTCTTGGTCGCCACTTTTGCCGGGGGCGGTGTTTCGCGGGGCAAGGGTTTGGGCACAGGCTTGGCCTGCGGCTTTTCGACCGGCCGCTCGATCTGCATCGCCGGGCTTGGTGGCGGCTCTGCAGGTTCGGCCTCGGCGGGGGCGGGGGGTGCGGATTCTTCCTGGATCGCGTCCGGCGCGGTCGAGACATCGGCAATCTCGCCGACCAGCGAGACCGAGATGGCTTCAGGCTTGGTGACGGGTTCTGCGGACATCATCAGGCCAAGCGCCATCGCGCCGAGCAGCACGACATGGCCACCAACGGCAGCGCCTAATCCCAGTTTCTCCGCCCGGTCCATCGCCCTACTGCCTAGTTTTCACCAGATGAACCTGTGGTGACCAAGCTGACACTGTTCAGCCCCGCACGGTTCAACTCGCCCATCACCCGCATCATCTGGCCGTAGCTGATCGTCGTGTCGCCGCGCAGCATGATCTGCCGCGGCGTGGTTTCATCTTGCGCGGCCGCAATTTCTTCCAGCCGTGCGGGCAGGTCACCCGGGCCGACTTCGGTTCCGTCGATGAAGGTCACGCCATCCTTGTCGATGGCGATCTCAATCGGTTCGTCCTTCTGGTCCAGGGCATTGGCGCGGCTTTCGGGAAGCTCGACCGGCACGCCGGTGACCAGCAAGGGGGCCGTCACCATGAAGATGATGAGCAACACCAGCATGACATCGACCAACGGCGTGACGTTGATCTCCGCCATCGGCGCGCGCCGCCCGCCCCGACCCCGCCTGCGTCCACCGCCGGAGGATAGGTTCATCGCCATCAGTTGCTTTCCCGTTCCAGTTCGCGGCTCAACGTGCCGTGGAATCCGTCGGCAAAGCGACCCATGCGCGCCTCATACTGGTTCAGCCGGTGCGAAAAGCGGTTGTAGGCGATGACCGCGGGTATTGCGGCAAAAAGGCCGATTGCGGTGGCGAACAATGCCTCGGCAATGCCGGGGGCGACCACGGCGAGCGAGCTGTTCTGCTCGGCGGCGATGGCCGCAAAGCTGCGCATGATGCCCCAAACGGTGCCAAACAAACCGACAAAGGGTGCAACAGAACCGGTCGTCGCCAGAAAGTTCAACCGGTTGGCGAGCTTGTCGGTTTCGGCCGCAATGGTTGCGTCCATCGCCGTTGCCAGCCGTTCGCGCGTACCGGCGCGGTCGATATTCTTTCCATTGGTCGATCGCCGCCATTCCGCGACCCCTGCGGTAAAGACGCGAGCTACGGGCAGTTCGCTTTTGCTATGGCCGCTGTAAAAGCCGTCAATGTCGCTGCTCGCCCAGAAATCCCGTTCGAACTTTTCGGTCTGGCTGTTGATCCGCGCCATCTTCACCGTGAAGCTGATGATGATCGTCCACGCCCAAATGCTCGCAAGTGCCAGTCCGATGATCACCGCCTTGACCACCCAGTCGGCGTCCATGAAGAGTGTAATCGGGGAAAAATTTACCGCTTGCGCTGCCAAAACCAGATTCATGGGATTCCTTATACTGCTTTACGGTTCAAAATCGGCTGGAACGCTGCCACCCATTCGGCGGGTTGGCGGCGTGGTTTGCCGTCGGGGGATACGAAAGCGGCCGTGACGGTCGCCTCCACCAATATTTCACTACCGCGCGTGACTGTTTGATGAATATCGCAACTGGCGGCGCGAACTGCCTCTACCGTGCTGACAACAACTAGCGCATCGTCAAAATGTGCCGGACGGCGGTATTTGATATGCATTTCGGTCACGGCATAGGCGCCAGCGCCCTCTTCATGCACGCGCCGTTGGTCGATGCCGACGCACGCCAACATGTCCGAGCGTGCCCGTTCCATGAAGTGCAGATAGCGTGCATGATAGACTACGCCCGAAAAATCGGTGTCCTCGAAATAGACGCGGACCGCAAAATAATGCCGCGTGCCGTCAAAATGGCCTTGATAGGGTTGGGGCGGGGACATTGGTCAACGGCTTACCGCAAGGATTCACAGACCGAAAGGGGGTTTGGCCCGCAAATCCTCAACTTATCGCCTGAAAGAGTCGCTCTGCCTGTCGATCTCATTCCCTTGGCGGATATTCACCATCATCACCGGTAATGCAGTAGCCCTCCCTGCATATTCCAGATCTTTCTATGAGTGCGCGTGTTTCCTTGACCACAACACAATCAGCATGGGCGTCAAAGTCAAAATAGAGATAAGGAAGCATCGGGCGCTTTCTCTCTTCTTGCGCTAAAAATGCTTCAAGTCCCTGAGTGTCAATAGCGGCTTCGTTTAATAAAACATGGCCGCTGTGTGTGACTTCGATTTTATGTTCGACTATCTGATGCGGTGACGGGATGCTTTCTGCGGGAACCCAGACATCCGACGGTCGGCCACAATGAGGCTCGATCATTCTTGGCACACTGCAACCCGATATCATAAGAGCGATTAAAGTCAGGGCACCACGTTTCATTTATCAAACAACCCGTCCTGCGAACCGGCAGGCGGGTTGAGGCCCAGATGCTTCCATCCCGGGGCATTGAGCGCTCGGCCACGCGCGGTGCGGGCGATGAGGCCGAGTTGCAACAGATAGGGTTCCACCACATCCTCGATTGTATCGCGTGGTTCCGACAAACCGGCGGCTAGCGCCTCGACACCGACCGGACCGCCCCGGTAAATATCGGCAATCATGTGCAGATACCGCCGGTCCATGGCATCCAGTCCCAGCGCATCGACCTCCAACCGGTTAAGTGCGGCGTCCGCAATTTTTGCGGTGACCACCGGTTCGCCTGCAACATTGGCGAAGTCGCGCACACGGCGCAGCAAACGACCTGCGATGCGGGGTGTCCCTCGTGCGCGCTTAGCAATCTCATTCGCACCGTCGGGCGCAATGCCCAGATCGAGCAAGCGGGCAGCGCGGGTCACAACCAGTTCCAGTTCGGCATGGGTGTAGAAATTCAGCCGCACCGGAATGCCGAAACGGTCGCGCAACGGCGTCGTGAGCAGTCCCTGCCGCGTTGTCGCCCCGACCAGCGTGAAGGCGGGCAAATCGATCCGCACCGACCGCGCCGATGGCCCTTCGCCGATCATGATATCAAGCGCGCGGTCCTCCATGGCAGGATAGAGAATTTCCTCGACCACCGGACTTAGCCGGTGGATTTCGTCGATGAACAAGACGTCGCCATCTTCCAAATTGGTCAGCAGCGCGGCCAGATCGCCTGATTTTGCAATGACCGGACCTGACGTCGCGCGGAACCCGACACCCATTTCCTTGGCCACAATTTGCGCCAATGTGGTCTTGCCCAAGCCCGGTGGTCCGAAAAACAGGACATGGTCAAGGGGTTGCCCGCGACCTTTCGCTGCCTCGATAAATACCCGCAAATTATCCCGTGCCGCGGCTTGTCCCACAAATTCGGCAAGCGTCTTCGGACGCAGCGCAGTATCCATATCTTCTGGGCGCTTGTCGGGCGTGGTTAGGCGTTCATCTGGGTTCATCGTGAAGCCTTCTTCAACGCCAGCCGGACTAGCGCATCCAAACTCGCATCCGCCCCCAATTCCTCGACCGCCAAGGCCACGGCAGCCCCCGCCTCGCCGGGTTTGAAGCCAAGATTGGCAAGCGCCGACAGGGCATCGCCCGCATGGCCGCCGCTGGCCGTTCCACCAGACATCAGTTTTGCCCCGCCGCCAATTCCCGCAAGCGCGCCGACCTTATCCTTCAATTCATTGACAATCCGGCTGGCGAGTTTTGGCCCGACGCCATTGGCGCGCGCGACCATCGCGGCGTCGCCGCTACCAATCGCAAGCGCGAGATCCTGTGGTTCGATGGCGGACAATATCGCAAGCCCCACCTTGCCGCCCACACCCTGCACCCCTGTCAAAAGGCGGAACCAGTCGCGCTCTTCGCGGGTGGCAAAGCCGATGAGGCGCATGTCGTTCTCGCTGACCTGCATTTCGGTGAATACGGTAGCGAAGTCGTCGGCCTTTCCAAGCGCCGCCAATGTCCGCGCGCTTGCTTGCACCAGATAGCCGACGCCATTTACGTCGATGACCAGATGGTCCACGCCCGTTTCGTCAATCCGGCCATATAGCTTTGCGATCATGCCTGCCCCTTCATATCTAATGGTTAGCGCGGCGTAGACTCGAGGGCAAGAAAAAGAGAACAAGATGCGAACTTTGCTTGGACTTCCCTTCTGCACTTTAGGGAGCTATCGGAAGAGTACAGGCTGGGGGGCTTATGCGCAGGATACATAGAACGGGACTTTTAATCGCGGCGTTGGTTATGGCACAGCAGGGCCAGGCCCAAACACCCAATCCGGAAGAGGCCAAGCCTTGCAACGAGGCTGAGGTCATGATGATGATCGGACCCAACAGCAAAGCGACCGATTTGCTACTCGCCTGCGCTCAAGTGCCCGACCAGACCCCATTCAAGATCGCAAAATCGCGGTTTCGCAGGTTCCAGCTTCTGCAAGCCATGCAGCAAAATGCGTTGGCCGAAGCGGAACTCGTTGCCCTGACCACGCCCCCGCTTTCAGAAAAGGATGTGTTTACCGGCACAGCCAGCGGCAATATCCTGTTTGGTGGAAAACGGTCCATTGGCGCTACGCAAATAGCCTTGCTGGGGGCGCGTGCGAGTTATCGGGTGTTTGAAAAGGATCTTGCTGCTGGGGTTCCGTTGGCGGACAAGGCGATTGCCCTTGCGGGACATGATCCTGCCTTTGTCTTCGATGTTGCCGCCGCCTATGCGGCCAAGGCCAAGGCCGCTTATCTGCAGCAAAATACGACGGAGATCGTCGCGAACAGCGTGCGCGCCTATTTGCGCGGCGTAGAAGATCCGTGGATTAGCGATATCATCAAGCAGTTGCCGGCCGACACCCAAGCGGCCCTGCAAGCGCAGCGGACTGCTTTGCGCAATGGCGCAGGGGCCTATGCCTTTGCAATAAGCCCGCAAGCGCAAACGTCGGACAAGATCGAAACGGCCAAGCGCGTGGTCACCGAAGGAATTATGGCCTTGAAGGCATTAGAGGATTTCGAGCAAAACCAGCTCGGGTTACGTTAGTTTTTTAACCCCGCATATGATGGGCGTGGGTAATCGCCACGGCCAGGGCATCGGCGGCATCCGGTCCGGCCAGTTTGAGGCCCGGTAGCAAGATGCGCAGCATCGCCTGGATTTGTTCCTTATCCGCCTTGCCTGTGCCAACGACCGATTTCTTCACCAGCCGTGCGGCATATTCGGTTACAATGACCCGCGCCTTTGCGGCCCCGAGCAGAACGACCCCGCGCGCCTGACCCAGCTTTAAGGTGGATTGCGGGTTTTTGTTCACGAACACTTCTTCGACCGCCACGGCATCGGGACGGAAGCTGTCGATTACGGCATTCAGCTTGGCATCAAGCAGCAACAGGCGGTTTGCCAGCGGCAATTTGGCGTCCGTTTCAATCTCGCCATTGTCGATGTGGGAAAGGCGGTTGCCTTCCTTGCGAATGACGCCCCAGCCGGTTGTACCCAGGCCGGGGTCAAGTCCGAGGATGATCATACCCGAAATCCGTTCGTGTCGAGCGAAGTCGAGACAGCGATCGGTCGTGCGCGACATAGCGGCATCTCGACTGGGCTCGATGCGAACGGCACTGGGTGCTTAGCCAAGCTTCGCCATGACCTCGTCGGACATGTCGTAATTGCCCCAGACCGTCTGAACATCATCATCGTCTTCCAGCGCGTCGATCATCTTCAACAGGGTCGCGGCATTGGCTTCGTCAACTTCCACGAGGATTTGCGGTTTCCAGGCAAGCTTCGCGCTCTCGGCTTCGCCAAGGGTCGCCTCGAGTGCCTTCGAAACTTCGTGCAGGCTGTCCATCGCCGTCCAGATGCTGTGTTCGTCTTCGCCCGATTCCACATCTTCGGCGCCCGCCTCAAGCGCGGCCTCGAACACATGGTCGGCATCGCCGGCACTTGCGGGATAGGTGATCAGGCCCATACGGTCGAACCCGTGGCTCACCGCACCTGACGCACCCAGATTGCCGCCATTCTTGCTGAATGCCGTGCGCACATTCGTCGCCGTACGGTTGCGGTTGTCGGTCAGCGCCTCGACGATGACAGCAACGCCGCCCGGACCATAGCCTTCGTAGCGCACCTCTTCATAATCTTCGCCGCCGGCGGCATTCGCCTTGTCAATCGCGCGCTGGATATTGTCCTTGGGCATCGACTGCGCCTTGGCCGCGTTGACCGCCAGCCGAAGGCGTGGGTTCATGTCGGGATCGGGCATCCCCATCTTGGCCGCAACGGTGATTTCGCGGCTCAGCTTGGAAAATTGGGCCGAACGTTTCTTATCCTGCGCGCCTTTGCGGTGTTGGATATTTTTGAATTTACTATGGCCTGCCATGGCTCTTTTCTTTGAAGCTAAAGTGAACTGAAGGCGCGCCCTTACATCAGGGACGGGGTCGAGGGCAACTGTTCAGCTATCCGGGATTCAATCTGGTGATGTCCCAGCGCTGCAATTGCTGTCTCCCCGATACTCGAAACCGTCCACAAAGCCCAATTGACGAAGGCGATACCGGCGAGGGCGGCTGGCGAGGAGACATTTTCGGCAATCAAAGGGATCGCGTGAAGGCAGAGAATGGGGAAGATCGAAAAAATAAAATAGGCGCTACGAAGATTGTCAAAAACAGCCCGTCCATTTTCGAGCGTATCTTGCAAAGTGATGTGCGCTAAACGGGATGCACGCCGCATCGCATGAACCAGAAAAGGCAATGCTGCGGTACTTAATATCAGCCTGAAGAGCGCATCACTCCAATAGCCAGCCTCTTCATCAAAGTGCCCGATCATATAGGACATGATTTCCGCTCCTCCGGTGAACAGAAGTCCGAATAAAAATGTCCAAAGGAACCATCCGCCAAATGAACCTTGCGGGTTCATAGGCGTTTCGACCAGCTTCCGGCTCAACAACCAATAGGTCCAAATACTGAGCGTCACACCGGCGATACCCAAGACGAGATACCAATTGTCCCGATCCGAATTTGAGGCTGGGGCGGGGTAGAGTTCAATCAGGGCGAAAGGTAGATAGACAATAAGATACAATATCCAGAGCCATGCTGGAATTGCACCGGAAAATGCAAGCCTGCAGGCAGCTTTTAGAGTATCTTTCACCGTCGATTATTGCCCGCGGCTCAGCGCTAACCCAGCTTCACCGCTGTGCCCGATGCGGTGACCATCAGCATCGATCCTTCCTTGCCCAGCACCTCATAATCCAGGTCGATGCCGATGACGGCGTTCGCGCCCAGATTGCGGGCTTCGTCGGCCAGTTCGGCAAGCGCGGTCTGACGGGCGTCGCGCAGGGAGTTTTCATAAGCGCCCGAGCGGCCGCCGACGATGTCGCGGATACCGGCGAACAAATCCTTGAAGATGTTGGCGCCGACAATGACTTCGCCCGTTACAACGCCAAGATATTCGCGGACGGGTTGGCCTTCGATGGTGGAGGTGGTGGTCATCAGCATAAGGAATCTCCTTTTTGGGGGTGACCCTTTATGCCAGACCCAGCGCCGACTTGTAAGTGTCGAGAACGGCTTCCATCTCCTGCCGGTCATCGTTGCTCATTTTACGCAGGCGGACAATCTGGCGCATGATTTTGGGATCATAGCCCTGGCTTTTCGCTTCGCTGTAGACATCGCGAATATCGTCGGCGATGCCCTTTTTCTCTTCTTCCAGCCGCTCGATACGCTCGATAAAAAGACGCAATTGATCGGCGGCGACATTGCCATCGGACATGATATTCTCCTGTTAGTTGGATGGGCGCCGATGGTTGTCGGCGGCCCGAATCAGATTGGCACCCGCTTAATGCGACGCTGCATTCTTCGCTATGCTTTCCTGCATGCGTTGCAGCTTTTCCGGTGTCGCCTCGCTTTGGTAGCGGGTCTTCCATTCGGCGGCCGGCATGCCGTGGATCAGTTCGCGTGCCTCGTCCTTGGTCAGGGTGCCATCGGCTTCCATCACCCAATCGGCCAAACAGTTGCGGCAGAAACCGGCGAGACCCATCAGGTCGATATTTTCGGCGTCGTGCCGGTGCTGCAAATGTGCGACGAGACGGCGAAATGCAGCGGCTGCGGCGTGGTCGGTCAGTTCTTTCATCGGTGAATACCTATTCTTGTCACGGGAAGGCCTTTCGCCTTGATTCCCATGTGCTATAGCCGCTTACGAAACGATTTCCAGTAACGGAGCGGATGCTTGACTCACTATACGAAACCACGCGCCCGCAAGGTGCGTATTCTCGCCACGCTTGGCCCGGCCAGCGATACGCCCGAGATGATCGAACAGTTGTTTCTTGCCGGTGCCGACGCCTTCCGTATTAACATGAGCCATGGCGAGCAAGCCGACAAGGCGAAGCTGATCGAGCATATCCGCGGGCTTGAGAAGAAATATGCGCGGCCGACCACGATCCTCGTCGATTTGCAGGGTCCAAAATTGCGCATCGACAAATTTGCCGGCGGCAAGGTCGAATTGAAAACCGGCGCGAAGTTCATATTGGACGCCGATACGAAGCCGGGTGATGCGAGCCGCGTCTATCTGCCGCATCCCGAAATCTTTGCCGCGCTGGAACCGCAGACCCGGCTGTTGCTGGATGATGGCAAGATGGTGCTGCGCGTGCTGAACGTCAGCCCGCAGCGGATTGAGACCCAGGTTGAGGTTGGCGGCATGCTGTCCGACCGCAAGGGGCTGAATGTCCCCGATGTGGTGGTGCCTGTGGCTGCGTTGACAGAGAAGGACAGGTCGGACCTTGCCTTTGCCGTCTCGCAACATGTCGACTGGATCGCGATGTCCTTTGTGCAGCGCCCCGAAGATGTGGCCGAAGGCAAGAAGCTGATCGGCGGGAAGGCGTCGTTGCTGGCGAAGATTGAAAAGCCGGCGGCGATCGGGCGGCTCGAGGAGATTTTGGAGCTGGCCGATGCGGTGATGGTGGCGCGCGGTGATCTGGGCGTGGAACTGCCGCCCGAACAGGTGCCGCCTTTGCAGAAACGGATTGTCAGCACCGCACGGCGGATGGGCAAGCCGGTGGTTGTTGCCACGCAGATGCTGGAGTCGATGATCACCTCGCCCTCACCCACACGCGCCGAAGTGTCGGACGTGGCTACGGCGATTTATGACGGGGCGGATGCGATCATGTTGTCGGCCGAGACCGCCGCAGGGGCCTGGCCGATTGAGGCGGTGTCGATCATGGACCGGATCGCGATGCAGGTCGAAAGCGACCCCGATTACCACGCCCGCGTGCAGTTCACCAAGATCAGCGCCGATGCGACCACCGCCGATGCCCTCGCGGCGTCTGCGGCGCAGATTGTGCAGACCATTGATACGAGCGCGATCATCTGCTTCACCTCGTCCGGATCAACCGCGCGGCGGATCGCGCGGGAACGGCCGATGGTGCCGGTGCTCGTCCTGACATCGCATATCGCGACCGCGCGCAGGCTGGGCTTGCTCTGGGGCGCGCATAGCGTGCGGACCAAGGACATTGGCAGCTTCGAAGAAATGGTCGCCAAGGGCCGCCGCATGGCGCTGCGCCACCATCTGGGTACCGCAGGCGCGCGGATCATCATCATGGCGGGCGTTCCCTTTGGTACGCCGGGCTCGACCAATGTGCTGCACATCGTCCGCCTGACCGGGGACGAGCTAAAGGGTCACTAAAAGGCCTAAGCCGGGATGAGCAGGCTGCTGTCCCCATAGCTGTAGAAGCGATAGTCGTTGGCGATGGCATGCGCATAAGCCGCCTGCATCGTCTCGCGCCCCATCAGCGCGCTGACCAGCATGAACAGCGTCGATTTCGGCAGGTGGAAATTGGTCATCAGGCCCTGGATCGCCTTGAAGCGATAGCCGGGCGTAATGAAAATGTCGGTGTCGCCCGAAAAGGGATTGATGGTGCCATCCGCATCCGCCGCACTTTCGATCAGCCGGAGCGACGTCGTCCCCACCGCAATCAACCGCCCGCCCTTTTCGCGCACGCTGTTGAGGCGATAGGCCGTGTCGGCGTCGATCTGCCCCCATTCATGGTGCATCCGGTGCTCGGTCGTATCCTCGGCCTTCACCGGCAGAAAGGTGCCCGCCCCGACATGCAGCGTCAGCGTCGCTGTCTCGATCCCCGCTGCCTCGATCCCCGCCATCAACTCGGGCGTAAAATGAAGCGATGCCGTGGGCGCCGCCACCGCGCCATCCTTTTTGGCGAACATGGTCTGGTAATCCTGCGCATCGCGTTCATCGGTTGGACGCTTCCCCGCAATATAGGGAGGCAACGGCATGGTGCCCGCGCGTTCGAGCAACAGTTCGACCGGATCGTCGCCTTCGAAATAGAGCGTGAAACTTCCGTCCTCATGCCGCTCTTCGGCGACAGCCACGACATCGCGCCCGAAATCGACACTCTCCCCGACCCGCAGGCGTTTGGCGTTGCGGATAAAGGCCTGCCACCGGCGCAGATCGATACGCTTGTGCAAGGTGGCCCCGATTTTGGCGTCGCCCCTTGTGCCCTCCAACTGCGCCGGAATGACGCGTGTGTCGTTGAAAATCAGGCAATCGCCTTTGCGAAGCAGGTCCGGCAGGTCGCGCACGACATGGTCGGTCAGGCCCTGCTGCCCGTGGATATGCAGCATCCGCGCGGAATCGCGCGGTGCGACCGGTCGAAGAGCGATCCGCTCGGCGGGTAAATCAAAATCAAACAGGTCAACACGCATTGCAGGCAAGCCAGATAATCAGGATCCCGGTATCGGATCAACCATGATCTGGGGTGCTGCCGGCAATTTGGGCGGAACATTGTCGGCAGCGATTGATGCCTGCAAGACCGTACTAGGCGTCGCTGGCGGTTCGCCGCGTTCGATCGCGTCTACAAACTGCATTCCGGACATGACCCGTCCGAAGACCGTATATTTATTGTCCAGACTGAAGCGTGGCTGGAAGCAGATGAAGAACTGGCTGTTGGCCGAATCGGGTTCGGTGGCCCGTGCCATCGACACCGTGCCGCGCAAATGGGGCATTTTGTTGAATTCGGCCTTCAAATCGGGAAGCGGCGAGCCGCCCTGGCCTGTGCCCGTCGGGTCGCCTGTTTGCGCCATGAATCCGTCAATCACCCGGTGGAAGACGACACCATTGTAAAAGCCCTGACGCGCAAGGGTCTTGATCCGGTCCACATGTGCAGGCGCAATTTCGGGATAAAGCTGGATCGTAACCCGGCCACCCGTCGACAGATCAAGGTGCAGGATGTTTTCGGGCAGGGCAGATGCCGGTGGAACTGGAACCGCAGGGATTGCTGCTGGCGCTTCCTGTGCCCAAAGCTTGCCTGGTACCAATAGGGTAAAAGCGAGGAAAAGCGCGGTTAAAGCACGGGCAATCGAGGGACATGCAGGCATAAAGATATGATCACTCCACTATGAGGTTGAGCCGCTATTAACGAAACCCGCTGTCGCTGTCATGAATGAAATGCATTTCAAACGCTTCCTCCGCCGCAAAGCACGCTTCGGCAAACTGTTGCATAAATGTTACATCCGCTGATATTTCATGCTGCACCCCAGCAATTTCTTTGCGTGAAAAGTGGATTTAGGTCAAAGCGGGGCCAATCTGGAAGCATTCCGCTCGCCTTGTCGTGTGCCCGACGCGCGCAAAAAGAGCAGAAATTCCGGAGCATTAACAAGTTTTGCAGCCGCGTCCGAGGCGTCTGCGTGACCCAAATAGCTTATGGAGGGCTATACCGTGAAAACTACACGTATACATAAATTGAAATATGCCGCAGCGCCGCTTGCGATCGGTCTGGCGTTGATCTCGACGCCGTCATTCGCGCAAGATGCAGCTGACGAAGAAGAGCCAGCCGGTGAAATCGTTGTTACCGGTTCGCTGATTCAGAACCCCAACCTCGTGCAGTCGACTCCGGTCAACGCAACGACCGCAGACGAAATCGATCTTCTGCAGTCGAACGTTGCTGAAGAAGTCCTGCGCGAACTGCCTGGCGTCGTCCCCAGCATCGGTTCGGCCGTGAACAACGGTAACGGTGGTGCATCTTATGTCGACCTTCGTGGTCTGGGTTCGATCCGTAACATCGTTCTGCTCGACGGACAGCGCATTGCACCTTCGGGTTTGCTTGGCCGCGTCGACTTGAACAACATTCCGCTCGCTCTGGTTGAGCGCGTTGACGCCCTGACCGGTGCGGCTGTGACCACTTACGGTGCAGACGCTATCACGGGTGTTGTCAACTTCATCACCCGCAAGGATTTTGCAGGCGTTGAAATTTCGGCCGGTACGCAGCTGACCGAAAAGGGTGACGGACACACTGTTCGTATCGACGCAACTGTTGGTGGTAACTTTGATGATGGCCGCGGTAATGCGGTCTTGTCGATAGGCTACCAGCAGTCGGATCCTATTTATCAAGGCGACCGTGATTTCGCGAATTTCCAAATCAGCAGTTATACAGGCGGCACAGCCGGTTCGGGGACATCAATACCTTCGCGTTTTTCAGGCACGCGGCCGATTGACCCACTAACCGGACTGCCCAGCATTGACCCCACGGTTGCGAATGGTGGCGTGCGGCAGGTCAACGCATCGGGAGCAGCTGTACCAACGTTCCAAACATTCAACTTCAATCCGTTCAATATTTTCCAGACGCCGTTCAAGCGCTTCAATATATTTGCCCAAGGCAATTATGAAATCTCTGATGCCGTTGAGATTTATACACGGGGCATGTTCTCTAAGAATACTGTCGATACCATTATCGCACCGTCGGGCTCGTTTGGCGGAACCGTGACGATCAACCTGAACAACCCCTATCTGCCGTCGACATTGCGCAACCAATTCTGCGCATTCAACACATCGACTGTCGCTTCGGGTCTCTACACTCCACGGTTTACTCCCGCGCAATGTGCGGCGGCGGCGACTGCAACCGGTCGTACGGATCCGAATTACCGCGAAGTTACAGTTACGCTGAATCGCCGAACTTCGGAAGTCGGTCCACGTATTTCAAACTACCAGACCACAATCTTCGATTACCGTATCGGCGCACGTGGCAGCATCTCCGAAAGCATCGACTGGGATATCAGCGGAGCATATGGCGAGTCTGAAAATGTGCAGACAATCAAAAATTACACGCTTCAATCGCGATTCCGTCAAGCGACATTGGCTGACAATACAACGACATGTCAAACTGCTACCGCAGGATGTGTGCCTGTTAATCTGTTCGGTCCAGAAGGTTCGATCACGCCAGCAATGGCGGCATTTTTGACTGCCGATTCGAGTACCGTAGTACGTACTACACTTGCGCAAGTGCGCGGTACAATTTCGGGTGACATTGGATTTACTGCGCCTTGGGCTGGGGAAGCTGTTGGCTTCGCCGTCGGCGGTGAATATCGCAAATACGGAGCGACTCAATCTTCAGATTTGTTAGCTCGTACGCCCGGAGAACTCGGTGGTGCAGGCGGTGCAGCGCCTAATATCGATGGTGGTTATGACGTTTATGAAGCATTCGGTGAAATCATTGCACCGATTGTTTCGGACAAGCCATTGTTCCACAGTCTTACACTTGAAGCAGGGCTGCGTTATTCTTCATACAAGGTCAACGCCGCAGGCAGTCCGAAAAATGACACTTGGACATGGAAAGTCGGCGGAAGTTGGGAGCCAGTAGAATCGTTGAAGATTCGCAGCAACTATAGTCGCGCTGTCCGTGCGCCGAATATCAACGAATTGTACTTTCCGGCAACCGTCGGTCTGACTAATTTGGCGATCGATCCATGCTCCGGTGCGGCACCGACTCTCAATCCTAACCTCAGTGCTATTTGTATTGCTCAAGGCGCTCCGGTGGGTTCGATAGGGTCGATCACCAATCCAACTGCTGCCCAAGCAAATATTACTACGTTTGGAAGTATTAATCTCTCACCGGAAACTGCAGATACGTTGACGCTGGGTGCGGTATTCCAACCCGATTTCATACCCGGATTCAGTATGTCGCTCGATTATTATAACATCAAAATAAAGGATGTTATTGGTGCGGCGTTACCGGGTGATTTGATCGGTGCCTGCTTTGGAACAATCACTGCAGCTAGCGCAACAAGCGCGGATTGTACTGTAATTCGTCGTAATCCGATTACGGGGGGCTTAGATGGCGACCCGGCAACTACGGCAGGTCTCTTTGGCCCTATCACCAACCAAGGTAAGTTGAAAACGGATGGGATCGACTTGTTGGCTAATTGGAAGGGTGACATCGGATTTGCTGATCTTTCGCTCGCTTTTGTTGGTAACTGGACGAACTCGTCGAAATTTCAATCGCGCCCCGGCGGATTGAACCGAGAGTGCGTAGGTTACTACAGCGTCAATTGCTCTTTCACGGGTTCAATTCAGCCTGAGTTCCAGACTTCGACCCGCGCAACTTTTGGCTTTGAGGACGTTGATCTGTCGTTCTTGTGGCGTTGGACTGATGCTGTGCAGTTTGAGCCGCAGCAACTTGCCGATGACTTGGTCGTAGCTAACGCTACAGGATGCACGGATCCGAACGGCGCCGACCCTGATGGCTGTATGGTCAACCCTGAGTTCCGTAACATTGGGGCCGAACATTATTTCGACCTCACGGCACGTTGGAATGCGAGCGATAACTTCTCGTTCACATTCACCATCCAGAACCTGCTGAACAATAAGCCGAAGGTTGTGGGTAACACGATCGGTGCGACTTCGTTCAACAGCGGTAACGTCTATCCGTCGACCTACGACGCGCTGGGCCGCCGCTTTGGCGTTGCAGCCAAGCTGACCTTCTAATCCGGTCAACTACCAAATTTGAAAGGGGGCGGGCAGCAATGTCCGCCCCTTTTTTTATGCTCTTTTTGCGGCTGGCGATGCGTCAAATCCGCATTAACCACTGTTGCAGAAATGCTACAGGACCTGAAATATCCTGACGTGAATTAGCAATTTCTTTGTGCAGAAAAAGGAATTGGGTCAAAGAACCCTCGTTCCGGAGGCGTAACCTACGCCTTGCCGCGTGCCCGACGCGTGCAGATTAAGCAGAAGTTCCGGGGCATCAACAAGCTTTGCAATTGTAACTCGCAGGCGCGTGACGCGCGTCTGCGCGACCCAAAAGCTTATGAAGGGATATACCGTGAAAACTACACGCACCTACAAATTGAGATATGCGGCAGCCCCGCTTGCTATCGGCCTGGCATTGCTGTCGACGCCATCATTCGCGCAGGAAGCTGCCGACGAAGAAGACAGCGCAGGCGAAATCGTTGTG
This sequence comes from Sphingorhabdus lacus, assembly GCF_009768975.1. NCBI lineage: Bacteria > Pseudomonadati > Pseudomonadota > Alphaproteobacteria > Sphingomonadales > Sphingorhabdaceae > Sphingorhabdus > Sphingorhabdus lacus. The sequence goes on along the minus strand of NZ_CP035733.1, from coordinate 2,329,540 downwards.
ACAGGATCGCTGATCCGCAATCCAAACCTTGTCCAATCGACCCCCGTCAACGCCACCACGGCGTATGAAATCGATTTGCTCCAGTCCAACGTCGCCGAAGAAGTCCTGCGCGAACTACCTGGGGTTGTCCCCAGCATCGGTTCGGCCGTCAACAACGGTAATGCCGGTGCATCCTATGTCGACCTTCGCGGCTTGGGTTCGGAACGCAATATTGTTCTGCTGGATGGCCAGCGCATTGTACCGGCCGACCTGCAAGGGCGTGTCGACTTGAACAATGTTCCGCTCGCTCTTGTTGAACGCGTTGATGCCCTGACAGGCGCGGCTGTGACCACTTATGGTGCGGACGCGATCACCGGTGTTGTCAACTTCATCACGCGCAAAGATTTCGCGGGTGCTGAAATTTCCGGCGGCAGCCAGTTGACCGAGAAAAGCGATGGCCACACATTCCGCATCGATGCCACGGTGGGCGGCAATTTCGACGATGGTCGCGGCAACGCCGTTCTCTCGATCGGTTATCAGCAGGCTGATCCGGTATTCCAGGGCGACCGTGATTTTTCGTTTGAACAGATCAGCAGCTTTACAGGCGGCGCAGGCGGTTCCGGTACCGCGGTTCCATCACGCTTTTCTGGCACTCGTCCGTTAGACCCTGCTACGGGGCTTCCCAGCGTCGATCCGACCGTACAGAACGGAGGCGTAAGGCAGGTTAATGCCGCAGGCGCAGCTGTTGCGCCTTTTGCCTCGTTCAATTTCAATCCGTTCAACGTGTTCCAGACTCCGTTCAAGCGTTTCAACATATTCGCCCAGGCGAACTATGAAATTTCGGATGCGGTGGAGGTGTACACGCGCGGTATGTTCTCCAAAAATACCGTCGACACGATTATTGCACCTTCAGGTGCATTTGGCGGATCTGTAAATATCAATCTGAACAATCCGTTTTTGCCCGCAACATTGCGGAACCAGTTTTGTGCATTTGACGTCAACCCGCGTGAAGACATTTACACGCCGCGGTTTACGCCCGCGCAATGCGCTGCAGCCGCAACAGCTACGGGACGTTCGGATCCGAACTATCGCGAAATCGGTTTGGGTGGCTTCGTCGCATTCGACGTAAACAATGACGGGATATTGGCTGCAAAAGAAGGTTTCGATCCAAATCCTGCCATTACCCTTAATCGCCGGACGCCAGAGGTAGGTCCGCGTATTTCAAACTATGTGACCACCGTCTTCGATTACCGCTTGGGCCTTCGCGGCGCCATATCGGACAGCATCGATTGGGACATCAGTGGCGCCTATGGCGAATCGGAAAATGCGCAGGCTATCAAGAATTTCACGCTGCAATCGCGCTTTCGTCAGGCGGCATTGGCAGACAGCGCGACGTCGTGCCAAAATTCATCCAACGGCTGCGTTCCGGTCAATCTCTTCGGACCTGAAGGTTCGATTACCCCCGAAATGGCGGCATTCCTGACCGCCGATTCGACGACCATAGTACGCACGACGCTGGCGCAGGTGCGTGGAACGATCTCGGGTGATGCGGGCTTTGCGTCGCCGTGGGCATCTGAAGCGGTCGGCTTTGCTGTTGGTGGTGAATTTCGTGAATATGGCGCGACCCAATCATCCGATTTGCTCGCGCAAACCCCGGGTGAACTGGGTGGTGCTGGCGGCGCAGCGCCCAATATTGACGGCAATTACAGTGTCTATGAAGCGTTCGGGGAAATCATCGCGCCGATCGTTGAAGACAAGCCGATGTTTCACAGCCTGACATTGGACGCTGGTCTTCGCTACTCATCCTATACGGTCAAGGGTGCGACGTCGCAGAACCAGACCACCACCTGGAAAGCGGGGGGTAGTTGGGAACCTGTGGAATCGTTGAAGTTCCGCGGAAACTATAGCCGTGCGGTCCGTGCACCAAATATCGGGGAGCTGTTCACGCCGCAGACCGTTGGACTTACCAATCTTTCCATCGATCCCTGCGCTGGTGCGGCGCCGACATCCAACGCGAATTTGCGGGCCATCTGTATTGCACAGGGTGCGCCTGTCGGGTCCATCGGTTCGATCACGAACCCGACAGCAGGGCAGGCCAATCTTACCGTTGGAGGCAATCTGGACCTGAAGCCGGAAAAGGCCGATACGCTGACCCTTGGTTTTGTGTACCAGCCGGACTTCGTTCCCGGTTTCAACGTGTCGCTTGATTATTACAACATCAAGATCGACAGCGTGATCGGTACAGCGTTGCCGGGGGATATTATCGCGGCTTGTTTCGGCGCTATTTCGGCATCAAGCGCGACAAGCGCGGCGTGTACAAATATCCGCCGCAACCCCCTCACAGGCGGCCTTGATGGCGATCCTGCAACCACAGGCGGGCTATTTGGTCCGACGAACAATCTAGGCAAATTGGCCACCGACGGTTTCGATCTTCTGGCGAATTGGAAGGGAAATATCGGCGCCGCCGACCTCACGCTGTCGTTCGTTGGGAACTGGACACGCTCATCAAAATTCAACGCAAACCCCAGCGATCCAGGCTCTTTGAACCGCGAATGTGTGGGTTTCTACTCGGTCAACTGCTCATTCACGGGATCCATTCAACCCGAATTTCAAACGTCGACCCGAGTAACTTTTGGATATAAGGATGTCGACCTTTCCTTCTTGTGGCGCTGGATGGATGCCGTTCAATATGAACCTGCCCAACTTGAGGCTGAACGCGCCGCAGCAGACGCAGCTAACCGAAATGACGCAGGTGTGTTGTTGCCGATCAATCTGGCACAGATTGGAAAACCAGGCTTTCAAGGCTGTCCTAACTTTGAAACGACCGATGAAGGCGGTTGCCTGGTCGAAGAAGGCTTCCGCCGGATTGGTGCCGAGCACTATTTCGACCTGACAGCTCGATGGAATGCGAGCGACAATTTCTCGTTCACCTTCACCATCCAGAATCTTTTGGACAACAAACCTAAGCTGGTAGGTAATACGATCGGTTCGACCGCATTTAACAGCGGTAATGTCTTCCCGTCGACATATGACGCGTTGGGCCGCCGTTTTGGCGTCGCAGCCAAGTTGACTTTCTAATTCGGTAAGATGTGAAATAACGAAGGGACGGGCAGCGATGTCCGCCCCTTCTTTTACCTGAAGCCCACTTGACAACCCGGCACCCAATGAGCCTAGTCCATCTGTGATTAGCTCCGATCTCGAAGCCGCTGCGGCACTATCCCAAACCGCTCTGGTCCGCGGAATAGGGGACGCCTATGACCATGCTATCGTTGCATTGGCTCATTCGGCGCGCGGTGAGTTTGCCAAAGCGGACGCATTATTCCAGCATGCCCTATCGCTTGAACCTGGTAACCCGTCCACGCTTACCAGCTTGGCTATCCATTACCGCAATCAAGACAGGAACCGCGAAGCCGTGCTGGCATGTGACGAGGCCATTCGTCACTACCCCGATTATGCAGATGCATGGCTGGAGCGCGGTGCAATTTTGGCCGCCGGCGGGTCGAGTGCAATGGCCCGGGACAGTTTTGGAAAGGCCACGCAACTCGCCCCCCATAATCCATCAGCGCATGCAGGCCTTGCATCGCTAGCGGCACGTGAAGGGGATGCTGAAACTGCCCGCGAACATGCGCAACGCGCATTGGCAATCGACCCCACCCACGCGGTCGCCACTAACGCACTGGCGCGTGCTGAATTGCGTTCCGGCGCGCTAGAAAAGGCGCGAGCTCTGCTGGACGGACTCATCCCGCGGCTAAGTTATCCAAGTCTCGAGCGAAGCATTGCGCATTCGCAAATGGGAGATGTTTGCCACCACAAGTCAGACCATGCCGGGGCGTTTCGTCATTTTTCAGCATCAAATGCCGATTTCGCCGCCATCCACGAAAATCGAACCACGGGAAATTTGGATAATCGGGCTTTCGTCGAGGCCTTGCTTACAGGTTTGGCTCCCATTGATGAAGGTGCTTGGCAAAAAGCGAATGGCGATCAGCCAGCGCACGCAGCCCAACGCCATGTATTTTTGATCGGTTACCCTCGTTCCGGTACAACTTTGGTCGAAAATATCCTCGCGTCGTTACCCGGTGTTGCAGCTCTTGAAGAGCGCCCAACTCTTTACGATGCCGATATTGAGTTTATCGCGGGTAACGCCAGCCAAATCGCGGAAGGCTTGAAGCGCTTTTCCGAATTAGACGCTTCAGATTTGGCGCAATACCGGAAGGCTTATTGGGACAAAGTTGTCGCTTCAGTTGTTCCTGCAGGTTCGCCCTGCTTTGTGGATATGGACCCTCTGAAAGCAACAAGATTGCCATTCATTGCGCGGCTATTTCCTGATGCGCGTATTTTGGTCATGCGGCGCGATCCGCGCGATGTTGTTTGGAGTTGCTTCCGTACAAACTTTGCCATGAGCAGCGGAACGCTCGAATATACCAGTTTGGAACGCACGGCTCTGCATTATGATGCGCTTATGCGTCTCACAGAACTGGCCTTGCAACGCCTTCCAGTAAACGCCCACTTTGTCCAATATCACAGATTGGTGCAGGATTTTGAAACCGAAACAAAAGCCATGTGCGCTTTCGTCGGGCTCGAATGGAGCGAAGCGGTGCGCGATTTCGACCGCACTGCCACAAAGCGGGGCGTAAGCACAGCGAGTGTGGCACAGGTCAATCGCGGCCTGTATGATGGAACGCGGCAATGGGAACCATATGCTCAATATCTTGAACCGGTCTTGCCGATCTTGGAGCCGTGGCTCGTTAAATTCGGATATGAAATCTAAATCAACGGATGTGGCAGATTGAGGTCGATGCCCGAAGTTTCCGCGACCTGCTGCGCCCATTTCAATATGGTGTCGATTTCTTCGCCATAGGCCGCTCGTGCGGCGGCATGCTCGGCTAGGCGATCCTCGGTGGTAAACGATCCACCAAATTTGCTGTGCGTGCTAAATGCAGGGTGGCCTTTGATCTCGGCTTCAGTCACCGCGATGCCAAAATGGCGCGCCGCAGCCATAAGGGCTGACTGCGGGTCTCGCGTTAATTGTTCACTATCCAGTGTCGCGATACGGGTCGGGCCATATTTGTCCGCTAGCTGTCGAAATAAATGCTGCTGCGCTAGCCAGCCAACGGCCGCGATTTGCAGATCCGATTGGCGGAAAAAATCGGCGGGCTCAAATCCCAGATCGACTAGGCCGTCGGTCAGTAAACCTTCCAGCAATTCGCGGCACCATAATCGACACCAAAGACCTTTGCGGGCAACGGAAACAAGGAAAACAGGAAGAGGTGCGTGGAGCAAAACTGCATTGCTGTTCGGACGCATAGCAAGGGTGACTGGCATCAAGGCATTGAACACATTGGACGGTTTTATAATAACGGTATGATCGTTGCCGATTGGACGTGCCAGCATATGCAGTGCGTGATCCAATCGTTCGGCTACCGCAGAGGAAGGTGCCCCGCGTCGGCGATAACCAACAATATCGTTGAGAAGGACCGGTTCTTTCAAACCCATGGACAGCCCAGGAAGATTGAACCCCTTGGCCAAAAGGGTCGAAGCGCAGAAGGCCGAATGGATGATGAAGTGCAGACCGTTATTTTTGGAAACCAACTGCATCGCGTCATGTCTAAGAACAACGACAGGCTTAGACTCTGCGCCCAAATAATCGTCTGTCAAAAATGTCGCTGCATCCTGGACTTCACGGGTGAGATGGCGCAAGTGATAAGTGTCGGCTTCCGCATCATAGCGATGCGCAAGCCATTCGCCATTGGCCAAAATCGGTTCGAGCGCGTTCAATGCCATGATGTCGGGGACCTTGCCGTTTGTCCCTGTAAATGGCAAGTGGGACAGCGATGGACCAGAAAACACCGCCGGCCGAAGCGGCCCGACTGAACAGCGCCGGAATGCAGGCTCTGCGTGCACAAAGCTTTGCCGAGGCAGAGCGCCTTTTTGTCGAGGCTGTGGGACATGATTCTGCAGCAAGCGCTTTATGGCGCAATGTCGCCGCTGCCCGACGTGCTCAAGGCAATGATGCCGGGGAGTTACAGGCACTAGAGGCGGCGATAAGCGTCGACCGGGTGGATTTTATGGCATGGCTTAGGAAGGCAGAGCTGCACCAACGCCGCCTAGAGGAAGCCGAAGCCTTAGAGGCATGGCAAGCTGTGCTGCAACTGGCCGCACAGGCGGGAGAATTGCCGCCTGCAGTGGGCGACGCTTTGTCGGTCGGACGTGCATTCGTTGAAAATGCAATGGCACGGATCGCCTCGGCGGTTGAAAGCGAGTTACAACCATTCCAGCTTACTATGGATGAAACTGAGAAGCGTCGAAGCGGCGCTTTTGTGGATCTCGCCTTGGGACGGCGACGTACCTATTTCAACCAATGCGAAGGCCTCTACTATCCTTTCCTTCCAGCTGATGAATTTTTTGACCGACGTCATTTTACGTGGATGCCGGAGGTCGAGGCTGCAACTGCGGATATTCGAGAAGAATTTCTGGCATTGCACGCTGATCCAGGAGACACGCTGCGTCCCTATGTGCGCATGGATAGCGGGATTCCGGACAATAAATGGTCGCCCTTGGATCATTCACTGGATTGGGGCGCCTGCTTTTTATGGGAATATGGCAAGCCGAATTTGCCGGTACTCGACCGTTGTCCAAAGACCGCAGCAGCTTTGGCATCTCTGCCGTCCGCTCATATCCCGGGAAGATCGCCCAGCGCCTTTTTCTCGTTACTCAAACCCCGCACACGCATTCCTCCGCACACGGGTGTTACGAACACGCGGGCGATCATCCATTTACCTTTGATCGTACCTGTAGACTGCGGTTTTCGGGTGGGTGGCGAAACGCGGGAATGGTGTGAAGGCGAGGCTTTTGCATTTGATGACACGATCGAGCATGAGGCTTGGAACAATAGTGACGAGTTACGTGTGGTTCTGATCTTCGACGTTTGGAATCCGCATTTGACAGCTGCCGAGCACGATCTCATTACCCGCTATTATAACGCGGCGGACGCAACAGGCCTGAATCCAGCAAATTGATACCGATTGCATTCGACAAACGACGCCTTCCTGCGATTGCGACCGCTCTATTTGCATGATACACCTCTCCAATAATCATACCCAAGGAATCTCTCATGCGTCACATTTTCTTTGCTCTTGCCTTCACCACATCACTGTCGGTGTCGCCGGTTTTTGCCAACGATGAAGCTGCAAAACCTACGACCACAGCGTCTGATCCCGATCAGGTTATCCGCTGCCGCAAGGTCGAAGTAACCGGTTCGCTCGTCAAGAAGGGCAAAGTGTGCAAGACCATCGCGGAGTGGAAACAGATTCAGGCAAATGGTAATCGCACCGCGCGCGCGATTGCTGAAAGCGGGAACGTATGTGCAGGCGGGTCCTGCGGTAACGGCAACTAATATATGACCAGGGAGGCAACGTTTCGCGTCGCCTTCGTTGTCTGGATAGCGGCGCATGCTGTCGCGGCCAATCCTGCTGCTGCGCAAGTAGCAGCAACCGCAGTCGCCCCTGACGATCCTGACCAACAGATTAAATGCAAGAAATTTGCGGCTGTGGGTTCAATCATCCGCAAAGTTAAAGTCTGCAAAACCTTAGCCGAGTGGCGACGCTCCCAGCAGGCAGGCAATGACGCTGCCCGTGCGATTGTCGGCGAAAATGTCTGCTCGGGCGGTGAGTGCCGTGGATATGAACCTCCGGACGCACAGCCTTAACACGAGCAACTTTCCGCAAAGGGGCTAGACGGCGAGCGCCAATGCTCCGTCGCCCTCGTCCACCTTAACGGTTGCACCATCCGGGATTTCACCGCGCAGTAGCATGTCTGCGAGTGGATCCTGCAAGTAACGCTGGATGGCGCGTTTCAATGGACGGGCACCATAGACCGGATCATATCCAACCCGCCCTAACCAAGCTTTCGCTTTGTCAGTCAGCGCCAGTTCGATCTTTCGGTCTTTCAGTAGCTTCTGCACCCGCTTGACCTGTATTTCGACGATCGGCGCCATATGTTCGGCGGCGAGACGGTGGAACAGGATAATCTCGTCTAGACGGTTCAGAAACTCAGGACGGAAGTGGCTCCGAACAATTTCCATAACCTGCGGTTCGACATCTTTCACATCCTGACCATCTTCCAAGCCTGCCAGATACTGACTACCCAGATTTGACGTCAGAATGATGAGCGTGTTTGAAAAATCAACAGTGCGCCCCTGTCCGTCGGTCAGTCGACCATCGTCGAGTACCTGCAACAGGATGTTGAAGACATCACTATGGGCCTTTTCGACCTCGTCAAACAGGACGACCTGATAAGGCCGACGCCGTACAGCCTCGGTCAACACACCGCCCTCTTCATAACCGACATAACCTGGAGGCGCGCCGACGAGACGCGACACGCTGTGCTTTTCCATGAACTCGGACATATCGATGCGGACCATGGCATTGTCATCGTCGAACAAAAAGCTCGCCAATGCTTTGGTCAGCTCGGTCTTGCCGACGCCCGTCGGGCCTAAAAACAGGAACGATCCCAATGGGCGGTTCGGGTCCTGCAACCCAGCGCGACTGCGGCGTACCGCTTTGGATACGGCCTCGACGGCATCTTTCTGTCCAATCACCCGGCTCCCGATCAACTCCTCCATATTGAGCAGTTTGTCGCGCTCGCCTTCAAGCATCTTGTCGACTGGAATACCCGTCCAGCGGCTAACGACACTGGCTATATCTTGTGCTGTTACCTCTTCGCGCAGCATTGCATTGCCTGCCGCCGCCTCGGCTTCTTCCAGCTGCTTCTCAAGGCCGGGGATGGTGCCATATTGCAGTTCACCCGCCTTGGCGAGGTCGCCGCCACGCTGTGCCTGTTCCAGCTCAATACGCGCGGCATCGAGCTGCTCCTTGATTTTGGCTTCTGCCGAGATCTTTTCCTTCTCCGCCTGCCAGCGTTGCGTCAGACCTGTGGACTGTTGTTCGAGATTGGCAAGCTCATTCTCAAGCGCCGCAAGTCGGTCTTTGGACGCGTCGTCGCTTTCCTTTTTCAGCGCTTCGCGCTCAATCTGCAATTGCATAATCCGGCGGTCGAGATTCTCAATTTCCTCCGGCTTGGATTCTACCTCCATCCGCAACCGCGACGCGGCTTCGTCCATCAGGTCGATGGCTTTGTCAGGCAAAAAACGGTCCGAAATATAGCGATGTGATAAGCTAGCGGCGCTAACAAGTGCACCATCTGTTATTCGCACACCGTGGTGCAGTTCATATTTTTCCTTGAGCCCGCGAAGGATGGATATCGTGTCCTCTACGGTAGGCTCGCCAACGAAAACCGGCTGGAACCGGCGTTGCAGCGCGGGGTCTTTTTCGACGTGCTTTTGATATTCATCGAGTGTTGTCGCACCAATGCAGTGCAATTCGCCACGTGCTAGTGCGGGCTTAATGAGATTGGCGGCGTCCATCGCGCCTTCGCCTTTGCCCGCGCCAACCAGCGTGTGCATTTCGTCAATAAACAGGATGATGTCGCCCTCGGCCTGCTTAACCTCGTCCAGCACACCTTTCAGCCGTTCCTCAAACTCACCACGATATTTCGCGCCGGCGATCAAAGAACCCATGTCGAGCGACAGCAGCTTTCGATGCTTCAGGCTGTCGGGCACATCGCCATTGGCGATGCGGAGCGCAAGACCTTCGGCAATAGCGGTCTTGCCGACTCCGGGTTCACCGATCAGCACAGGATTATTCTTGGTCCGGCGGGCCAATATCTGGATCGTTCGACGTATTTCCTCGTCGCGACCGATTACGGGATCGAGCTTACCTGCGCGTGCAACCTCCGTCAGGTCGCGGGCAAATTTCTTGAGCGCGTCATAGCGGTCTTCTGCCCCGGCTGTGTCAGCGGTACGTCCACCGCGTAATTCGTTAATCGCTGCGTTCAGCCCTTCGGCATTTACGCCCGCAACTGCAAGCGCTTTGCCAGCTGCCGTCGTCGTGGCCAGCGCGAGTGCGAGCAGCAAGCGTTCAACGGTGACATAGCTGTCACCGGCCTTTTGCGCGACCTGCTCCGCTGCGTCCAGCACGCGTACAGAATCATTATCCAAGCCCGGCGTTTGTTGTGCGCCGCCGCCCGACACAGCGGGCACCTTTGCTAACGCGGCATCTGTCTCGCGCAGTGCGGTGGCTGCATCACCGCCCGCTGCCTTGATTAGGCCGGACGCCATGCCCTGCTCATCTTCGAGCAGCGCTTTGAGCAAATGCTCCGGGCTGATCCGTTGATGGCTCATACGGATGGCTACAGTTTGTGCGCTCTGCAGGAAGCCCTTGGCGCGGTCAGTAAATTTTTCGAGATTCATGCCCTCATTCCATCTTTCTCAATTGCTTCCCCATGGATGATTTAGGAAGCGCTCTTCAAAGATGTAATGTTGCATTTTTGCCACACAAGATGCGAGTGTGATTTTATTCCGCTCGCCAAGTTCGTGCCATCTCGTCGAGCAAGCGTACGCCCCATCCTGATGCTCCCTTCGGGTTAACTGGGCCTCCCTTGTCGGACCAGTTCACGCCTGCAATATCCAGATGTGCCCAAGGCGTTTCCTTGTTCACGAAAAAGCCGATGAATGTGGCACCCAGCCCAGCGCCTGGACCACCGCCCTCGACGACATTTTTGATATCGGCAATTTCTGATTTCATATCCTCGACATAATTTTTGTGCAGCGGCATCCGCCAGAGTTCTTCACCTGTGGCGCTTCCAGCTTTACTTAAGCTTGCAGCCAATTTTTCATCGCGGCTGAACAGGCCAGCATATTCATCACTGAGGGCGCCGACAATCGCCCCGGTCAATGTGGCCATGTTGATCAATGCAGCAGGTTTGCGGGTCGCCAGAACATATTCATTGGCATCGGCGAGCACCAGACGGCCTTCGGCGTCGGTATTCAAAATCTCAATGGTCTTGCCGCTCATGGTGCGGACCACATCGCCCGGGCGCGATGCGTTGCCGTCGGGCATATTTTCGGCCAACGCAGCCACGCCGATGACATTGACGGGTGCTTTCGATTTCGCGAGCGACAGCACCGCTCCCATGATATTGGCAGCGCCGGACATATCGGCTTTCATCGCCCACATGCCTGCACCGGGCTTGAGAGAAATACCGCCCGAATCAAAAGTAATACCCTTACCGACGAGAGCCAATGGCGCTTGTGCGCCTGCTCCGTTATACTCGACGAGCAACAAGCGGGACGGGCGCCGCGATCCTTGACCCACTCCGACAAGCGAACCCATATCCAATTTACGCATTGCGGCTTCATCAAGTACCTCAAACTTTACATTTGCCGTGGTTCCCATAGCGGCGCGCACACGGTCTACAAAGCTCTCGGGATAGATGACATTCGCAGGCTCGGTGGCGAGATCTCTGGCGAGAGCGACACCCTCGGCCAGGGCAGCATAGCGCGATTTCCATAGGGCCTCTGCGGCCGCTGAATCCGCACTCACCACCGTTACAGACTGCGATGGCGGTGCCTTTTTGTCGACCGTCTTGTATCGGTCGAAGCGATACTGGCCCAAAGCAAAACCCAGTGCTGCAGCTGCAGCTTCATTTTGTGTCAGGCCCCCCGCGAGCGCGACCGGTTGAGCTTCCTCCTTCAACTCTTGTGCGGCCTTACCCGCTGCATCACGTATATTAGCCGCGCGATCGCCTTCGTTGCCAGTGCCGGCAAGCAAAATGCGGGCATAGCCACCTATCCCCCGCAGCGAGAGCATGCTTCCCTGTTTGCCCTCATATTTCGCAGCCGCGATGGCGGTGTCTATTGCTTGCGCTGTCACGGGATCGATTGTGTTTGCTGGTAAGGACGCGTCGCGCATCGGAATAACCAAAACGCCGCTCGCCGGAACCGTCCCCGAAAATCCAATTGGGCGACCCGCCGAATTGGCTACAGTTGCGGGCGCTATTCCAGAACCTGCACTTACATTTTGGGCAAGAGCAGGCGAAGCAATGGCTGTTGCTAGAGCAAGGGCGATGAGGGGGCGGCGCATGGGGGACTTTCCTTTCCTTCAAACTTGGTTATGCCTCCCTTTATTAGGCGAACGGACCGATGATACAAGGTCACGTCGCGTGGGAGATTGGAATGCGGAAATTATTATGGGCGCTGTTGGCGCTGGTTGGTCTTGTCGCGGTCGCGGGACTGGTGTGGGAACCATTGGTCGCAACACAATATGCCGCCCCGGCACCCCGTAAATATGATGTTGAAATCGCGCGTGATTCTTTCGGTGTCCCGCATATCAATGGCAAAACCGACGCAGATGCGGCCTATGGCCTTGCCTATGCCCATGCCGAGGATGACTTTTCAACTATTGAAGATGTCGTAGCCATGACCCGTGGCCGCTACGGTGCCATTGCAGGTTCTGATGGAGCCAAGGTTGATTTTGTCCTCCATTTATTGGGCGCGCGTGAAACGGCCGATCGCCGTTATCTGGAGCTATCCCCGCAAGTACGTGCTGTTGCCGAAGCCTATGCCGCGGGTTTGAACCACTATGCTGAAAAGCATCCGCAAGAAGTTCGTCTGTCGAAACTGTTTCCAGTGACCGGCAAGGACATCGTCACGGGCTTTGTTCTGCGCGCACCCTTTTTCTATGGCCTCGACAGCACCATCGGTGCGCTGGCTGAGGGCAAGCCACAACCCAAGGAAAGTGCCGCGCGGATGACTCCAATCGGTCGTGATCCCGAAATGAACGGATCCAATGCCTTCGCCATCGCACCCAAACGTATGGCCGATGGTAAAACCTGGCTCATATCCAATTCGCATCAACCCTATGAAGGGCAGGTCGCTTGGTATGAAGCAGTGACCCATTCGAATGAAGGTCTGGACATGGCAGGCGCCCTGTTCCCGGGCTCGCCTTTTGTGCTGTTGGGACATAATCGCAATCTTGGCTGGACCAACACGGTAAACCGGCCGGATCTAATCGACGTCTACAAATTGGTATTGAATGAAGCAGGCGACAAATACCGCTTCGACGGTAAATGGCTGGCTTTGGATACCAAGCGCGTATGGTTGCCCGTAAAATTTGGACCATTTACCCTGCCGGTGCCGCAGACAGTGTACCGGTCGGTTCACGGACCTGTGATCAAGAACAAACGAGGCGCGTTCGCCATCCGCTATGCGGGTATCGACAATGTCAAACTGGTTGAACAATATTACCGGAATACGAAGGCCCGGAATTGGGAAGAGTGGGCTAAGTCGATGGCGATTGGCGGAATACCGGCGACCAATTTCATCTACGCCGACAAGACCGGTCGTGTAGCCTATATCTACAACGCGCTGTTTCCTGATCGGAAGCCAGGTTTTGACTACACCCAGGAATTGCCTGGCGATACGTCTGCGGCACTGTGGAATGGACCGGTCGAATTTGACCGCTATCCCAAGATCGTCGATCCGGCATCGGGCTTCGTTCAAAATGCTAACAACAACCCGTTTTTGGCCGCAGGGCCCGGATCGGAAATGAAGCCGTCGGACTATTCACCCTATCTCGGGATTGAACTCGGCATGACCAATCGCGGATTGCGCGCGACCGAACTGCTCTCGGCCGATAGCTCGATAACCCACGAAGAACTTTTGGCCATCAAGATGGACACGATATACAGCAAGAAAAGCTGGGTCGGTTCGTGGATTGCATCTTTTGCGGCGTTAGACCTGAAAGACGATCCCGAGCTGCTAAAAGCCCAGAAGCTTCTAGCGACATGGGATTGGACAAGCGATGGAAAGGGTGCCGCTGACGCCTTTGCTGAACGGGTCATCCGCTTGGGCGCGCGGCGGAACTGGCGCGGTGAGACCATGCCCGATCCACGCAAGACCCTCCGTGAAGCGGTAGACGAATTCCAGGAACGCTTCGGGCGCATTGATCCACCTTTGGCCGATATCCAGCGGCTGCGGCGTGGCAAGGCCGACATGGCGATGTTGGGTGGCACCGACACGTTGCGTGCGACAACCATGTGGGACGCCGAACAGCCGGACAAGAAAGTGCGCGTCCGGCACGGCGACAGCTTCATCATGTTGATCCGGTGGGACAAGGACGGCACGATTACATCGGAGTCAATCCAGCCATATGGCGCTGCGACCACCCGTCCGGAATCGCCCCATTATACCGATCAGATGAAATTGTTCGTGGAAGGAAAATACAAGCCGGTGCATTTTGAATGGGCCGACGCGGTCAAGGCATCGAAGCGCCGTTATCGCCCTTAAATGCCGTTTGTCGAAATATTGGCACCGTAACATTGTGTTTGGCCGCGTCCACGCTATCTTTCCGACTAATATTAAAGCTTTGGGAGCATATAATGGTTCGTAAATTCACACTCGCGCTGATGTTGTCCGGCAGTGCATTGATTTCCACTGCACCCGCATTGGCACAAGAGCCAGCGCCTGTTTCCAAACTGGTTGATGCGGTCAATATTCCGCATGAAAAATTCACGCTTCCCAACGGTCTGACCGTATTGGTGCATGAAGATCGCAAAGCGCCAATTGTGGCCGTATCTATCTGGTATGGAGTGGGTTCGAAGAATGAGCCTAAGGGCAAGACGGGTTATGCCCATTTGTTCGAGCATATCATGTTCAACGGCAGCGAGAACGCGCCGGGCGATTATTTTGAATATACCAAGAAAATCGGCGCAACCGATCTGAATGGAACGACATGGCTGGATCGGACCAACTATTTCCAGACGGTACCCACAACCGCGCTTGAGTCGGCGCTGTTTTTGGAAAGCGACCGTATGGGCTATTTGCTGAACGGCCTGACCAAGGAAAAGCTCGATAACCAGATCGGCGTTGTATCCAATGAAAAACGGCAGGGCGACAATCAGCCATTTGGACTTGTCGACTATAAGCGTTCGGAAACATTGTTTCCGGTTGGCCATCCATATCATCACGACACGATCGGTAGCCTTGAAGATTTGGCGGCAGCGTCGCTGGATGACATGAAGCTGTGGTTCACCGACCATTATGGCCCGAATAATGCCGTCCTTGTTCTTGCAGGTGACATTAACGCTGCGCAGGCAAAGCCGTTGGTCGAAAAATGGTTCGGTAGCATCAAGCGCGGTAAGGATGTGCCGCCGGTGAATGCGCCGATCCCGACGCTCGAAAAACCGATCAAGATTGTGATGAAGGACAAGATCCCTGCAACACGCATATATCGCAACTGGATTGTTCCAGGTCTTGCCGATCCGGACGCCAATGCACTTTACGTCGCGATGGCTGCGCTTGGTGGTCTCTCCAGCTCGCGGCTAGACAATATCCTCGTTCGGCAGGAACAAAGCGCGGTTTCCGTTGCTGCCTATATGCTGCCATTTGTACATGGTAGTCTCGTGAATATTCAGGTTGATGTAAAGCCCGGCGGCGATGCCGATGCGGTGGCGAAGCGGCTTGATGAAATCCTGTCCGAATTTGTCGCAAAAGGTCCGACCGCCGAAGAGGTGCAGCGCGTTGCGACCAGCACCATTGCACAGCAGATTGACGGGTTGGAGCAGGTGGGCGGTTTCGGCGGTAAAGCCGTCGCGCTCGCCGAAGGTCAACTTTATGTGGGTGATTCCAATTTCTACAAAAAGGAATTGCAGCGTCTTGCCGCAACGAAGCCCGAAACGGTTAAGGCGGCGATGGAGAAATGGTTGACGCGGCCGGTTCTTGAAATTCGCGTAGAGCCCGGTGAACGAGAAGCCTATCAGGAAGTTGCTGCCGGTTCGGGTATGCGTACGGGCACCTTATCGGCGCCTGCATTTTACTCTCCTCCGGGAAGTGAGGATCTCTCTGGAACGGTCGGGACTAGTTTCCAGGATCGTAGCAAGTTTCCGGAGCCAACCGGGACGCCTGCTCTCGACTTTCCCGCTGTTGAAGAAACTACGCTGAAAAATGGCATCAAAGTATTTTTCGCGCGTCGGGCTGCTGTGCCGACGGTGCGCGTCGCGGTAAGCTTCAACGCGGGATATTCTGCGGATCCTGTCGACAAACGGGGGATCGCGTCCATGATGTCAACCATGCTGTTGGAAGGCACAAAAACGCTCACTTCCACGCAGATCGCGGAAACTGAGGAAAAGCTTGGTGCGGATGTTAATGTCAATTCGTCGCTCGACCGCACGGTTGCGAGCCTGCGGGCAGTAAAGCCTAATCTGGCTCCGTCGCTCGACCTGTTGGCGGATGTAATCAAGAATCCGGCCTTCGACGAAAAGGAAATGGAGCGCGTTCGGGTACAACAACAGACACGCATCAAATCGGAAAACAATCAACCGCAGGGAATAGCCGTTCGGACGCTGCCGCCGCTACTCTACGGCAAGGGGCACCCCTATGGCGGCCCGCAAACCGGTAGCGGGTATCCAGAAACCGTTGCCACGATCACCAAGGCAGATGTATCGGCTTTCCATCAAAGCTGGGTCCATCCCGCAAAAGCCGAAATTTTCGTGGTCGGTGATACCAGCCTGAAGGAAATCAAGCCGCTCCTAGAAAAGCGTTTTGGCAATTGGAAAGCCGCTGGAGCCGCTGCTCCAGCGAAAAACTTCACGGCTGCGATACCAGCGGCGCAGTCCAAAATCCTACTGGTGGACCGCCCCAATTCACCGCAATCACTGGTGATGGCGGGCAAGGTGCTGGACGCCAAAGGTTCGGACGACCTATTGACATTGCGCGCTGCTAACGAGATTTTTGGCGGTGACTTCCTGTCGCGGATTAATATGGACCTGCGCGAAACGAAGGGCTGGTCTTATGGGGTTCGCTCTCAGGTGAACGGCGCAGAGGATCGTGTGCCGTTCTATATGTTTGCTCCAGTGCAGACTAACCAGACCGGACCATCGATTAAGGTGTTGATGGATCAGCTGAAGGATTTCAACGGATCAAAGCCCGTAACTCCTGACGAACTGGACAAGACGATCAAGGGCAATGTTCTTGAACTGCCTGGAAGCTATGAGCAGTCAGCGGCTGTGCTTGGTCAGATGCAGGCGGACCGGCTGAACAAGCGCCCGTTCGATTACGCTGAAACTATTGCGGCCAAATACACCGCTCTTACCGCGAAAGCATTAAACGATGAGATGCGGGCGAAGATCGATCCTTCGAAGATCACGTGGCTGGTCGTAGGCGATGCGGCAAAAGTGAAGCCACAACTTGAAGCGCTCGGTTTGCCGATTGAAATGGTCGGTGAAGCTGCTAACACAAGTGCAAGCAACAACGCTAAATAAGGAGCAGGATTATGGCATCAGTTGATGGCGATTGGGACGTAACAATCAAAAGCCCGATGGGCGACCAGAAGGCTGTTTTGACCGTCAATAGTGATGGTGGCAGTTTCTCGGGAAAAATGGCCGGGGGCCTTGGTTCGATGGACATTCCCAGCGGCACCGTTGATGGTGACACGATCAGCTGGTCAATGGACATGACTGTTCCAATGCCCATGAAGCTTGACTGCACGGCAACGGTTGATGGCGATGCCATCTCCGGTGAAGTGAAGGCGGGTGCATTTGGTTCGATGGGCCTTTCCGGCACGCGCAAGTAAATTGGCGCGCGGCACACCCCGCGCCTCATATTGAAACAACAGGCCGTCTTCCCGCAAGGGCAGGCGGCCTTGTTCTATTTGTCCGGGATGCTAAGGAATTGGTCGAACGGCGTTCGCCCGAATCGCCGGATAAGTCTGGAGACTCCCATGAACCAGCTTGCATCTGCTTCGCAGCTGCGCATGTCGCTTTTGCGCTGGGCGCTATTTGTGATCCCGGTCACGATGTTTCTCGGGTTTCTATCGGGCACGATATCCGGTTCGACCGGTGAAAACAGCTGGTACCAGACATTGATAAAGCCCGATATTCAGCCTCCAAGCTGGGTTTTCGGTGTGGTGTGGCCCACGCTTTATTTTCTGATGGGGCTGGCGTTCGCAATGGTGCTCCATGCGCGTGGCGCACGAGGAAGGGGCATTGCGATCGGGTTGTTCCTTACGCAATTCCTGATCAATCTGACGTGGTCGCCCGTGTTTTTTGGTCAGCATAAAGTATCGACCGCCTTTTATATCATAGTTGCAATGTTGATTGTGGCCATCGCAACAACCGTGGCATTCGGGCGGGTACGAAAGGCTGCGGCCTGGTTGATGGTCCCCTATCTGGTATGGATCAGCTTTGCTGCGATCCTGAATTATCAGATCGATCAACTTAATCCCGATGCGGAAAGCCTTTACGTTCCGGCCGCGAGTTCCCAAATAGGGTCAGGACGCTAATTCCCACCCCCGGGGACACTAGCGGAAATGGAGTGAACGACATGCAAAGCGAAAAGCGTATTTTTGATGATCTGGCCAAGGTGCTGAACGGTGTTGCCGGCACGGTTGCAGGCATGGGCCGCGAAGCAGAAGCCAGCATGCGCGAACGCGCACGCGAATGGGCTGGTGGCCTGGATTTGGTAACCCGCGAAGAATTTGATGCGGTCAAAGCGCTTGCTGCAAATGCCCGTGAAGAAGCGGAAGCGTTAGGCAAACGCGTTGCCGCTCTGGAGGCTGCTTTGGGCACAAAAACCGCGCCCGTTGCGAAGGCAGCGCCCAAAGCCAAGCCTGCGCCAAAAAAGCCAGCGGCCAAAAAGTAAAAACTTTTCCACAACCGGCCCACAGACTTGTGCAGATACTCGGCGCAAGCCCCTTGCGCGCGAGTCCGCGGCAAGGCAGAATCACCGCATAATGATGGGCGCATAAAGCATGCACGATGCAGACGAACAATATGAGCATTTTGAACGGGACGAATCCGCTCCTGTAGACATGCTAGCCGCATTGTTCGAAGCGCGGGGCTGGTCCTATGAACTGGATGGCGAAGATGAGATAACTGCCGAATATAAAGGCAGTTGGACCAGTTACCAGATCCGCGCCATTTGGCGGGAAGAGGATAATGCCCTGCAGCTTATCCTGTTGCCCGATGTTACGGTACCTAGCGATAAGCGCGACGCTATTTATAAGGCGCTTGGCCTCATCAATGAACAATTGTGGCTGGGCCATTTTGACATGTGGTCGGCTAACGGCATTTTGCTTTTCCGGCATGGCAGTTTGATGCCGTCTAACGGCCTGCTGGGTGTTGACCATGCCCAGACGATCATCGACGTTGCAATTGATGAATGCGAACGCTTTTATCCGGTCTTCCAGTTCATCATATGGGGTGACAAGACACCTGAAGAAGCAATCACAAGCGCGCTGATCGAAACCCACGGCGAGGCGTAAAAGGCTTCTATTCCTTTTAGTTGCCACCAACTTTTGGTTTTCGGATAAGATAATGCATCGTGCCGATTGCAATCGGCTTGCTGCGGTCGTCCTGCCAAGCACGAGCTTCGACATTGGCCATAGTGCGGCCCAAGCGTATGACTTCACCTATCGCATAGGTCATCTGAGGCGCTCCGCCGCGCATGAAATCAATCGTCACATTGACCTGCTTAATACCGCTATCACTGCCTTTGTCGCGCAGTGCCTGGTGGATGGCGGCAATTGCGGCCATCTCCAATAGACCAGAAATAGCACCTCCGTGCAGAAAGCCCGGACGGCCTTGTACTTTATCGGCAAAGGGCATGCCGATTACCGGCGTGCTGTCGATGCGGTCTACAACTTCCATATCCAGCGCAAGCGCATAGGGCGGCAATCCGATGGTGAGAGGTTCACTCATGACACCCGGTCCCCAACCCTGATGAACGTTCCACTGGCATGGGCCAATGGGTCATCAATATCGCCATTGTGGGCGAAACCCCTCACAAATCCAATGGTCTGTGTCAGATGATAACAAATTCCCCGGCCATAGACTCGCGCACCGGCGGGCGACGGACGCAGATAATCGAGCCGTAAATCCATTGTCACTTGCGGTCGAAATTCACCCAATTTTGTCCAGATCGACATGCTGGTCGCATTGTCCATAAGGCTGATAACGGCCGCAGAGGCCAATATCCCGGTTTCCGGATCGGCGACCAGATCCGCACGCCAATCGATCGCTAATTCAACCCAATCCTCGCCATGGCCGACATATTCCATATCCAAAAAGCCGCCATGGCCAAATTTCCCCATCAGCTTATTGACCATAGCAGGATCGAAAGCGGTGTTGGTTGGAATTAAGCTACCTAATTCCGGTTTGTTGAATGCCATTATTTACTATCCAGACTCGTCTTATAGGTCGGCGTCGCCCGTTGCTTTGAGATCTGCTCATAGGCATAGCCCGCTTTCAGCACCTGATGATCATGCCATTGGCTGCCGATGAAACTGAGGCCGATAGGCAAGCCACCGGAAAGGCCCATGGGTACTGTAAGATGCGGAAAACCGGCGATTGCCGGCAATTGGCTTGCGCTTGGACCAGAAAAGGCATCGCCCTTGCCCAAAGTCGACAGCCACGCAGGTCCATTAGTCTGCGCAACAATGACATCCAGCTTGTGTGCGCCCAGCATACCGTTCAGCGCGCCTGCCGCAAGCTGACGCGAGGTTGCTAATGCTTCCTTATAGGCGGGGTCATCAAGGCCTGCGTCGTTATCGGCAAGCTCAAAAGTTTCCTGCCCGAAATAGGCCAGTTCCTTGTCTGCGTGGGCCTTGTTGAAGGCGATGATATCGGCCAGCGTTTTGTGTGGAACACGGTTCTCTGGCAGGCCTTGTAGATAATCGGCAAGATCGGCTTTCAATTCGGCGAGCAGGACTTTGAATTCCGCTTGTCCCAATTTTTGCCGGTCAAGGTTCGGCATTTCCAAAGCAATAATCTCGGCACCGCCCTCTTTCAGATTGGCTATCGCCGCATCGAAGAGAGCCGCATCGACGTTGGGGGCACGCAGTACACCGATGCGCATTCCTTTCAGACCGTCGGCCGACAATCCCGCAGCATAGTTACCACGCCATTTATCGGCATCTGTAGTCGCGGGGTCTTGTGGATCGGTGCCCGCCATGGCGGTGAGCAAAATAGCCGCGTCGCGCACTGTACGAGTCATAGGTCCGGCCGTGTCCTGACTATGGCTAATTGGTACAACATAGCGACGTGAAACCAGACCGACGGTCGGTTTGAACCCGACAATACCGTTGACGCCTGCTGGGCATGTTATGGAGCCGTCCGTTTCGGTACCGATTGTCGCCGCCGCCAGTCCGGCTGCCATCGCCGAGCCACTGCCGCTCGATGAACCACAGCTGTTGCGATCAAGCGCGTGCGGGTTTTTGGTCAAACCGCCAACTGCGCTCCACCCGCTGGTGGAGTTGTCGGACCGTATATTGGCCCATTCGCTCAAATTGGTTTTGCCCAATATAACCGCGCCTGCTTCGCGCAGACGGGCGATAAGAGGTGCGTCGCGACCGGTGATGTTGTTTGCGAGTGCCAGTGAGCCAGCAGTCGTCGGGACGGGACCAGCCACTTCGATATTGTCTTTCACCAAAACCGGCATTCCGTGCAATGGACCGCGATACTTTCCAGCCTTTATCTCCGCGTCCATCGCCCGCGCCTGATCCATAGCATCGGGAAATGTCGCGATGACGGCATTCAGCATCGGTCCGCTATCATCGACTGCCGCAATTCTTGCGAGATAGGCGGCAGTAATCGCTTCGCTGTTCAGTGCCCCGTCGTCGATGCCATCAGCCAACTGGAAAAGGTCGAAGCTTTCGATAGGTCCTGCTTTGGCAAGATTGGCTTTGGCTGTTTCGGTCGTGCGAGGGGTGGCGACGGAGGCGCACAGTGGGGTCGAAAGAAGGGCAAGACCAACCCATAATGCACCTCTGTATGTCACAATTTGTCCCCTTTTGCCAATTCACCACCCCTGTCCCGGGCCGCCTTAATTGTTGCTTCTATGAGTTTTTTGAGATGATCGTCGGCATCCAGCACGGCAAGTCCCGCCGCGGTGGTGCCGCCAGGACTGGTGACGCGCTGGGCCAGTGTTGCAGGGCTCTCAGTTGACGCCGCTGCCAGCCGCGCGGCACCTTCAACGGTTGCCAAAGCCAGCCGTGCGGACGTGTCTGCAGGCAAGCCCGCGGATTCGCCGCCCTTCGCCATGGCGTCGATGAAGCGATAGACAAAAGCGGGACCCGACCCGGCTAAGGCTGTAACAGCGTCCATCAAGTTCTCATTTTCTATCCAAACTGGCGTCCCAAGCGGTGCCACAAAATCAGCAAGTGTTTCGCGTTCGGTTGAGGATAGATCGTTTGAAAAAAGTCCGAGCGGTGAAAGTCCTATTTCGGCAGAAAGATTCGGCATTAACCGTACAATGCTGGTGTCAGGAAACAGCTTGGCAAGGGTCGCTGTCATCGTGCCCGCCAAAATCGAGAACACCAGCGCACCCGGCGCGACCCGCGAACGAATGGCAGGCGCGAGGCTTTCTAGCATTTGGGGTTTGATGCCGATCAGAACGGTGTCGAAAATTTCGTCCAGTGCACTAGCGGAGGGAACATGTAGGACGCCCACGGGCAAATCCTGTGCCGCCGGATCAATGACCGTGAATAGGGACGGAGACCGACCCGCTGCGATCCATCCGCGCAGCATAGCACCACCCATATTGCCGCAGCCAACAATCAGCATATGAGACGACATTTCGGGCACAGTATCCATCCTGCAATTCAAGCAGGGGTCATGCCCTATCCTGACGCGGACGGCAACCTTAGGTAAAGTACTAAGCCTTCCGGCGCTGGCGTAGGCGGCGCGCCTTCGTGGCGTACGGCATCTGCGCGGGCGCGGTTGAGAATCGCGCCAGGAATATTCGAGTCATGGAAAACATAATCAGCTTCGCCCAGCAAGCGCGCCGTCAGCAAGGTCAGGTCATCGGCATTGCCCGATAGCAGGGGTATTTCCACCAGACGGGAAGGTTGGGCTGCGTCGTCTTGGTCCAGCCAGGTTTCGATGGCGGCTGGGCCATGGCTTTGAAACGGGTCGAGCGAACCACCTGCTGCAAATGCCTGATCGAGTGCACGACGACGGTCCGCGGCCAGCGGCCACTTACTGCGAATAGCATCACGTGCGTGCGCGACCGCATTTGCAAGCGCGCCTAGATTTTGGGGCAATATTGTTTCAATCCGCTGCCGAATGGCCTTTGCCATCCCTGCCGACGCACCGCCTGTTCCGACTGCGACAAGGACAGGCTGCCGGTCGACGACGGCCGGTGTCGTAAAATCGCATTGGTCCGGACGATCGACGACGTTCACCAATAGTCCACGGGCTTTCAGGTCCGCGGCGCTGCCCAAAGCCTCGTCTTCGTCTTCGATCGCAACGAACGCCAGCACGGCATCAGCATTTCCCGCATCGACGCAATGTCCGCCCGCGCGTTCGATGAGCCGCCGTTTGGCATCCGCCGCGTCGCCTTCGCCAACCAAGATGACTTTCCGGCCCCGCACATTTACGAAAATGGGTAGCTGGTCCACCAAAAGTTCCTTCTATTTCAGCCAATCCGGCACGTGTTCGGCGGCTAAAATAGTTTCGGGCGCTATGCGTTCCGCGACTATCGCGAATTTGCCGCCGTCAACCAGCACTTCGGGCACCAGGCCGCGGCTATTATAGGTGCTGGCCATCGTTGCGCCATAGGCACCTGCGGTCCGGAAAATCGCCAGATCATTGGCGGCGACCACATCAATGTCGCGCGCCATAGCAAAAGTGTCGCCGGTCTCGCAGACAGGGCCAACGATATTAGCAGTCATTTTTTGTCCATTGGGTTCAACTGCTTCAAAATCATGCCAGGCGTCGTAAAGCGCGGGACGCGCGAGGTCGTTCATCGCTGCATCGACGATCGCGAAGGGCAAATTGCCCGCACCCGGCTTCACCCGGATCACGCGTGTCAATAATATGCCTGCGTTTCCGGCGATGACGCGGCCCGGTTCAAACATTAGCCGCACATCCCAACCGCGCGTCACACGCGCGACCATGGCACCATAATCGGCAGGCTCGGGCGGATTGTCGCCATCCTTGTACCGCACGCCGAGTCCACCGCCCAGATCGACATGGGTTATGCGATGGCCATTGGCCCGCAGATCCTGCACCAGCGTTCCGATCTTGCCAAATGCGGTTTCCAGCGGTTCCAGACTTGTGAGCTGACTTCCGATATGCAGGGCTACACCACGCATGTTCAGGCTAGGTAGCGCATCGAGACGGCCGTAGATCTCTGGCGCGCGGTGGATGCCTACGCCGAATTTATTGTCCGCTTTGCCTGTTGAAATCTTGCCATGCGTGCCCGCATCGACATCCGGATTGATACGCAGCACGGCATTTGCAGGCAGGTTCAACGTGTTGGCGAGGGTGGCAAGTTCGCGGCCCTCTTCCTCCGATTCAATATTGAACTGGCCGATTCCGGCTTTCAACGCGCGGACGATTTCCTCTGCGGTTTTGCCTACGCCTGAAAACACGATATCGTCCGCGGCCATGCCAGCCGCAAGCGCGCGGTCCATTTCGCCGCCCGATACCACATCCGCGCCATAACCCTGCCGCGCAAGAACTTTGAGTACCGCGAGATTGGGATTGGCCTTTACCGCAAAGGCGAGGTGCGGGTTGTCCAGCCCCGACAGCGCATCGCGGAAGACCTGCGCATGCCGTTCCAGCGTCGCGCGGGAATAGACATAAACAGGGGTCCCGACACTGTCGGCGATGGTGGGCAAGGGCACGTCTTCGGCGTGCAACACGCCATTCACAAGATCAAAATGGTTCATGGGAGAATGGACTTAATTCTGCTTTGGTTTGGGATCGGTGCCGGGGTCTTCCGGATTGAACGGTTTGGGCTCCTCGCCGGGGGGAACGTCAAAGGGGTCATCCTCCCGCCGTTCAGACCGTTTGAGCAATTCATCCGTCCGGCCCGGGCGCGCTTGCACATTCGGTGTGGACAGCGCCTGCGCGGATTGTTCGGTCTTCTGGCCGTAGGCTTTGACGGGCAGGGCGTTGCCGGTGCGCGGTTCAAGGTCGCCAACCTTCCCACAGCCAGCCAGACCAAGGCCAAGAGCAAGGATCAACAGTTTCTGTTTTGATGTCATGCCTCAAGCTCCTTGCGCGCGACCGCGATGGCTTCCCTTACCCGAAGCGGCGCGGTACCGCCAGCGCTCGTCCGGCTGGCGACCGACCCTTCGACGGATAAATCGGGCAATGTGCATCCCGCCAGCGGCGGATGAACGGCAGCAAGGTCATCTACGCTAACCGCTTCCAGGCCGATGCCGCGCGCCTCGGTTGCTTTGACAACGCTGCCTGTCACATGATGGGCTTCGCGGAACGGCATGCCATGTTCACGCACAAGCCAGTCTGCAAGATCGGTCGCGGTCGAAAAGCCGGACGAAGCCACATCGCGCATGCGTTCCGTCTTGAACGACACATTACCGACCATACCGGTCATTGCCGCAATGGATAGCGCGAGCAGATCATAGGCCTCGAACACCGGTGGCTTATCGTCTTGCATGTCCTTGGAATAGGCAAGCGGCAAACCCTTCATCGTGACCATCAGGCTGGTCATACAGCCCATGATCCGTCCCGCATGGCCGCGCACCAATTCGGCTGCGTCGGGGTTCCGCTTTTGCGGCATTATGGAGCTTCCTGTCGACCATGCGTCGGGCAGGGCGATAAAGCCGAAGGGTTGCGAAGCCCACAGGATCATTTCTTCGGCAAGGCGCGACAAGTGGAGTGCCGTCTGTGTGGCGCAGGTTAAAAACTCCAGCGCAAAATCGCGGTCTGACACTGCATCGAGGCTGTTCGCCATCGGGCCGTCAAAGCCGAGCGACTTCGCCGTCGCCGCGCGGTCGATAGGGAATGATGTTCCGGCCAGCGCCGCAGCGCCTAATGGAGAATGGTTCAGGCGGTTCGCGCAGTCCGCAAACCGGCTGCGGTCGCGTTTTGCCATTTCATAATAGGCCATCAGGTGATGGCCAAGTGTCACCGGCTGAGCAACCTGCAAATGGGTAAAACCCGGCATGATGCTTTCGGCATGTTCGTCCGCCCGCATGACCAACGTCGACTGAAAAGCCCTTAGCCCGGTATCGATCTGGCCGATTGCAGCACGTACCCAGAGGCGGAAATCGGTCGCCACCTGGTCGTTGCGCGACCTTGCGGTGTGCAGCCGTGCTGCCGGCTCGCCAACCAGTTCGCGCAGGCGGGTTTCGGTCACCATATGAATATCTTCAAGCGTCCAGTCTTCCGGAACGCCATTCGCCTCATATTCGGCGTGGATGGTGGACAGACCTTGCTGGATTGCGCTCTCGTCTGCGCTGGAGATTATTCCCTTCGCCGCCAACATTTGCGCATGGGCCTTGCTTCCGGCAATATCTTCCTGCCAAAGGCGCTTGTCGAATGGAATCGAGGCATTTATCTCCCGCATGATATCCCCGGGGCCTTCGCCAAAACGGCCGCCCCACATGCTATTGGAATCTGACATGCGCTTGTTAATCGCCTTAGTCCTTCTCGTTCTGGCCGGGTGCGATACGGGAACATCGCCGAAGGGGCAAGTGCAAGCCGATTCACCGACCGATAATGCCAAATCGGCAAAAGCGGACGTAGGTCTGGAAAGCGCCAATGGCATGCGTGCGACGCTCAGTTACGCATCGGCAGGTCAAAAGGCACCCATGGCTGTTTTTGCCGATGCAAAAGGCGGAGATGTGACCTTGTCTGATTTTGCCGGTCGTCCGGTGTTGGTGAATTTCTGGGCGACATGGTGTGCGCCGTGCAAAGCGGAAATGCCCACATTGGATGCTTTAGCTTCCTTGGAAAAAGGACGCATGGCGGTGATTGCGGTGTCGCAGGATCTCGAGGGGCGCCCGCCCGTGGACGCTTTCTTTGCGAAAGCGGCCATCAAAAATCTGGAGGCTTATACCGACAGCGACAATGCACTTCTTGCGGCATTCAACAACCAACTCGCTTTGCCCACCACCATTTTATATGATTCCGAGGGCCGCGAAGTTTGGCGTGTGATTGGCGGTGTGGAATGGGATGATGCCGAAATGGCAAAGCTGCTGCGCGAAGCGGCCTGACTACATCAATACGCGGCGGACTCTGCTTTTGTCTTTTGTCCGAATCGGCAAGGATTCGGTTAGAGGACGCACGACCGAATGCCGATGTTTCGGGTCGGTACAGTTCAGCGCATCATGCTGTTCATTTTGCTCATTTTCACGCGCATAGGCAGAATCAGGTGCGAACATCGCTGCGCACATGACCAAGGCGGCTCCTAATGTCGGAATATGACCCCTCATACGTGGAAAATGCACGTTGAAAGCTTTCTGTACGATGAACGACACGAGCTTTCTCCTTATTTTTCAGCCTAATTCTGAAAAATGGTGGGCGCTAACGGGCTCGAACCGCTGACCCTCTCGGTGTAAACGAGATGCTCTACCAACTGAGCTAAGCGCCCCCGGTGGGGAAGCGCGCCTTTGCCAAAGCGCTGCGCCTTTGGCAAGAGTATTCAGATAATTTGTACGAGACGATCGGCAATGGAGGCAAAATAATCCTTGATTCTGGCGTTTGTTTCCTCCGAAAGAAGAATGAAAACCCGCCGGGCGTCGTCCGGATCTTGCTGCCGGATCAACATTCCGCTTTCGGTCATTGCGGAAATCCAGCGTAAGGCGGTGGTTGGCGGTACCGCTGTCGCGATACAAAGGCTCGACACAGACACCATTTGCTTTTCAAGCTGCGCTGCTTTCAGGTCGAGGAGTATGTCCCAAGCAGGATCGGCAAAAAGGCTATTGTCAAAAAAGCGTTCCTGCTGCCGCCGCAGCCGGATAATCTCGCGCAATCTCTCCGGGGTCAGCGAAGCCGGGGTAGCCGCCGCTTTCGTCGGAAAGGGCTGGAATCCTCCCAAGGGCGCGGGTCGAAACGAAACGGGCTTGTCGGCCATAGCCGAGGGCGTATCGGACTCCGCAATTTTGGCCAAAGTCCGAGCGAATTCGGCAAGTTCATCACTGATCCGGTGCAGTGAACCGAATTCCACTAGACGGTCTTTGTCGTGCACTCGGTTCATTCCGCGACGTCCCAATGCCCCTGCCAAAATTGGCACCGATTCCACATCGTCGGCGTCGATCAGGAAATGGCATCGCGCTTGGGGCAAGATAGCATAGGCTGCCTCCAACTCATTAAGCGATGTCCACACCACAGCGACACTACGATAACGCTCGAGATATCGCACTAAATCGGACAAGAAATCCTGTAGCCTCTCCGTTTCGGAGCAAAGGTCTACCAAGATAATGTCAGACGGCTGATCCGGGTTCCACGCTTTGGTCGCATAGCCCGAAACATGCGCAAGCAACGAAAGAGACTGCGCCCTTTGGTTTGAAACGGCCTGAATCATGGCTGTCATGCGCAGCGATTGAGAGTCGAAGCGGGCATCCAAATTTCGTCTCCTCGACATTCTGAGGCATGGTTTCGACGAAAAATCTATTAAATTCAATATCTAAATAGCTGTTTGGTTTCGCTCCATAATGGAGACGTTTGTGCCTTTGAAACGGGCATTTGCATGACCGAAGCGCAAAGGCTACTCCTGCTCATCTGCGCAGGAGTGGGTGCCATACCCCCTGCAGTCTGTCTTTTGAGGAGTGATATGCGTGAAAATGGGAAAAATGCTGGCAAGTGCTGCGGTGCTTTCAATCTCCGGGGTCGCCATGACTGCGGTTGCTGATGCCAAGGAAATGAAAGCCGCCCAGAATTCTGAGCCTGCTTTGTTGCAGGAATGGACAGGACCTTATGGTGGCGTTCCGCCTTGGGATCAGGTGAAGGTGTCGCAATTTCCATCCGCATTTCAGGCGGCAATGGCTGCCTATAAAGCCGAATTTGAAGCGATCCTGGAGACGCCCGGGCCAA
The DNA here is from genome assembly GCF_009768975.1 of Sphingorhabdus lacus. Lineage (NCBI taxonomy): Bacteria > Pseudomonadati > Pseudomonadota > Alphaproteobacteria > Sphingomonadales > Sphingorhabdaceae > Sphingorhabdus > Sphingorhabdus lacus. The sequence continues at coordinate 2,300,884 of NZ_CP035733.1, read as the reverse complement.
TCACATTCGACAACACGATCACGGCCAGCGAATTATCCGGCGAAAAAATGGGGCGGCTATTCTCCATTTGGGGCGTACATTCGTCGAACTTGTCCAGCCCCGAAGTGCGCAAGATCCAGGCTGAATGGGAGCCAAAGGTAAGCGCCTTTTTCTCCGAGTTGACGCTCGACGCGCGATATTTCCAGCGCGTGAAATTTCTTTACGACCAGCGCGCTTCGCTCAACCTCGACGCGAAGCAGATGCGTTTGCTGGAGCGTACCTACGATAGCCTCGTGCGTAATGGCGCATTGCTCAACGCCGCTAAAAAGGCGCAGGTGATCGGCATTGAAACCGACTTGTCGAAGAAATTCTCGGCTTTTTCCGAAAAGGTTCTAGCGGATGAAGAAAGCTTTATCCGGATAGACAAGGAAGCCGATCTTGCGGGATTGCCTGAAACTTTCGTGGCGGCGCTCAGTGCGGCCGCAAAGGAGAAGGGCAAGACCGGTTGGGCTGTCGTCAACACACGGTCCGCAGTTCAGCCCTTCCTCGAAAATTCTACCCGCCGCGACTTGCGTGAGAAGGTATGGCGTGCCTTTACCAAGCGCGGCGATAATGGTGGGGCGAACGATACCAACGCTACCATCGCTGAAATATTGAAACTACGTCAAGAACGTGCCGAGATTCTCGGCTTTCCGACGCACGCCCATTACCGCATGGCGGACACGATGGCTAAAGACCCCGATCGGGCGATGGATCTTATGATGAAAGTGTGGCCGGCGGCCGTCGCACGCGTCAAAGAAGAAGTTGCCGATATGCAAGCCATCGCCAATGCGGACGGCATCACTATCGAGCCATGGGATTACCGCTTCTACGCCGAGAAAGTACGCAAGGCGAAATATGACCTCGATCAGGAGGCCATTAAACCCTATTTCCAACTCGACAATATGGTAGCCGCCATGTTTGATGCCGCGGGCAAACTCTACGGTATGAGCTTTACTGAAAATACGGGAACGGTGCCCGTATTCGAACCCCAAGTGCGGACATTCGAAGTCAAACGTGATGGCAAGATGATAGGGCTATTCTATCTCGACAATTTTGCTCGTGCCGGAAAGAGATCAGGCGCGTGGATGACGACTTACCGCAGCCAGCACAAGCTGGGCGGCAAAAATGACATTGTGCTGGCATCTAACAACAATAACTTTGTGCCCGGCGCTGATGTTGTGCCGACGCTGATCAGTATCGACGATGCGTCAACACTGTTTCACGAATTCGGCCACGCCATTCATTATCTCAATTCGGATATTACATGGCCCGGCCTCGGCGGAACCCCGCGCGATTTCGTGGAGTATCCAAGCCAGGTGAACGAGAATTGGCTTCTCACTCCCTATATCCTCAATACCTACGCCAAACATTACAAAACCGGCGAGCCAATTCCGGCCGCGCTGGTGGAAAAGATCAAGGCGAGCGATACGTTCAACCAAGGTTTTGCAACGGTCGAGTATTTGTCGAGCGCCATTCTAGACATGAAGCTACATAACAGGTCGACCCCTGTGGCAGACCCGGCAGCTTTTGAGCGCGATACCTTGGCAGAAATTGGTATGCCGAAGGAGATGGTCATGCGGCATCGCCTGCCGCAGTTTAACCATCTGTTTGCTGACGATGGCTATTCCGCCGGCTATTACAGCTACCTCTGGTCCGAGACTATGGACGCCGACACATGGGCAGCCTTTACCGAAAAGGGCGATGTCTGGGATAAGGAGACGGCAGAGCGTTTTCGTTCGATGTTGCTGGCAACCGGCAATGAAACTGACCGGATTGAAGCCTATCGCGCATTCCGTGGACGCGATCCAGACGTGAAATATATCATGAAGAAGCGCGGTTTCCCGACCGGAGAATGACATGTTTGGGGCGCCTCGGCACAGTCCGGGGCGCTTCACCTTTGTTTAGAGCTTAGAAAAAGAAAAGCTCTCCTCATTGTGGGAAGAGGAGAGCGTGGATGCCCATCGATGGGGTCGCAATTCACCGTTAGGCATTGTTAAAATCGGAATGGCTCTCCGGACGGAGCGTGCCCCCACACCCGATTCTTTCCTATGTCAATAGGGCATAACAAAGCGGGGCTGTTAGTCAAGAACCAACAGGCTATCCACACATCCAAAACGGAGCTGAATTACCGATAATTCGTCTACTGTGGGAAAGCTGCAACAGTTTGCCAAATCATGTAAAATGCTGGGGCTAAGGAGCAGACTGTGCCGAGAAATTAAAAGCGATGGTCACTGCATCGGCAATCTCGCCAGTCGTTGCCCATTCACCGCTACCTACCCCGAACTGAGTCCGGCGGAGGCTCGATGAGCCGGATACTTTGGCTGTCGTTCCATCGATCTTCAATCTGAAGTCGAGTGTTACCGGATGTGCTTCGCCAAGCAGGCTCAATGTGCCGCGTGCGCGATATGTGTCGCCCCGGACCAGCTTGATTTCGGACGAAGAAAAAACGGCCTTGGGGTGTGTGGCCACATCCAGAAAGCCTTCGCCCAGCAGCATTTCATCGCGCTGGCTATCGGCAGTACTGGCGGATCCCAAATCGATGGTCACCTGCACGCGCGACTGCGCCAGATCGTCCGGACTGAAGCGAATATCGCTGCTCCACCGTCGAAAGGTTCCATTTATGGGTGTTCCGTTCCAATCGGCCGTGAAGGCAAGCCTTCCACCTTGGGAAACTCGCCATTTTTTGACGGGCGCGGCTAAATCCTGTTCGTCCGCTGTCTTCGACGTTTCCTCCCCTTTGGGCGGGGCAATTGCTGGTGCCGCAGTTGCAGGCGCCGGAGATTGTAGTTTGGGCGGAGTTGATGGCTTTGTATTGGTCAGCACGAGTGAGGCCCCTACCGCATAAGCGATTCCCAATGCGGCTAAGGCCGCTGCTATCGCAACCGCAGAATTCGATCTTTGCTTTAGTAGCCAAGGCAGCATCCGCTGCAGAATATCCTCATCTTTGAAGAATTGATGCCGCACTGCGCCGACAACGTGCAGCAGCAGTAGGGCAATAGTCAGCCATGCCAGTTGCGCATGGATTGCCTCGGCTGGCGCATGCACGGCATGTCCGACGGGCAAGTGTGGAAAAGGTAGGATACCGAACAGCACCGTCGGAACCGCGATCTTAGAGCTTGAAACCAGAAGCCAGCCGGTCAGTGGCCCGCCAATGAGGACCACATAGAACGCACCATGCACGAGATTGGCCATATAGCGGGACCAGAGTGTATCGGCCAAAGGCATCGGCTGTGGACGCCAGATGCGGATCGCAAGCCGCGCAAGGCTAAGCACTAGGATGGCTATGCCCACAGATTTGTGCAGCTGGTAAAGAGCAAAAAGGTTGGGGCCGCGGTTCAGGGTTTCAAATTGCCAGCCCAGGCCGATCTGGAAAACAAGAGCTAACGCGAGGCTCCAGTGCAGAGCCATTGCTGTCTTGGAATAACGGGAAGAGGTCATGATAAGGGCACCCGGCATTATTCGATTATCGGCCCGAAAGAACGGGGACAATATCGTGCGGTCGCGAAGTGGCGCTAACAAATCCCGTGCGGTGAGGCAACCCTGCGCAGGATGCTTGAACAAATGGCGATCCGGTTCTAGGTCTTGGTCAACCGGGATAGGGAAGGACGTATTAGCCGCATGCAACGCGACGATGTCGGCAGTTCTGTTCTGCGCCCTCCGGCGGTAACGCTGGATATTGCTATTACTGGCCATCGCAGCCGTCACCCCGTATTTGCGAAAAACAAAGCTGCGATCGCGCAAAGTCTCTCGGCTCTGATGGATCTGCTCGGCAGGATTGCGATCGAGGAATCCGGGTGTGAGGGACGCGGAGAACTTCCAAGCATCCGTTTGCATTCGATGTTGGCCTATGGTGCAGACTTGATGGCGGTCGATGCGGTGCAGAGCAAAGGTTGGCCCGTCATTGCGCCTCTGCCTTTTGGCCAGACGCTCAATCTCGCCATCAATGCCCAGCCTGTGCATGTGGATGACATGCAGGCACTGCTTGACGGCGGCATGGCGTTGGACACGGAAAGCGCCGAGCGTGCCGCCGAAATCAGAAATATTGCTGCCAAAGCGCAGATATTTGAATTGGCGGACCAGGACCTTGAAGTTGAGAGGCTATACCGCAAGCACCTGGCCGAACGGGACAATCGCGCGGCAGAACAGGATTTCGTCGCTATCTGTTCCGACAGGGCCGCCATCGCTGCGCGGGTCATGGTGGAGCATTCCGATATATTGATCGGTATCTGGGACGGCGTCACGCGCGGTAATATCGGGGGCACGCGGCACACGATTGAAAGCGCGCTGGAACAGGGGATCGCGGTGATCTGGCTAGACGCGGGCAATCCCGATCGGTGGCATTTGTTGCGAGCGACCGAAGAGCTGGCCGGACTGGCGGGTCGTCCCGCTTCAGCAGACACCGAGGTCGTCATCCGCTCGGTCGTTCGCGAGGCGCTGTGCCCCGTTGGCGACACATGGCAGAATGCACATACAAACCGGATTTGGCGGGGAAAGAGCAACCGCTTCTTCCATGCCTACCGTAGGATCGAGGCCATATTCGGCAATCCCGGCCTTGGCGCGTTGCGCAGTCTGCGCCAATATTACGAACATCCCGACGCGATTGCCCAGGGCAACGGCGCGCCCATGTTAGCTGCGGTGGCTGCTCTACCGGGTGGCGATGTTGCGCTCGCCCAGCGGATCGGAACCGATGTCTTGAAGCCATATGCATGGGCCGACGGGGTCTCTACATGGCTGTCCGATGCCTATCGCGGGGGCATGGTGGCGAGCTTCCTACTTTCTGCCTTCGCAATCATCGGGGGTATCGGCTATCTGCCTTTTGCAACCATAGAACAAAAATGGGGCTTTGCGGCGTTCGAGTTTCTGCTGCTCACCGCGATCGTCGTCATTTTTCTAACAGGCAAAAGCCGCAAATGGCATGAGCGGTGGTTCGAGACGCGGCGTGTCGCGGAATATTTCCGCCATGCACCGCTCTTGCTGTTGCTCGGCGCAGCACGCTCGACCGGACGCTGGCCAAGAGGGCCAAAGGGAAACTGGCCAGAATGGCATGTCCGCCACGCCTTGCGTGCCATCGGCTTGCCACGGATGCAGGTAACCTCGACCTATTTGCGGGCAGTCCTGACGCTGATGCGCGACCATCATGTTGTGCCGCAGAGGACATATCATTTGGGCAAAGCCGCCCGCCTGAAGCGTACCCAGCATAATTTGCACCGCTGTTCGGAAATGCTCTTTTTGTCTGCGGTGTTGTCCGTCGCTGCCTATCTTTTGATCGAGATTGGAGCAAAAATGGGCTTCGTTCCGCACAACTTGCCCCATGATGTCGCGAAGATGTTCACTTTTCTTGGCGTGCTCTTCCCAACCCTGGGCGGCGCTTTGGCCGGAATACATTATTTCGGAGACTTCGAACGGTTCGCTGCGATTTCCGAGATTACGGCGCAAAAACTGGGTGATGTCGAAACACGCATTGCCTTGCTGCTGGCTGCGCCCGACAGCGACATCAGCTATGCCCGCGTGTCCGGCCTAGCCCACGGCATTGACGACATTGTCGTTGACGAGATCGAAAATTGGCAGTCCGTTTTCGGCGGGAAGCATATCACTGTTCCCGTTTGAAAGCATAGTATAACGACCCCGAACATTGGGGTCGTGTCCAGTGTAAAGTCATGTTATCCAGTTCGTAGGGTCGCACCGAAACCACCTTTGGGGAGGGGTATTGGATGCGTCGCTTACAGGCAAATCGCCAAACTTCATGGTCTTTCCGCCACAAATTGGCCATTGGCCTTTTGTTCGGCGTAAGCGCGCTCGCAAGCCAGCCTGGCTATGCGCAACAACTCGAAACGGATGATGGGACAATAGCGGACGATGAAACCGTCCCGCCCTATGTCCCGCCGCCTTTGCCCTCGTGCGCGCCGGAACGGGTCGCTCCCGGGGCGGTGATTGGCGAAACGGTGACAGGAAATGAGGGCTGCTCCGAATATCAGCCCGTTGCAATCGGCTTCCGTACAAATCTGGGCGCCGATCTTGATCGGATGCAGGCGCTTGTAACGAAAAGTGCTGCCTTGCGCATCGGCTGGCCAGCAGAGTTTGAAATGAGCCGCTCGATCGAGGATGTCCGCCAGATCATTTTGCTGGATATGCTCAACCCGCCGGCTCGCAACATTGCGCCAGCGGAGGACATTTCCTTTTTCACCCACAATTATGACGTCGAAGCAGTTCAAGAGCCGATGGAATATGGTGTCATGATAGGTGATCCTGACGCACCGGATTTTGGCGTTCGTTTTGATCGCGCGATACGCAAAATCATCCGGGCTAGAGCTGTCGTAGCATTTGCACAGACACCCCAGGTTCCAGAGTACACACTCTGCGCAGAAACAGGTGGACGGGAGTGTCCATTGTCGGGCAGTTCGATACTTACCGATTTGCGGAAAAATGATCGTGTAAGCCTGGGCGTGCGTAACGAGGGCAAAACGGCGCAGTATCTATATTTATTGGTGATTGATCCCGATCTGGAATTGCAACTTTTGCTCGCTAGTGAAGCACCGGTCGCACCCGGCGCTTTGCTTGAAGATAAGCAAAAGTCTTTCGTGATTAGGCCGGGTCGAAACCGGTTCATCACCATTCGTTCAGACCAGCCTATCAACTCCGCTTTGTTCAATCTCGACCCGGCAACGCTGAATCCTGCAAATTGCCGGACGCGAGCAGAAGAAACGTTATGCGCCCTGTTGTCGGGTCAGGATATCCGGATCCCACGCATGGCTGACGAGTTCGATGCAAGCTGGGGCATGACTTTAGATGCGGTGGTAATAAGTGCTCGGACTTCCGTAAGAGTCGGCGGCGGCTCATATGTCCGAGCAGGCTATGCACCATGGCAAGTGCAGATTTATTCCAACCAAACCTATAGTCAGCAGCAGTTGGACGCCGACGCCAGGCTGCTTGGTGATGGCAAATGGTTGAAGCAGCAATTACCCTTTCAACGCTATCACCGCTGTGGCGGATCGCTCATTGCACCGAACATCGTTCTGACCGCAGCCCATTGCGTAGCAAAACCGCCGTTGGACGATAAAAATCTTCTCAAGATGCGCGAGATATTGGTTGGCACACAAAATCTGACAGTGGGTGGCGCGCGGTACCGGATTGCTTCAGCAGTGGTTCATAGCGGATACAAGCCGGGCGGGCAGAAGGATGACATTGCGCTGCTTCGGATTGAACCTAAAGCCGCTGCTGCCCCGCAGAGACCCGTCGACCTACCCGCAGATATTCCCGGGTTTCAGCGCGCGACAACCGGTGGCACCATCAAGGTGCTGGGCTGGGGCTTTACAGAAGTTGTCAAACGCGGCGAACGACATGAACAGACACAAGATGGACCACAATTCCCGCAAGCACGTCTACGCATTGCGGATATGGAGGTTTTCGATACCAACAGATGCCGCAAGATTCCCGGCTATACCGATATCGACAAGAAGATTTGTGCCGTAACACCGCAGCGCAGAACGCAAGCAGGAAATAGTTTCAGTTGCCGCGGAGATAGCGGCGGTCCAGTTGTTCAGGAAGTGAATGGACGCGTTGTGCAGGTCGGCCTTGTGTCGGGAGGTGTGGGCTGCGGCGCAGATGAGAATGGGCAGCAAAACCCTTCTCTCTTCGTGGATCTGGTTCAGTTTACGACATGGATAAAGGCAGCGGAGGCACGCGTACGCGCGCTCTCCGGCACCGTAATATCCCTACCTTAAAGGTATCTTATTGGTCTGTCGAACCCTGGTCGGTCGAACCCTGATCAGTTGAACCCTGATCGGTCGAGCCTTGATCGGTTGAACCCTGATCCGCGGGCTTGGTTTCCGTTGCGCCGTCTTCGGTCTTGGCGGCTGAATCTTCAACGGCAGGTTCGGCAACCACGGTTTCTTCAGCTACTACCTCTTCCGATGTTTTTTCGGCTTCGGGCTTGTTGCAGGCGGTAACGCCCAGAACCAGAAATGCAGCTGCTGACAATGTTACAATTTTACGCATATTCTTTCCCCCTTCAGGAAACACGAGTTTACACGAATTTCAGTTGTCCTAGCAAGGCCTTATACCGCGCGTCCTCTCGCAACGGATCCAGGAACGGATCGTTCAGCAAATAGACCAGTCCGGAATCCCCGGCATCATAGGCCTTTTGGAGCGTCGCAAAAGCGTCCTCCTTCTGGCCCCATTGCGCCAGTATCTGCGCCTGTTGGTAAAGTGCGTTGTCGCCATGTTCACTGATGAGCGCCGAAAGCGCTGCCTTTGCCTTGTCCAAGTCGCCTTTTTTCTGCGCAATGATCGCATTCCCCGGCAGCGCAAGCAGGCTGTTTGTTTCCAGCGCAAATTCTGCTTGCGCCTTATCGACATCGCCCAGCATCAGATAGGCATTGCCAATGTCCCCATGCAGGGTGCTGCGCTGCGGATTGAGGGCAAGCGCTTTGCGCCCGAAATTGATCGCCTCTTGATAAGCCTTTGCCGCATATTTGATATTGCCTGCGGACTTGAACATCGTGGAATTGAGCGGGTCAAGTATCGCGGCCCGATTGATTGCGGTTTCCGCCGCGACGAACCTTCCTGTCCGCGCACAATATACGGCATAGCGGCTCAGCACATCGACATCGCTTTTCGCCAGTGCATATGCCTGCTCATACGGCTTACGGGCCGCTGCCGCATCAAGCCGCCCGTAAAACAAGGCGTATCCCAGTGCGGCATAGGCCGGCGCAAAATTCGGTGCTGCCTTGGCTGCCTTTTGGGCTTCATTCACCGCTTCTGAGTAGAGAGCTTTCCGCTCGACTGCCGTGGCATATTGGTTGGCGATAACGGCAAGGGTACGCGACCGGAGCGCCCGCGCGGCGGCATAATCGGGGTCAATTGCAATAGCCTGTTCCAGCTTTGCCAAAGCTGCACGTTCCGACGCCTCGTCAATATGCGATTCAAAAAGTTCGCGTCCGCGCAAATAGGCGTCGAAGGCTGTCAGGCTGCGGGTGCCACCGACTTGTAATGCCTTCTTACCTGCTGAACTATCGTCCATCGCTGCGGACAGTGCCCCGGCGACTGCCGTGGCGATTTCGCTTTGTACCGCGAAGATATCCGACAATTGGCGCTCAAAAATTTTCGACCATTTGTTTGTGCCGCTGCGGCCATCGGTCAACTCGACCGCTATTTTGACCTTGTCGCCAACCCGCTGCACATTGCCGTCGAGCAGGTAGGAAACCTTCAATTCCTGGGCGATGGATTGAATATTGCCTTTTCGATCGCGGAACTGGTTTGATGATGTTTGCCCGACAATTTCCAATAATGCATTGCGCGATAGATTGGACCGGATTTCTGATGCCAGACCATCTGAGAAATAACGTTGTTCAGGATCGCCACTGAGATTGTCGAAAGGCAAAACGGCGACGCTGTTGCGTGTGGAGGGGCCGCCAAATACATCGGTCTTCCACACCGCGAAACCGGCAGCACCCGCCGCCACCGCAAGTCCGCCGCCTATTGCCCAGCGGCGGTTGATCTTAAAACCGTTTTTCGCAACCGGTGCGGGCATGTTTAGTACGGCGCGGTGGGAAGCTGCAATCGCGCGCAGCATCCGTAATATTTCGGTATCGGAGCTGTCCATTTTGGATTGTGCGAGGTTGATGACCTGAAACTGGCCAAACCCCAAGGGTGGTTCCGTACCGTCGAGCGACAGAGGGATAAGGATACTCCGGTCACGTCCGCGGGTGGCCTCATCATGAACCCAGTGCGACTGGACTGATGTTTTGGACCAGAGCACAACGACTGCCTTTGCTCTGTCCAACGCTTCTTCGGTCGACCGGGAAAAACGCTCGCCGCCTTCCAGCATGCCATCCCACCATGTGGCGAAACCGGCATCTTGAATAAGCCCGATTATCGGAATTGCACGTGCCTGGTCTTCACGCGAATAACTGAAAAACACAGTCGACTTTTGCGTATCGGTTGCGTCGGTTATCGGGTCGCTCTCAGTCAAATCGGTGCGTGCCCCCCAGTTGCAGCAAAGCCCGATATTTCAGGCCCGAAATTCACCTATTTCTCACATTGTTTATCGGTGCTTGCAACCGTTTTGATGGCGCTTTAGGCAAATAAAATGACAGGCCCAGAAAAGTCTCCATCTCGTCTTCGCTCTTTGTTGGGTGAACCTCTTGTCCATTTTTTGATTGCCGGCTTTCTGGTTTTCCTTTTGTCGCTTTGGCGCGGTGGGGGCGTCGATGCCGAAAGCCGGACGATCCACATCACCGAAGACAAAGTGGCGCGCTTGTCCGCCAGTTGGGAGCAGATATGGCGACGCCCTCCGACCCAAGCCGAGATTGATGGCCTGATCCGGGATTATATCAAGGAAGAGGTCTATTATCGGGAAGCTAAACGGCTTGGTCTGGACGAGGACGATACGGTCATTCGGCGCCGCCTTCGCTCCAAAATGGAGTTTCTAGCCAAGGCGCAGGTTGAAAACGCGCAGGCCGACGAGAAAACCCTGCAAAACTGGCTGGACCGCCATCCCGAGCGTTTTGCCACCGACATCATCTATGATTTTGACCAGATCTATCTTGGCGAAACGGCACAGGACGGCACCGCGATATTGAAAAGCATTGCTCAAGGTGCGGATTGGCGCACGCAGGGCAAATCAATTTCGCTGCCTCGCGCCTTGGAACAAAGCTCCGCATCGGACATTGCCCGCCAATTTGGCGACGCCTTCACGCAGGCCTTGTCTACTTCGCCATTGGACAGCTGGACAGGTCCTGTCCAATCCGGCTTTGGTGAACATCTCGTTCGGGTCCGTGCCAGAAAGGCATCGGGTAAGCCAACGCTTGATGCCGTCCGGCAAAGGGTCGAAAATGACTGGCGTGTCAGCGGCGCCAATGCACGTGAAGCGGAGGCCTATCAAGCACTGCTGGACGCCTACACGATCAAGATTGCCAAGCCGTGATCAGGCTGCTGTTTCTGCTGCTCCTTCTCGCGCTTGGCACCCCTGCGCGAGCGGATGAATTACGGCCCGGATATATGGAATTCACCCAGCAATCTGCCACACAGTGGATGCTGGTTTGGAAGCTTCCGATGCAGGGCGGTTTCACGCCATCCACCGCTCCGCTCTTGCCCAAAGGCTGCGCACTGACAGGAGAACCGCAACGGGACATCGCGAACGCGGCCGTCACAACGCGGTCCGCTGTAGTGTGCAAAGGAGAGGTTGCGGGGCAATTTATCGGCCTCGACGGCATAGAAACCGCGCAGTCGGACGTTCTGGTGCGGGTTGCTCCGCTTGGTCGTCCTGTGCAAGCCCTGCGTCTCACGCCTGCCGAGCCTCAGGTTTCCATTCAGGAAAAGGCGAGCGGCTGGCAAGTAGCGTGGACCTATTTTGTCACCGGCATCGACCACATCCTTTTTGGCTACGATCATTTGCTGTTCGTGGTTTCCCTCGTTCTCTTGCTGTCGGGCTTCTGGACAATCGCCAAGGCGGTTACGGCTTTCACCGTCGCCCATTCGCTGACGTTGGTGGGCACAACTTTGGGGTTGATTGGACTGCCACAGCAACCCGTTGAAAGTGTTATTGCGCTTTCCATCCTCTTTCTGGCTGTTGAAATAATCAAGCGAAAGCCTGGCGAAGCGCGTCTATCGGAACGGGTGCCTTGGGTCGTCGCCTTCGGGTTTGGCTTGCTGCACGGCTTTGGTTTTGCGGGGGCGCTGAAGGAAATCGGCCTGCCGGAGCAGGACATATCGGTCGCATTATTGACCTTCAATCTGGGTGTTGAAGTCGGCCAGATTATGATTGTCGCGCTCACATTGCTCCTACTGGCTACTTTGCGGCGCGTTTCAGATGCTCTTCTGCTTCCTGTGGTGAAACTGGCGACCTATGCCATCGGCATCACGGCGAGCTATTGGTTTATCGAACGCACCTTTTCGTAAGCGCCCGAAACAAGGGAATATTTACCATTCTGAAAGAGCTTGCTGCTAACTTTCCTGACTGGATCAGTTAGGCATTTTGTAAAATGGCGGCAGGAAAATTTTCATGGGGTGGTGGCAAGAATTCAGACACGCCGTCTGAAGGCTCGTCCAGCCTGTTCGGAAAAATTACCGCACGCTCTGTCGCCAAACCGGCGCAACTTGCGATCAACGCTATCGGCGGCACATCAAAAGATGCGCTTTTGCTGCTGCAAAATTACGAAGAAAGCGGGCGTGGCTGGTTCTGGTCGACCGATGCCGAAGGCCGCATAACCTACCTTACCGAATCTGTCTGCGAGTTGCTTGGCCAAACCCGTGACGAGCTGATCGGTGCGCCCTTCACCAGTCTCTTCCAGCAAGCCGATGAGGCTGCCGGGCACCAGCGCACCTTGCCCTTTATCTTACGCAAACAGTCCAAATTCGACGACCTCCCCCTGCAGGCCGCCAAGCCGGGTGAAGGCGAAATCTGGTGGTCTGTGTCAGGGCGTCCTTATTTCCATACACCTGACCATTTTGGCGGATATCGCGGGAGCGGCACCGACATCACGGCGCAGCGGATCAGCGCCAAGGACAATTCGCGTCTCGCCACATATGATTCGCTAACCGGCCTGCTGAACCGCTTCCGGATGGGCAAGCTTCTCGAAACGACACTTTCGGCGTTTAAACAGCAACGGCGTGCCTGCTCGGTCATGCTGATTGACCTCGACCGGTTCAAGCATGTCAACGATACGCTGGGTCACCCAGCTGGCGATGCGTTGCTAAAGCAGGTCGCGGAGCGGCTGATCAAGGTTGTTGGCGACCGCGAGAAGATCGGTCGTCTTGGCGGCGACGAGTTCCAGATCATCCTTCAGGACGTTGATGATCGTGGCGCATTGGGCGACATGGCCGAGAAGATCATCAAGAGCCTGTCCCATCCCTATTCCGTCGATGGAAGCCGCTGCATCATCGGCGCTTCGGTTGGAATAGCGGTCAGCCCCTTTGACGGGCAAAGCAGCGAAGAATTGATCCGCAACGCCGACCTTGCGCTTTATGCGGCAAAAGGCGGCGGTCGCGGGCGATTCCGTTTCTATTCCAGCGAGCTGCTGCAAGCGGCCGAAGATCGGCGCGTACTTGAAGAAGATCTGCGCGATGCGCTCGCCAAGGACCAGATATGGCTTGCATACCAACCGGTCGTGGATGCCAAAACCAACGTGGTCACAGGCTTCGAAGCATTGATCCGGTGGAATCATCCTGAACGTGGCAATATATCGCCCGCGCTGTTCATCCCGATTGCCGAAGAAACCAACCTCATCGGCGAACTCGGCGAATGGGCGTTGCAAAAGGCATGCGAACAGGCAGCGACCTGGCCCGGAAGGCTGCGCGTGGCTGTTAATGTATCGCCCATCCAGTTTGCAAACGACCTGCTGCCCAAACTTATCGAAGGCGCCCTTTCCACGTCGGGCCTTTCGCCGGACAGGTTGGAGCTTGAAATCACAGAAGGCGTTTTCCTGCAGGAAAGCTCCGATACCGACGCCATGTTCCAGGCGCTGAAGAAGATAGGTGTCCGCCTGGCGCTTGATGACTTTGGTACGGGATATTCGTCGCTCGGCTATTTGCGAACCGCGCCTTTTGACAAGATCAAAATCGACCAGAGCTTTGTCCGCACCGCGACCGAACCGGGCAGCCGTGACGGTGCGATCATCGCCGCCATCGTGGCGCTCGCCGATGCGCTGGATATGGATACCACGGCGGAGGGCATTGAATCCCTCGATCAGTTGGCCATGATCCGCGACCTCAATGTCAGCCATGTCCAGGGATATGTGTACAGCCAGGCAGTCAGTAATGAAGTCCTGCTCGAACGGCTGCAGGCCGGGGAATGGTCCATTAGTCCTTCTGGCCCAGCAGTGACGCGCGGGGACCGCCTGTCGATGTTCCGCAAGATTGGCGCGATCCATGAAAACCATTGCTACAACGTTGTTCTGCGCAATCTGTCGGTGTCGGGCGCGTTGATAGAAGGCATATTGGACGTACCCGAAGGCACGAATTTCGTGCTCGATTTCGGCGACGGTCAGCTTGCCGTGTCCACCGTTGTGCGCTCCATGGGGCATCAGCAGGGTCTGGCTTTTGAAGAGCGTCTGGTGAACGATGGCAATGGCGGCTTGTGCACGAGCCGCCGGATATCCCCCTATATGCTTGCCGCGGCCGGCATGCCGATCAGCAATCTGCCGCCCGGCTATTACCAATCGACCGAAGCCGAGCCACGCCCCAAATCCCTGCCGGTATTCAGCACGGTGAGCGATTGGAAGGCTGGCTGAGTTTAGACCATTCCCCGCTTGCGAAATTGCCCGATTGAAGGGTAAAACCGCTCCCTGTCTAAACGAGAGGGAATAGGATGCGGAAATTCAGGCAAATCGGCCTCATCGGTGCATTGGCTTTGGTGGCATCGCCCGCCTTGGCCAAGGACGACAAGCTAACCGAGGCGCGTCCCCCCATTTTCGAAGAATTGGTAAACTGCCGCACCATTACCGACCCCACTGAACGGTTGTCCTGCTATGATGCGAAGGTCGCCGCAATGGACGAGGCCGAAAAGAAAGACGAGCTCGTCCTTGCCGATAAGGCGTCGATGAAAGAGGCACGGCGTGGCCTGTTCGGCTTTTCCATCCCAAAGCTGAAGATATTCGGCAATGACGGCAAAGAAGAGGAAAAGTTCGAGCTCGTCGCCAAAATCGATTCTGCCTATCAAGCCAGCCCCGGGAAATGGACGATCCTGCTCGACGATGGCGCGCGCTGGGTGCAGATCGATGCCCAAGTCATGCGCAAAAATCCGGAACGCGGTAACGAAATCAAGATCCGTGAAGCGGCAATGGGAAGCTATTTCGCCAATATCAATGGCCAGCGCGCCATCCGCATGCGGCGGGTGAATTAAGCGAAGTTTTGGGAACTAAGGGCCGTTGCCGCTTGGCGAAACAGCCGAGATCACCAACCTGGGGTCAATTCGCGCGCTATTCCATTTCATGCCCCAGTGCAGGTGCGGTCCGCTGGCACGCCCGGTGGCACCGACTTTGCCGATGACCTGCCCTTGTTTCACCACATCGCCTTCGCGCACCAACAGTTCGGAGCAGTGCAGGAACGCACTGTTGAGGCCCATGCCGTGATCAATCATCAGCAAATGTCCCTCTAACGTGAAGACGTCTTCTGCGGCGGCGAGTGTGACCACGCCGTCGGCGGGTGCAACAAAGGGCGTGCCAGCCGCCGCTGCGATGTCCATACCACTGTGGTAGCTTCCGGGTGTGCCATTATAAATGCGTTGCGCCCCGAACAGTCCGGATATCCGTCCTGCGACCGGGCGGATAAAATTCTGCCGCCATCCATCACTTGCCACGCGCGTCGCCCGGGCCGCGTTGATACGGGCGAGTTCCGGTCCGCGCCGCGCCTGAAATTCCTCAGTGGTTTTTGCACCGCCGGTTGGGTTGGCGGCCACATGTTCGATTTTCCAGTTACCCGGTGCAACGGGAAGATAATGCTCCTTACGCTGCCCATCGGAAAACAGGGCGACAAGGCTGGCGCTGTTTTCCGCATCGCGGTCGAAACCTATCAGGAAAAAACCTTCAGCAGTTAAGGGAAGTTCGGCACCGTTAAAAAGGACCGCGCGCGCGCCGCTGGGCGCTCGGGCGGTGACGAGGCCGCCTTGGATCGCAGGGGTAGAAAACCAGAAATCGGGCCGCATGCTCTCGACCTGAGCTGTGGTGGAGCGCGCGGGTGCAGGCGTGATGGCGGGAGGTTCAACTGGAACGGACGCGCTGCGTGCCGGTGTGGACGCTTGTGGCGGTGTCGCTGTGCAGGTTGCGAGCGCCGCAAAAGCGATCATCAGGACCGAACTGCGTCCATGCATCCGGTCGTTAACCCTGTCCGAGCGCTGCCCGTGTCGAAATCTCCGCACTGGCATAGGGTTCCTGCTTGATCACGCTCCAATAGCGCAATTCTTCCAGAGGGATGGCTTGTCCAGTCACTGCACACAGCACATGATCCCCCGGACTCAAGAGGCGGAATCCGTTCGCCATATAGTGCAGGCGTGCGACTTTGTTTTTGCTCGACATCAACATCCCCTCATTATGGCGCAATGTGCATGAATGGGCAATGACAGCATTCAGCCGTCGAACAAATTGCCCTGATTTGGGGCGGGGCGCGGTGGCTTGGGGGATGCATTTTTGGGCTGTGCCGTCGCACCATGTACCGTGGCGCCAATCTCACCATCGGCAAAACGCAAGCCGACCTCGCCTGCCAATTGTGCCGCCTCACGGGTAAGAATTGTCCTGCCGTGGGCATCGGTAACCCGTGCAAATCCGCGTTTCAACGGAGCTTCGGGATGCAGGCTGCCCGCGAGCCGCGCCAGTGCATCCAGCCTTTGTTGCCCTTGATCCACCCGCCGCGCCAACAATCGGGGGTGTAGCATCTGGGCCGGGCCGGAAAAGGCGAGTTCGGCTTTACCTACCCGCGTGCGGAGCGATTGGCGCAACCGTTCGGCCAGTTCGTCGGTGCGTTGCTGGTGCGGGGCAGACAGGTCGGTCAATTTGGGCATCAGGCGACGCTGCGCCTCCAACCGTTCGGTCGCGCGGTCGACATGGCGACGGACGGCACCGGACATACGCAGCGCGGCCTGACCGACCCGCTGAAGCAATTCGCTTCGTACCGGTACGGCCATTTCGGCGGCGGCGGTGGGGGTCGGCGCGCGGACATCTGCGGCAAAATCGCACAACGTAGTATCGGTTTCATGGCCGACGGCCGAGATAGTCGGTATGGTGCAATCGGCAACCGCGCGCACCACCACCTCCTCGTTGAACGCCCATAGGTCCTCGATTGACCCGCCACCACGCGCGATAATGACAAGATCGGGTCGCCGAACCGGGCCATCGGTGGGCAGAGCGGAAAAGCCGTTGACGGCGCGGGCGATCTGGGCGGCGGCGCCTTCACCCTGCACGAGCACGGGCCAGACAAGGACATGGCTCGGAAAGCGGTCGGCAAGGCGGTGCAAGATATCGCGGATCACCGCGCCGGTGGGGGATGTGACGACGCCTATGGTGCGGGGAAGCGCGGGTATCGGGACTTTCTTCTGGGGTGCAAAAAGCCCCTCAGCCGCAAGACGTGCTTTCAGTTTTTCGAACAGCAACATCATCGCGCCTTCGCCGGCGACTTCGAGGCTTTCGACGACAATCTGGTAGTTGGAACGGCCCGCATAGGTGGTCAGTTTTCCAGTAGCGATGACCTCCAGACCATCTTCAGGCGCAAAGGGCAGGCGGGCCGCGCCGCCTTTCCACATAACGGCGTCGAGGCGGGCATTCTCGTCTTTCAGGCTAAAGTAGATATGGCCGGAAGCCGCCCGTTTGAAACCGGAAATCTCGCCGCGGACGCGAACATGGCCAAAACGGTCCTCAACCGTACGCTTGAGTGCGGACGACAATTCCGACACGCTCATGGCCTGGGCATTGTCGCCGGGGCGCTCCTCGGCTAACAGGCGCGCAGTTGGGCCGTTGGGGTCGTTAAAAGGGGCGTTGTCGGACATGAATATCTTGCTCATCGGTTCAGGCGGACGTGAACATGCGCTTGCTTGGAAGCTCGCACAGTCACCCTCCTGTGATACACTCTACGCCGCCCCCGGCAACCCTGGCATCGCAGAAGATGCCGAACTTGTTGACCTGAACGTATCCGACCATGCTGCAGTAATAAGCTTTTGTGCAGGACATGACATCGGATTGGTGGTGGTGGGGCCGGAAGGCCCTCTGGTCGATGGTCTTGGCGATTCCTTGCGTGAGGCGGGCATATCTGTCTTCGGACCGAACCGGAATGCAGCGCAACTCGAGGGCTCGAAAGGCTTTACCAAGGATATGTGCGCAGCGGCCAACATTCCAACGGCCGGCTACCGTCGCCATGATAGCAAAGCCTCTGCGTTGGCCGGGCTTGATGAGTTCAAGCCTCCCTATGTGATCAAGGCGGATGGACTGGCCGCAGGTAAAGGCGTGATCATTGCGGAGAGCAAGGCGGATGCGGAGGCGGCCATCGAGGACATGTTCGGCGGTGGCTTTGGTGATGCCGGGGCCGCCGTGGTTCTCGAGGAGTTTATGACGGGCGAAGAAGTGAGTTTCTTTGCCCTGACCGATGGCCATGATGTCGTCGCTTTCGGCTCGGCACAGGACCATAAGCGGGTGGGCGATGGCGACACCGGCCCGAATACAGGCGGCATGGGGGCCTATTCGCCCGCTCCGGTTTTGACCCAGCTTCTGCAGGACGAGGTGATGGAGCGCATTATCCAGCCGACCGTTGGCTATATGGCGGAACAAGGCATGCCCTATTCCGGTGTGTTGTTTGCAGGACTGATGCTGACGGAAGAGGGTCCGAAGCTGATCGAGTATAATGCCCGATTTGGCGATCCGGAATGCCAGGTATTGATGAGCCGCTTTCAAGGCGATCTGGTGACGCTTATGCACGCCGTCGCGACAGGAGGCCTGTCCGCCGAGTCCGCACCGGGCTTCTCCCCAAACTCAGCCTTGACGGTTGTCATGGCCGCCCAAGGCTATCCCGGCACGCCGCAAAAGGGTGGCGCGATTTCCATTGATTATGTGACACAGGCGAAGGTGTTCCACGCAGGTACGGCGGAAAAAGAGGGCCAGTTGGTTGCCAATGGTGGCCGGGTGCTCAATGTGACAGCCATGGGTGTCAATGTGACCGAAGCACAGCGCAACGCGTATGCGGCGATTGAGGCGATTGATTTCCCCACCGGCTTCTATCGGCGTGACATCGGCTGGCGCGAAGTGGAGCGTGAATCGGCTATTTGATTTGCGCTTTTGCTTTCTTCGAAAATTTGCTTAACCTGCTGTGTTGAGTTGAGGGCCGTTTCGGGGAGAAAATCATGACTGCATCTTTGTTGATTATCGTAAGCGCCATTATCATTTTCACTGCATTGATGTGGTGGTTGCTCGCACTTGGATCGGTCAAAAAGGATTCAGGGACCAAGGATGCAGCAGCGCCCAAGGCTGTTCCTGCTCCGCCGGTTGCAGCCACGCCTCCGCCTGCGGCACCTAAAGTCGCTGCACCCGCCAAATTAATGGACGATCCAGCGCCAGCATCGAAGACGGCGCCTGCAAAAGCGCAGGCACCTTTAAAGGCTGCTGCTACCAAAGCTGCACCGGCCAAACCGGCGGCAAAAAAGGCCGCGGCTCCAAAAGCTGCTGCCCCCAAGGCAAAAGCCGAAAAAGCTGTCACAGCTAAAGCGCCTGCGCCAAAGCCAGCCGCCAAGGCAGCTGCAAAAGCGCCGGTAAAGGCAAAAGCCGAAGCCGCGCCCAAGCCCAAGGCAGCGACGAAGAAAGCCGTTGTGGCACCCGCGCCCAAGGCACCTGCAGCGAAAGCCAAAGCGGCACCAAAGCCGAAAGCCGCAGCAAAGCCGAAAGCGGCTGCAAAACCGGTTATCCCCGACAATCTCGAATTGCTGAAGGGCGTCGGTCCGAAGTTGAATACGCTGCTTAAATCGCTCGGTGTGACCAGCTTTGCGCAGGTTGCCAAGATGACGGCTGCCGATGTGGCGGAACTGGACAGCAAGCTCGGCACATTTGCCGGACGGATTACCCGTGATAACTGGGTTGATCAGGCCTCGCTTCTGGTCGCAGGAGATGTTGCCGGTTTCGAAAAGAAATATGGCGCGCTCGGCAGCGAGATTACCAAAGGCTGATACGGCGCCCCTCCCGTAAGCGGGAGGGGTTAAGCTGTCTTCCGAATCCGCGTAGGCCGGGGTTGCAGAACTCCGCCGCAGTTGGGGCATTTTCCGGCTAGCGGTCCGTCGACACAAGGTGCGCAGAATGTGCACTCATAGCTGCAGATCCGTGCATCCTCGCTTTCCCATGGCAGCGGTGTGGCACAAATTTCACATGTGTCGCGCATTTCCAGCATCAAGCCCTCCTATCGTCCGACCCTTTGCAAACCGGTTCCGTGCATTTTCAACCAACGGTCCGCCGTTTTTCGGTCACCTTCATATAACGCATCCAGCCAAGCGTAGAAAGCCGGGCTATGGTCCATATGCCGCATATGTGCGACCTCATGCGCGATGACGGATCGCCGGACATGAACCGGCGCCATGATGAGGCGCCAACTCAGCGATATCGTGCCTCGGCTGGAACAGCTGCCCCAACGGCTTCGGGGATCGCCCAGCGACAGCCGCGGCACCGGTTCGGCGGCTTTTTCACAATAATGCCGGATTTCCTTTTCATAAATCCGCCGCGCCTCCGCCTTCAGCCAGCGTAGGACACGCGCTTCAACCGATGCTTCGGGGCCACCGAGCCGGATCATGCCTTCGCCGCACCGGATCGTGCGCGGCCACTCCTCGCGCCATTCAATGCGATGGCTTTCGCCCTCTACCGCGATTTCACCGCCCGGGCCTATGGGCGCTGCATCCGGCGCGCTTTGCAGCCGCGCGGCAATCCATTCGCGCTTCTTCGACACAAAATCGAGCGCGACGGTAGTCGGAGTATAATGGGGCATTGTAATCCGGATTTCGCGCTTCACCGCATCGGCGCGCATCGAAATCCGGCGGGCACGCGGGTTGCGCCGGATACGCACCGGAACGCTTTCGCCTTCGATATCCACCTCCGGGTCAGAGAGGCTGTTCGATAATATGGTTTTCAAGCGGTCCAGCATGCAGTTCGGATATTGCCCGACCTTTGACCGACATGCCAGCTTCATGAATCGTTTCGGTACTTCCGCTGACGAGATAATGCCATTCGGGCAGCGGCTGTCCTGCGGCGCGCAGGACATAGGCACATGTCGATGGCAGCCAGACATAGTCATCAATCTTGCGCTGGGTCAGACGAAGGCATTCGGGTACAATGGCTTTCCGGTTGCGATAATCGGCGCAGCGGCATGTGCTCAGGTCTAGCAATTTGCACGCGACATTGGTGGGATAGATACGTCCGGTATCTTCATCCTCCACCTTGTTCAGGCAGCATTTGCCGCATCCATCGCACAGCGCTTCCCACTGCGCGCGGTCAAGCGTTTCGATCGGAGCTTCCCAGAAGGGTGTTTCGGCCATCGGTTGGTTCAGCGAACCCACTTTTCGAGTTCGGCTTCGACCAGTTTCGGCGCACCTTCATTGGCATCCGTATTCGGCTGATCGGCGGGCAATATCGCGATAGGCTTACCGTCCGGCCCCATCAAATAGGGTGTCTGGCTGTGGCTCATCAGGTAATTTTCAGGGGATGAGCCTTCGACCCGGCTGGAGTATATGGCGAATTTCTTGGCGGCGTCCGCGATTTCGGCATCAGTGCCTGACAGTCCAAGGGCGCGCGAATGGAAAGCGCCGACAAATTGCTTGAGCACGTCAGGCGTATCGCGCTTGGGGTCAACTGTAATGAAAATGGGTTGAATCTTGGCCGCCAATTCGGGCTTGGTTTTTTCAAAGGCTTTCAGGCCTGCCATCAAATTTTGCATGTCTGGCGTACAGATATCCGGGCAATTGGTGTAGCCGAAATAGACGATACGATATTGACCGTCGAATTCCTTCCACGTCCGCTTCTTCCCATTCTGATCAGTCAGGGTAAAGTCACCGCCAATGGCAGCTCCGGCCAAGGGAGCTTCGGTTAGCGAAGGTTGGGCGGGTTCCTGATTACAGGCGCTCAAGACAAGCAGAAGGGGCGAAATTGCGATGGATAGCGCGATACGGGGATTTTTGTTCATAGCGGGGCCAGACATGGTCTGCTAATGCACGGATATCAAGTATTTTGGGTTGTATTTTATGGGGCAGTTTTTCGTGAACAAGAAAATGATTTTGGCTCTGCTGGCGGCATCACTCTTTCCTGTGGCTTCCGGGGTCGTCGCGCCGCCAGCCCAAGCCCAGTTTTCGGACAGCTATAACTTCCTGAAGGCGGTACGCGAACGCAAGGGTGAAGAGGCGGAGAAATTTCTGTCGGAACCGGGCACCGTCATCGTCAATACACGCGACAGCACCAGCGGTGAAACAGCGTTGCATATTGTGATTACCCGCCGCGATTCGACCTGGCTCGGTTACTTGTTGCAAAAGGGAGCCAATCCCAATCTGGCCGATAAAAAGGGTACAACGCCGCTGATGCTCGCCACGCAGCTTAACTATGTCGAGGGCATCGACTTGCTGGTGAAGAAAAAGGTGCAGGTCGACCAGACCAACCGTTCCGGTGAAACAGCCCTGATTCTGGCGGTGCAACTGCGCAATGCCGAAGCCGTCCGCGCGCTGCTGAAAGCGGGTGCCAATCCCGATAAGAAAGATAGCCGCGCGGGCTACTCTGCCCGCGACTATGCCAAGCAGGATGGCCGCGCCACGGCGATTGTCGCAATCCTGGAAAATAATGGCAAAACGGATGCCACGAAAAAGCCGGCCGAGCTGGACTTTTCGGGGATTGGCGACCCCAAATAAGTCTTAGCCGGGGACGAACTTCATCGCGACGCCGTTCATGCAATAGCGTTTGCCTGTGGGCTTCGGTCCGTCGTTGAAGACATGACCCAAATGGCCGCCGCAGCGCGCGCAATGCACCTCGGTACGAGGCAAACCGATCTTGTAATCGGTCTTTGTGCCGACGCCGCCGGCCAACGGTTGCCAGAAACTGGGCCAACCGGTGCCGCTGTCATATTTGGTGTTGGACGCAAACAGGCGCTGGTTACAGCCTGCGCACACAAACGTCCCCTTGCGCTTTTCCTTGTTTAACGAACTGGTGAACGGGGTTTCCGTATCCTCCTGACGCAGCACGCGATAGGCGGCGGGGGAAAGCCGCTTTTTCCATTCCGCATCTGTCAGTGTGACAGCAAAGCGGGCTTTAGCCGTTGCGTCCTTGCCGCATCCAAACATGAACGCGGCGACGCCTATGCTGCCCAAGGAAAAAAATTGACGCTTGCTCAGCTTCATGACGAATATCCTCTATCTGGTGACAGGCTTAAATACGCGTCATTCCGCTAAAAGGTTTCATCTCAATATTTGGAAAGTTCCACCATCATCTTGCGGTAACCGTGCACGAAGCAACCTGAGACGCGCTCGGGTTCGGCGACCACATTGGGGCGCAGTCGACGGGTGGCCATTTCTTCGAGCAGGATGCGAATTTGCAATTCAGCGAGACGCGCACCCACACAACGATGGATGCCATAGCCGAAGGCGAGATGTCGGCGCGCATTTTCACGGTCGACGATCAGCTTGTCAGGATTGTCAAAAACACTTTCATCTCGGTTGGCCGACAAATACCACATACCGATCTTGTCCCCTGCCTTGATGGGCGCACCAAAAAGGTCATGGTCGCGAAGCGCTGTGCGCCGCATATGCGCCAGCGGTGTCTGCCAGCGGATGATTTCACTAACCGCATTGGGAATGAACTCCGGATTTTTCTCCAGCTTTTCCCGCTCGTCCTGGAAGGAGTGCAGGCCATAGGCATAACCCGACATGGAATTGCGGGTCGTGTCATTTCCGCCCACGATCAGCAGGATCAGATTCCCCATATATTCGAAGGTCGTCATGTCCTTCATCGGTGAATGGATCATCCGGCTGATGAGATCAGGTGCTTCACCGCGATCTTTGCGCTCATCCCACAGACGCTGGAAGTAGGCGCCCATTTCGAACATCTTTTCCAATCGCGCTTTGCGCGTTTCTTCCGTGCGGAACAGTTCCACGTCACCGGCCCAATCGGACCATTCGGTTAGCTTGCGGCGATCCTCCCATGGGAAATCAAAGAGCAAAGCCAGCATCTGCGTCGTCAGTTCAATCGACACCAGATCGACCCAGTCGAAAGCCTTGCCGATCGGTAGCGAGTCGAGAAGTTCACCCGTGCGGCGGCGAATATCGACGGACATTTGCTCCATCGCACCCGGCGTAAAGGCTGGAGCGATCACGCGCCGTTCCTCGGTATGTTTCGGCCGGTCCATGGCAATGAACATCGGCATGACAATCTTCTGGTCGTCCGGAATAGGTTCGGCCAACGCATCATCGTCGATCAGCGTGATTCCGCCATGTTCAAACGAGGACGAATATATGTCGGGCAAGGCTTCCACATGCTGGATAGCCTTGAGGGTGGTCACGTTCCAATAGCTTCCGAAATCGGACCCTTCGATCTTGTTGATCGGCGCTTTGTCGCGCATTTCCTTGAATATCGGGTGCCAGCGGTCTTCGGTGTAAATCTCCGGGCGGGTGACATCCCACTCATGCGGTGCCTTGTTGACTTCCCAGGGAAGCGAATCGTTTTCGAAGACGGGGGCAGTGGCCATTTTATAAACTCCTCTCGAAGCTGAAACTGCCACTACTGACAAATATGTCAATCCCGTTTCGATAAGCAACTGATCTCGTATTTTAAACCATTCACCCCCGGACGGTGATGAGCCCGAACAATTTGCGCTTGCCTGCATCTTTGATCCGGCCCGCATTTCCGGACTTCATGACGTTGCGCTTGAACAGAACGACCCCAAGACGGAGCAGAAGGATGGCAAATAGGATTTGGCCGACAATGGCTACGCCGTGATGCCACAAATTGGGCTCCAAAGCCGCACGGCCGATCATCGCGAACGGTGAGCTGAACGGAAAGATTGCTGCGAATTGTTCGACCGGCTGGCCGGTTTTCGTCAAGGCATAGGATGCGAAAAAGAAATTGATGAGCTGCGCCATGGTCACGGGCATCGAAATAGTCTGCACTTCGCGCACCGTTGCCGCCATTGCGCCGATTCCGAGGAACAACGCCCCGAGCATCAAATAGGCCATGATGAAATAGGTGAAGCACAGCGTTATGAAAATCGGCCAACCCACCGCTGGCGTGGGAAAATTGGGGATGCCTTGCGCGACCTGAAGGCCGATCCCGCCCACAGCCGTCCAGACAAATATGCCGAGCAGCGCCATGCCAAGCATCGCAAACAGCTTACCCAAGAATACCGATTCCATGGGAATGGAGGCAGCCAATATCTCGATAATCTTGTTCGATTTCTCTTCCACAAGATTGGATAGAACCATGCCCGCCAGCAACATCGTCAGGAAAAAGACCAGAATTTGCCCGCCTTGGGCGGTGACGGTCCGCAACTGCTTGTCGTTATTGGCGGTCTCCGCCACGAAGTCGGCTTTCGCTTCGGGTAATTTCATCGCCGAAGGGTTCTTGGCATAGGCCGCAAGCAATTCGATGCCGGCGCTTTCCCTCTCGACCGCCCTCCTTGTCCCCGTGACCGTGGGGTCTTGCAAACTTCCAGTCACTACCACGCTTAGATTATCTTCCTTCTTTTTGAGATAATCTTGGGGGTTCGTGGCCCCGTCGCGCGCAGGATCGCCTACAATTTTCATCTGGGTGAAGTAGCTCTCGCCCATATTAACCGCGAGCGTTTCACGCGCTTTCAACAATTTTTCGGAATCCGATTGGACCATGGCAAGCCCGACCACAGGTTGTGCGGCTTCGCGTGCAATCTGTCCGCCGAGATTTCCCGCGGCGATGCCTACCAGAACCGGGAAGAAGGGGCCCAGCAGGAAAAAGATAAAGGCTTTGGAATAGATGATTGCCGTGAAGTCGCGGCGGGCGATAACCATCGCAGCGCGGAAAATCTCTTTCACAATGTCTCTCCAGCTACGGGTTCATCCATTTCGGCTGCCACCGATTCCCCGGCAATGGCAACAAAGGCATCGTGGAGGCCAGGGCGCTCAATCGAGAGGGATTTAATTCCTGCCTTACCTTCCACCAGTGCCGTCAAAAGTGGTTCCACCCCGCTTTCGGGCAAGGTGAAATGCCACCAATGTCCCTCGGCCCGTGTGTCGGCAGGCAAGGCCTTGCGCCATACACCATCCAGCGTTTCGGTTTCCAGATGCACCTGCGGGCGCAACCGGTCGCGGGCTTCGGATACGAGCCCGTCGAAACTGATTTTGCCTTTGGCAATGATGGCGATGCGTTCGCATAGCCGTTCGGCGTGCGCGATGACATGGGTCGAAAAAATGACGGTCACACCCTTTGCTGCCTGGGCACGGATCATCTTTTCCAGCTTAGCCTGATTCAGTGCGTCGAGGCCTGAAAAGGGTTCGTCCAGCACGATCAACTTGGGATCATGCACGATGGTACCCATCAACTGTACGGTTTGCGCCATGCCTTTGGAAAGCTGACGGATCTGGCGGTCGGCGGCATAGCCGAGGCCTGCCTCTTCCAGCAACGCGCGGCCTTTCTCTTTGCCTTCCTTGAGCGACAGGCCACGCAGCGCGCCCATGAATGCGATGGTATCGACCGCGCGCATGGATTGATACAGACCGCGCTCCTCCGGCAGATAGCCCACATTGCGCGACTGAGTAATAGGCCGGTCCGAACCGAGCAGGGTGCGCACACCTTCGTCAGGATCAATAATGCCGAGCAATGTGCGCAACATCGTCGTCTTGCCGGCACCATTTGGTCCCAAAACACCAAAAATGCTGCCCAACGGAACTTTCAGATTTACGCCGTCTACCGCCCGAAATCCGTCGAACTGCTTGACAAGTCCCTGTGCCTCGATTGCATACATTCTGAAACGCGCCCCGGATGAGATTGAGGTGCTGAATAGGGTTGGCGTGTGAAAAGACACAAGACAAATTTGGTTAACGCGTTGAAAGCCAAAGCCGCGAGCGAGGGCTTCGTCGCGGTCGGCATCGCGCCGGGCCATTTGGCCCCCGCGGCTGGAGCGCGGCTGCGCCAATGGCTGGACGAGGGTTGCCATGGCGAAATGCTGTGGATGGAAAGCCGCGCCGACCAGAGGGCCAATCCCGAAATACTTTGGCCGGATGTGCAGTCGGTTATCATGTTGGGCATGAGCTATGCCCCTGCCACCGATCCGATGGCGCTGGCGGATCATCCCGAACGTGGCCGCATTTCGATCTATGCGCAGGGACGCGATTATCATGATGTCGTCAAAGGCGCGCTGAAACGTGTTGCCGGCTGGTTGGCCCATGCTGCGGACGTCGGGGTTAAGGTTTTCGTCGATACAGCGCCGGTGATGGAAAAGGCACTGGCCGAAGCCGCCGGTCTTGGCTGGCAAGGGAAGCACAGCAATATCGTCAGCCGTGAGCATGGAAGCTGGTTGTTCTTGGGCGCAATTTATACAACGGCGCAACTTGAGCCCGATGCGGCGGGGTCGGACCGATGTGGATCATGCCGCGCCTGTCAGGATATCTGCCCCACCGATGCCTTTCCGGCTCCCTATAAAGTCGACGCGCGTCGGTGCATTTCCTATCTCACCATCGAACATAAAGGACCGATCAATCGCGCGCTGCGTCCCCTGATTGGAAATCACATTTATGGATGCGACGACTGTCTGGCGGTTTGTCCCTGGAATAAATTTGCCAGTGCCGCCGCCGCACACAAAGCCTTTCTGCCACGGGCGGAATTGGTTGCACCGCGTTTGTCCGATTTGCTGACATTGGATGATGCCGCGTTCAGGGCGATGTTTTCGGGATCGCCGATCAAACGGATTGGCCGCAACCGCTTTGTACGCAACGTCTTGATCGCAGCGGGGAATAGCGGGGATGTGTCGTTGCTGCCGCACGTGATCCATTTGTTGCGTGACCCCGACGACGGAGTTCGGGGAAGCGCCATTTGGGCCTTGGGGCGGCTTTCGCCTGCCCAATTCGGGGAAATGAAAGCCCGGTTCGCCCTTGCGGAGGATAGTCCCGATGTCCGCGCGGAATGGGATTTTGGGGCGGAGGGAAACACCGCCTCAGCGCCATTCGCTTAACGTCGGCTTAGCGCTTCAACACAGGATGCGCGGTCGACTTCTGCGCCGTCACTGCGGCGCGCATCGATATGTGTTACGATTTCGGTTCCGCCTTTTCCGTCGGGATAAAGAAAGGCGTCCAGAACGCAGGCTTTGCCTGTAAACTGCAGCTTGCGGCCATAGACCTCGACTATGTCGAGGCGGGGTTCGCCAAAAAGGCGTTTCAACGTTGCGATATCCTTCCCCATCACAGCCTCCAGTCCTCTTTTTTCAAGGACGGGGCGAACGGGAAAGGCGGATGCAGGGCGCTCGGCCGGTGTTTGCGGACGCGGCGCGGGTGTCGGTGCCGATGCACATCCGGCAACCGCAATGCTCAACAGAAGAGGCAATATATATTTCACAGTCTGGCAATTCCCGAATGGACCATATGGACCGCCATGGCGGTCGCCAGAACGGGTACAAAAAGGTTGAGGATCGGGACCATCATTCCTGCGGTCCCCAAAAGCCCAAGGAGCAAGCGGGGCAGCTTGCGGATGGCACCATGATCCTTGCCGTGACGGGCGATCAGCATGTCTTCCAGATCACGACCCAGCAACAGCGCGTTGACCAACAGGAAGGCAATGGCAGTGCCAATTCCGGTGAAGAGCAGCGCCACATAAATCGGCAGCGCCAGCAGGTTATACAGGATAACCCGTACAACAGAGCGGACCGCCATCTGCATCCCGGTTGCAAGACCGGGTCGTTTGCCCATGTCGGCATGCTGTGGGTAATGGCGATCTTCGACCGCGTCGATAATATCGTCCGCAAAAATCCAGGTCATGGCAACCGCAACGACCCGGAACAGCAAGATTGCGCTTAACAGGGATAATGCCACGGACAGCAACACGGACCAGGTTCCGTCGTCGGTCAGATTAAACCAGACGAACAAGGCACTCATGCCATACCAAAGGCCGATGCCTAACAGGACAAATGCGGCAAGCGTAAGGGCGATAACCTTGGCCAACAGGAGTGCAACACGTCGGTCCGTCAGGCTTTGGAACGACAACATAAGTGCTTGGATCATCGCTCCACTCTAAAGCGCTTGCTCGAAATGTCCAATCCCACTAGGGCGCGCCGGACCGCAAACAGGATATTATATGACTGAAATTCGCTTTGACGTGCTCGCAATTGGTAACGCGATTGTGGATATTATCGCCGACACCGATGATAGCTTCATCACCGAACAGGGCCTCACCAAAGGCAGTATGCAGCTGATCGACGAAGATCGCGCCAAGGCGCTTTACGACCATATGGGACCTGCACGTGAAATCAGTGGTGGCTCGGCGGCCAACACTTTGGCGGGCCTGGCGCGCTTGGGGCATAAAACCGCATTTATCGGTCAGGTCGCAAATGACCAGTTGGGCAATGTGTTCGCGCACGATATCCGCGCAGGTGGGATCCATTTTGACATTCCGGCGCGTGATGGTGCTCCGGCTACGGCCTGCTGCTATATTCTGGTGACTCCCGATGCCCAGCGTACCATGAACACCTTCCTGGGCGCCTCGCAATATCTGCCTGCACGTTTGATCGACAAAGACCTGATCGAGAGCGCTGCGATCCTGTATCTCGAAGGCTATTTGTGGGATCCCGAGGAGCCGCGTGCGGCCATGCGGACCGCCATCGACGTGGCGCGCGCTGCGGGACGCAAGGTGGCACTGACGCTCTCGGATGCGTTTGTTATCTCGCGGCACGGACCCGATTTTCTTGCCGAAATGGAAGCGGGTCGCATCGATATCCTGTTCGCAAATGAAGTCGAAATCTGCGCGTTGCATGGCAGCGATGATTTTGAAGCATCGGTCGCGGCAATCGCGGCCAAGGTTCCTCTTCTCGTATGCACACGTGGCGAACATGGGGCGATTGCCGTCGAGAATGGCGTGCGAACAACAGTGGCGGCTGAGCCCGTTTCACGCTTGGTCGATACAACTGGCGCAGGTGATCTATTCGCGGCTGGCGTCTTTGCAGGTATCGCGCAAAACCGGCCGATGGCCGAATGCCTGACGATGGGGGCTGTATGTGCCGCCGAAATCATCTCGCATTATGGCGCGCGTCCTGAGGCGGATATCGCCGAGCTGGTGCGCAACAGGCTCGGTTAATCGGACTTCTTGCGGAAGAGCACCCGGTCTTCCGGGCCAAAGCCCCACCGCCAGATTATCCAGCTATATAGGCCCAGAATGACCGGGATGCCGACGGTCAGTTCCACCCATTCAAAGCGGGCAGGGACGCTGACGATCAGCATGCCCACGCCGGCTGCGCTAATGACGGCAAAGACGAGGGCGCTGCGCCAGATACTTATGCCATGGCCGAGCAGGCGGCTCAGGAACCGAGATTTGATGATCGAGCCGATGCCGAGCGAAATCATCAACCCGCACGCGACCGCCGCTGCCTGATAGAGACCGACATAAGACGGCTTTATTGGCCAATAGGGGATGAGCATGATCAGCCCGATGCTCACCAAAGCCTGAACGGCGAGCATCATGATCGAGATCAGCAAGTTCCGGTGCCGTGCCATATAGACGAGGGCGGATTCACTGACGACCGCCGTCGCCGCCGCTACTTCCGCCGCCAGAAGAAAGGCAAGGGCTCCTGTGCCGCCAACAAATTCCGGCCCAACAAGTCCCATGACGGCCTCACCCGGTATACCGAGCGCGAGTGCAATACCGGCCTGCGCGGCGATGATCCAGAAACCGACCTGCCCAACCTGCCGGGCAATTTCGGCATAGTTTTTGGACTGCAGGTTGCGGGTAATGACAGGGCCTAAAATGGGGTCAAAACTGGTTTTCAGCTTTTGCGGCAGGCTCGCGACCTGCTGAGCGACATAGTAGATTCCGACAACTGCAGGCGATGCGAACAGCCCCAATATAGCGAGATCCAGCCTCCGACTGCCCCATTCCGCCGCGTCCGCAGCCGCGAGCGGCAAATTGCGGCGGGCGATGACATAGGATCGCGACAGGCTGGGTGCCCAGCCCCAGGCGATCCCGTAACTGCGCCACAAGGGCCAGAGCGCGAAAAGCAGAGCGGCAATCAAAGAAGCTACATAAGCAAGTATCAAGCCGTCCCGTGCCGAATAAAAATAGAAAGCTCCTGCCGCGATGCTGATCGTCCATGGCTCGACAATAGCGCGCGCCCGCACCGTCGATACGATGTCAAAGCGGTAAGCCAAAGCAGCTAGTGCGATGTCGGTGGCGACGATCGCAAAAATGACGAGGGGCAAGAAACGGTCGAGCCCATTTATCGCGCTGTTCGGAAACATGATCTGCGGAACGGCGATCAAAAATGCGGCGCCAAGGGCAGACGCGAGCATGGCCGAAAACATGGCATCGGCCACCAGATTGGAATGAGGACGTTCGCCCTGCGACAAAAGCTCTGCCAAGCCACGGCGCAGGCCGAGCGTTGCCAATTGAGCCACAAATTCGACGATCAATATCGCATAGGCAAACCGCCCCAGGGCTTCGGGGCCGTAAAGACGACCGGCGATGAAAAGAAACGGGATGCGCGCGGCAAGCCGCAGGAGAAAGCCGAAAACATTCGTCCGCCCGCCCTTGGCCAGCGCCTGAATGTCATCCTCATCGGTCCGGACTGCGGTCAATATCTCATCCCTGTTGGCCGGAAGCTAGCGCAATCGCAGGCAACTTACCAGCTTTCGGCCTTTAGGGGACGCGATAGCAGCGCGGCGGTTACGTCACCGACAATTGCTTTGCCCTCCAGCAAGGCGCACACCGCCGCAACAATTGGCATTTCAATGCCGAGCCGCTGGGCTGATTTCAGCAACACCGGTGCAGTAAACGCGCCTTCGGCCACGGTGTTTCGGTCCGCGAGCAGGGCGTCTGCCGAGAGTCCTTGGCCTAATCCGCGACCGAGTGAGAAATTGCGTGAATTGTCCGAACTGCACGTCAGCACCAAATCGCCCAATCCGGAGAGCCCGGCAAGCGTTTCGGGCCGCGCGCCGCGGGCGAGGCCATAACGCTGGATTTCCGCAAATCCGCGCGCGATCAGAGAGGCGCGCGCGTTAAGGCCCAGGCCTGCTCCATCGACAACGCCGCAGCCGATCGCGAGAACATTTTTTACCGCTCCGCCAATCTCGGCACCCGTAACATCTTCGGACCAATAGGGCCGGAAATGGGGTGCAGCAATCAAGCGCATCAACATGGCGCCCATGTCCTGGTTGGCTGTGGCAAGCGTGATGGCGGTCGGCTTTCCGGCGGCCACTTCATGCGCAAAGGTGGGGCCGGATAGCACGGCAAGGGGGTTTTCAGGCCTCACCTCAGCAGCGATATCGGACATCAGCATTTCTGTGCCCGCCTCTATACCCTTTGCGCAGAGCAACAGGGGCGCATCCGTCCGCGGAAGTGCGGCAAGGGTCGCGCGGACATGTTGGGCAGGTGTGACGATCAGAAGCGCACCACATGCTTCCATGGCGGCCAAATCACCCGTAGCCCGGATATTGGATGCAAGCTTCAATCCGCGCAGGAACAGACTATTTTCATGCGTTTCGTTTATCGCGGTGACGACATCGATTTCCCGCGCCCAAATGAGGACTTCCGGATGGATCTGCGCCATGACCGATGCCAAAGCCGTGCCCCACGCGCCTCCGCCCACTATTCCGACAGGATATCGCGATTCACTCATGCTTTTACTCCAGCGCCCCTCGCCGGGGCAGCGTTCGGGTCTAAGGGCCAGCGCGGGCGCGCAACAAAGTCCAGCCCGTCGATCAGTCCGGCTGCAAAACGTTCCGCTCCGGCCCATGCGATCATCGCGCCGTTGTCGGTGCACAGCCATAAAGGAGGCGCAACGAAGCGCATGCCTCTTGCTGTGGCAAAATCGGCCAACATCGTCCGTATCGCCCCATTGGCCGCCACTCCTCCAGCGACCACCAATGCGGGTAGGGATTCCATACGATCGACCGAATAGCGTAGCCTGTCCAAGAGACAGTCGACGACTGCTTGCTGGAAGGAGGCCGCAATATCCTCCACCCTATATTGTCCCGTTTCATGCGCACGCAGCACCGCACTTTTCAGCCCCGCAAATGAGAAATGCGGCTCGTCGGCACCTTTCAATGGCCTTGGTAAGGGGACTGCACCGGCTTCTCCGTTTGCCGCGGCCCGCTCGACGGCAGGGCCGCCGGGGAAACCCAGCCCCAGAATCTTTGCGGTTTTGTCGAACGCTTCGCCCACAGCGTCATCGATGGTCGTCGCCAGCCGGTTATAATCGCCAACCCCGTTGACGCGCAACAATTGGCAATGGCCTCCCGACACCAGCAAAAGCAAATAGGGAAATGCAAGATCGGCATCGACCAGACGAGGCGAAAGCGCATGTCCCTCCAGATGGTTGACCGCGATCAGAGGCTTGTCCGTTGCCATGGCCAACGCCTTCGCGGTTACCAGTCCAACCATCACGCCGCCGATCAAACCGGGGCCTGCGGTTGCTGCAATCGCATCGATATCGTCCAGGGTCATGCCCGCGTCAGCAAGTGCAGCCTGCACAAGTGGCGTCATTAATTCGGCATGCGCGCGGGCTGCAATCTCCGGGACGACACCGCCAAAAGCGCGATGATGGTCCTCTTGTCCGGCGAGCGCATGCGCCAAAATCGTGCGGTCCGAACGCACGATTGCCGCGGCCGTCTCGTCGCAGCTTGATTCAAGACCTAAAATAATTGCCATTGCCCTTTCCCATAGGTGCCTGCCTCGTTATGAACAAGCGGCATGACGGTCCCTGAATTTACTTCACAAAGCCCCTTGCGCATCGGAACGCGGCGCTCCCCCCTCGCTTTGGCGCAGGCCGAGATGGCAGCAGCCGCAATCAGGCAGGCCCATGGCTTGGACGAAGATGCGGTCATTCTGGTGCCCATGCTGTCGAGTGGAGACAAGATACAGGACCGCCCCTTGGCTGAAATCGGCGGCAAAGCGCTATGGACCAAAGAGCTGGAGCGCGCTTTGGTCGAAGACGATATCGATATCGCGGTCCACTCCATGAAAGATGTTGAAACTGTTCGATCGCCGATGTTTGTCCTGTCCGCCATGTTGCCACGGGCGGATGTACGTGACCGGCTGATTGGTGTGGCGAGCCTCGATGAGCTTCGGCATCAGGCTATAGTCGGCACGTCCAGCCCCCGCCGTGCGGCGCAGCTAAAGGCCATGCGGCCCGACCTTGTCACTGTTCCAATTCGCGGGAATGTCGCGACACGCATGGCACAGGTGGCCGCAGGTGACTTTGACGCAACGCTTTTGGCAGCGGCTGGGCTTGATCGCCTGGGCCAACCGGATGTCGGCACCAGTCTGTCGCTCGAAACGATGCTCCCGGCTGCGGCACAGGGTGCCATTGGCATCGATCATTTGGCTGAGCGGGGGGAGCTTGCCGTGTTTTTGCAGGCAGTAAACCATCTGGCGACCTTTGCCGCCGTAACAGCGGAACGGGCGTTCCTTGAAGCATTGGGTGGCAACTGCCACTCCCCGGTTGCAGCGCATGCTACCTGCAATGCGGACAAAATCATGTTGCGTGGTGAGATTTTGGCTGAAGACGGCAGCGAACGCCAAAGCGATGTCTTGGAATTTGCGGCAGATGACGCGGACGGCCCGGCGCGGCTTGCACATGCGCTTCTGGAAAAATCCAGCGAACGTCTGCGGCATTTGTTCACGCCGTGAAACTTCTGATTGTCCGCCCCCAACCGGGAGCCGATGCTACAGCCGCCCGCGTAACTGCCGCCGGACATCTGGCGGTCTGTATGCCTCTCTTCGCAACGCACGCTGTCGCGTGGGATCTGCCCAAAATCGATGATTTTGACGGGCTGTTGCTGACCAGCGCAAATGCACTGCGTTATGCAGGGGACAAGTTGCCGCTATTGACCGGCTTGCCGCTTTTTGCCGTCGGGCAGAATAGCGCGGAATATGCGCAGAGTGTTGGTTTCGACGTGCGGCAAGTAGGCTCCGCCGGGATCGAGAGCCTTCTGGAGCAGGTTGACGCCCGCCGGCTGCTTTGGCTTGCAGGAGAAGACCGGACATCTTTTGCGCCGCCGCCAGATCTGCATATTGACTGCCGAATTGTTTACCGCAGCGCCGCCTTGCCCATTCCCGATGATTTCCACGAAACACTTATGGAAGCAGACTATGTTCTGTTACATTCCGCCCGCGCTGCATCCCGTTTCACTTCTTTGGTTGAAGATGTTCAGCTTCAAAAGAACGCGATTTCAATCGGCGCATTGTCCGAAAAAATCGCGCAGGCTGCGGGTTCTGGCTGGGCGAATATCCGGATCGCGAAGGAGCCAACCGATAACGACCTCTTGTCTCAATTATAAACGCGCTTTACAAAAAGCCATGCTAATCCCTAACTGGTGGTTGGGACGAAGGGGATTTAATGACTGATTTTGCGACGAATGCCGCAACTCCGCGCAGTGGAGTCCGATTCAAATATATAGCGCTGTTGCTATTTGTCGCCTTTGCAGGCGGCGCCGGAGCCAGCTGGTGGCTGGCGGATGAATATGGGCTCCTCGGTGGAGGCACACCACCAACTACAACATCGCCCGCGCCTAATAAGGCTCCCGCGCAAAATGTCGCCGCTGTACCTCTGGTGACCCAACCCACGGTAACTTCTGTCGATTCCGTTATTGCTGCTGGAAACACAGCCCGTGCAGAAGGTTTGCTGGTCGCCTTTGCTGCCCGGCGCACTTTGGACAGCGGAGCGCCGTTGGGCTATCTGACCGACCAGCTGCGGTTACGTTTTGGCGCGAGCCAGCCCAAGGCGGTCATGACCGTTTTGCAAGCCTCGCAAACGCCGATCACG
Organism: Sphingorhabdus lacus; assembly: GCF_009768975.1. Lineage (NCBI taxonomy): Bacteria > Pseudomonadati > Pseudomonadota > Alphaproteobacteria > Sphingomonadales > Sphingorhabdaceae > Sphingorhabdus > Sphingorhabdus lacus. Next base: position 2,265,448 of record NZ_CP035733.1, on the reverse strand, counting down.
CTCCAATCGCTGCAGGCAGACCTATCGGCCATCGACAATCTGTTGGTTACAGGAACACGCGAAGAGACCGTTTGGGCGACGATCCAACGGGAGTTTTCCGAGCTGTTTGTATTGCGCAAATCCGAATCCCTGTCGCCCGCCCCTACGCAACGGCTGCTGCGTGCGCATGCGTTGGTGGAATCGGGTAATCTGGGCGGGGCCATTCAGGAAATATCCGAAATGCCCGGTGCTGCTTCGGCAGAAGCGCAAGCATGGCTGGTACGCGCCCGCACCTATAATGAGACGCGCAAGGCACTCGACCAGCTGGAACGAAGCGCCCTTGCCGCGCCACCTTTGCCCGTGGCACCCGTCATGCCACCGATAGCCCCGGAGCCGCAGACGGTCCTGCCCACAACAATGCCCCAATAAAAAGCGTCATAAATCTTTCATAAATGTGCAAGTGCCATATACAGGCGCTATGGCGACGCGATTCTCGAATCTTTCTTTATTAAATGAGCCTATGGGCCGTGCCGATTGTGCACCGGCCCTGCCGCTGCTGGCGCGCGAAGCGCTTTCATTTGCCTATATGCGGACCAGTGCCGCGTTCGCGTCGACCGTGCCCCTCGATGTCGCCGGAAATGGCCGCCATGTGATGGTAATCCCCGGATTTATGGCGTCGGACCAGACAACGTCGCGTTTGCGCCGGTCGCTGCAAGATGCTGGCTTTGCCGCCCATGGTTGGGGCTTGGGCCGGAACAAGGGTATAAAATCCGACATATTCGAAAGATTAGGACGCCGTGTCGAAGAACTCGATATTGACGGACCGCTGACGCTGGTCGGATGGAGCCTTGGTGGACTGATCGCGCGCGAATATGCCAAAGTGGCCCGCCATGATGTTGCCAAGGTCGTTACCTTGGGAAGTCCTTTTTCAGGTGATCCTCGCGCGAACAACGCCTGGCGTCTTTATGAATTTGTTGCAGGTTATAAAGTCGACAATCCACCGATTGATGTAATCCTTTCCGAAAAGCCGCCGGTTCCCACATGCGCCATTTGGTCGCGTAACGATGGGGTTGTTGCCCCGGGTTCTGCTTGCGGCCAACATCATGAATCGGACCATCAAGTTGAACTCGACTGCACACATATGGCGTTCGTCGCACAGCCTGATGCGATCCGCGCAATTGCCAAGGTTCTTGCCTAAGCCTTTTGCACTTCCCCGCATTACTGCGGGCTAATTTCAGAAATACCCGACTGGCACGATGATTGCTTGGTGATGGAAGATTATATTTTCCAGGAGCCAATATGCACCATCTACTCTTTATCGTTGCCGCCATATCTGGAGGTTTTGAGGACCTGCAGGCTTTGGATAGCCGCATTTCGGCGGTCGCGCCGCAAGCCGAGCAGGTCGATAAACGCCTGAAACTGGCGCAATGCCCCGATGCACCTATTGTTGCGCCGCCCGCAGGAGGTGCCGTGATCGTGCGCTGTCCGGCGGTAGGCTGGCGTTTGCGTGTGCCCGTAAAGGCATCATTGGATCAAGCAGCCACCTCGGAAATCGTCATCCGTAAGGGTGAAATGGTCGAATGCGTTTCGGATGGGCAAGGCTTTGCCGTCTCTACAACGATGATGGCGCTGGAAGACGCAGCGGTGGGTCAACCGGTCCGTGTCAAATCGCTGACATCATCAACGACCATGACTGCCTATGTCAAAACCCGCGGTGTTGTTACATTCTGACATCCTTTCACGGCTCTCCAATTTGAAGGGTTTTGTAAAGACTTAGCCCCTAAACTACGCATATTGGCGCTATATGGCGCTCCGGTCCGGCGGAAGGCGGGTGGAAAATATTTTTCACCGCCGAAATATTTATAAAAGTTTAAAGCTAAACTTTGTGCAGCAATCGCCGTTTCTGCTTTCATACCGGCTGTCGGTTTCCTGACGGCCCATATGGAAAGGAACAGAAAAATGGTGGATTCCGTTACGTTCGGACCGGCCAGACTGGCTCCGGGTCTCCGTGCATCTGGTGCCGCGGAGGCGGCGCCGAAGCGGGAAAATACGCTCAAGCCTGCTGCTCCGCACAGCTTGAGCCTTGCGACCGCGTTGGCGCAAAAGGGCCCCCCATATGACGCCGAAAAGGTCGCCTCTTTGCGGGCGGCACTTGCGAGCGGCGCATATAAGGTCGATTTGGGCGCTGTTGCAGACGGCATCATCCGCTTTGGCGGACAGGATCTCGGCTAATCCCATGATGGATGCCGTTCTTCAATGCCAATCGGACCTGATTGCCGCGCTGGATACGCAGGATGCGGATGCCATCCTGTCGGCGAGCGCCGCGCTTTCGGTCGCGATTGATAAGCTGCGGCAAATGCGTGGCGCTCCGCCAAAGGAGCAGCTGTCCTACGGCATGAAACAGGCCGAGGCAGCACGCACCCGGGTCAAATATCTGACGGCCTGGAACAGACAGAAAATTGACCGATTGGCGGAATATCGCGGCCAAGCGTCGTCCGCTATTTATGTGATGCCGCAGAAACACACGTAAAAGCTAGGTTTTTACAAAACTGGCACGGGCATTGCAGTTCATCCCGCATGAACAACCGGACCAGAATATGACACGCCCGATTAACGACACGGGATCACCGCATAAGGTGACGGCGGCAATTGCCCGCGCATCGGCACGAACCGGTGTCGATTTCGACTATTTGATGGATCAGGCCCGCATCGAAAGCGGAATGCGCCCCGATGCGCGCGCCACGACGTCGAGCGCGACTGGCCTCTATCAATTCACCAAGCAGACCTGGCTGGGCACCGTGAAAGAACATGGTGCGTCGCATGGAATGGAATGGGCCGCCAATGCCATTTCGCGCAATTCGGACGGAACCTTTTCGGTCTCCGATTCCGCCAAAAGGGCCGCGATACTTGACCTGCGCAGCGATCCCGATGCGGCAGCAGCGATGGCTGCCGAATTTGCGGCGGACAATGGCGCCTATCTGCAAGAACGGATCGGTGCCAATCCTGAGCCTGTCGATCTCTATCTCGCGCATTTTCTCGGCGCCGAAGGGGCCGCCAAGTTTCTCGATGCTTATCGCGAAGATCCCAACCAAAGCGCTGCACCGCTCTTTTCCGAAGCCGCGCGGGCCAATCGCCCCATATTTTACCGGAATGACGGCGGCGCACGAAGCCTCGCAGAAATCCGTGAGAATTTCGCCGCCAAGCTGGGCGACGCACAAAGCCAGTTTCCTGCGCTGAACCGGCAAAGCAGCCAGATAGCGTCCTCATCCAATGCGGCACGCACGCCACTCGAAATGGCCACAATGCTGCCCATGCCCAAAAAGCTTGATCTTAATTTTGCGCGCGATGCCTATCGCCGCCTCTCGGGTATTTCGTCATGATCGGCCGCCTCAACCTCACCATCTGGCTGGAAACCATAAAAAGCGGGGCGTTGCCCGTTGCGGTTTTGCTGCTGGTCATGCTGATGATCGTGCCGATCCCGGCGATGCTGCTGGATGTCGGCTTCATTCTGAACATCATGATCAGTCTGGCTGTCCTGATGGTCGCCATGAACGTGGCCAAACCCCTCGACTTCTCCGCGTTTCCGACAGTTCTGCTGCTCGCGACATTGTTCCGGCTTGCCCTGAACGTGGCCTCAACCCGTGTCGTTCTCGTCGACGGCCATACCGGCGTTGCGGCTGCAGGCCATGTCATCGAAGCGTTCGGGGCAATATTGATTGGCGGCGACTATATCGTCGGCCTGTTCGTCTTTGCCGTGTTGATGATCATCAACATGGTCGTGATTACCAAGGGTGCCGGGCGCGTATCCGAAGTGTCCGCACGCTTCACACTTGATGCACTTCCCGGAAAGCAGATGGCGATTGATGCCGATCTGAACGCCGGCCTCGTCACACCCGACGAAGCCAAAGCGCGGCGTCAGGAAGTCGCGACCGAAGCCGACTTTTACGGCTCCATGGATGGTGCCTCCAAATTTGTGAAGGGCGACGCGGTCGCGGGCCTTCTCATCCTTTTCGTCAATATTTTTGGCGGCCTGATATTGGGTGTGGTCAGCCACGACCTCAGCTTTGGCGATGCGGCCGAGATATACATCAAGCTTGCCATTGGCGACGCACTGGTTGCGCAAGTCCCGGCTCTGCTGCTTTCCATTGCCGCAGCGGCCATCGTCACCCGCGTGTCATCGCCGCTCGACCTTTCGGGCCAGATTTCGACACAGTTCGGGCATGCCCGCGCCTGGGGCCCTGTTGCCGCAATTCTGACTTTGCTCGGAATGGTTCCGGCAATGCCCCAACTCGTCGTGCTGCCAGCAGCCGCGGTAGCGGGATCCATCTGGTGGTTGCTGCGCCGTTCGGAGAAGGCTCCTCCCAAGCCGGTCGACACCATCGTCGACGCGACACCCGGCCATGTGATCGAGTGGCACGAAATTGCCGAAACAGCCCCCATCACGCTGGAGCTTGGCTATTCATTGGTTAGCCTTGTCGATGAACGCAAGGGCGCGCCGTTAATGGGCCGTGTCACGGCCATCCGCCGCCAGCTTTCGCGCGAATTCGGCTTCGTCGTGCCCATGGTTAAGGTCACAGATGACCTTTCCCTGCCCGGGAATAGCTACCAGATCCGCATTTCGGGTGTTCTGGTCGGCGAAGATAGCGCCTGGGCCAACGAATTGCTCGCCCTTGATTCCGGCGATTGCCTTGAAGGTGTCACTGGCCGTGCGGTCAAGGACCCCAGCTTTGGCCTGGATGCCCTCTGGATCGCCGAGCGTGACCGTATCGATGCCGTCGCCGCCGGCTACACCGTTGTCGACCCCGCGACCGTTATCGCCACTCATTTGAACCAGCTCGCCACCGCATCTGCAGCCGAGCTGTTCGGTATGGACGATGCGCAAGCGCTGATCGACAATCTCAAGGAAAGCTACCCGCAACTGGCCGCTGGCCTGACACCGGCACCTTATTCGCTCGCCGCGATTACCGCCTTGTGCCGCGCGCTGCTGGCCGAGCGGGTTCCGCTTCGGGATTTCCGCCGTGTGGCCGAGGCTATGGTTGATCTTGCCCCGCGCAATCTGGATGCATCCGATCTGGTAGAGGCTGTCCGCCAGCGCCTCGGACCGCTCATTGTCCAGACTATCGTTCCTGTGAAAATGCCGCTGCCGGCTATCACCTTTGATGGCGATCTCGAAAGCCTGCTGGTCCAGTCGGTGCAAACCGCACCGTCAGCCAACTGGCCGTTCGAACCTGCGCTTGCCCGCCGCATCATCAGCGCCGTTGATGAAGCAGTCCAGCCGATGCTGGTCGCCGCACGCAGCTTTGCCGTCATCACCTCGCCGCTATGCCGCGCGGCGGTCGCCCGCCTTTTACGGGCGCAGTTCAGCGATGTCGCTGTGCTGTCCTTCCTCGAAATTCCCGAAACCAAAAAAGTCGATGTGATCGCCGTAGTCGGCGGCACACCGCGCCTGGCCGATGCCAACCCTTACAAAGGAGACCATGATGCTGAATGAAGCCCGCGCCGCTTATGCCCGTCCCGATGCGTCGAGCCCTGCGCGCCTGATAGAAGCACATAGTGCCCTTGTCCGCCGCGTCGCCTGGCATGTGCACAGCCGCATGTCGACCGCCATCGAGGTTGAAGACCTGATCCAGATCGGCTTCATCGCACTGGTGGAGGCCGCCCAGCATTTCGAAGATCGCGGCATTGCCTTCGCCCCCTATGCGTCGACCCGTATTCGCGGAGCCATGGTGGATGCACTTCGTCGTGACGCCCGCATGGGCCGCGCAGGCATGGCCAACCGCCGCTATCTGGCGAGCATTCGCGCGCGCCTGGAACAGGAATATATGCGTCCGCCGACCGATGCGGAAATGGCGGATGCCGCCGGGCTGGAGCCACAAGCCTATTATGCCATGGCCGCGTCCACGCAGGCCGTGGGCCAGGAATCGATCGATGAAAGCTATTCGGATCATGATATGTGGTTCGCGGATCTCGCGGATAGTGCCGATACAGCGTTGGAAAAGGCCCAGTTGCGTGAGGCATTGGTGGCAAATCTCGCCAAGTTATCCGAGCGGGAAGCCATGATCTTGCAGCTTTATTTTGTCGAAGAGTTAAATCTGGACGAAATCGGCGAGACACTGGGCGTTGGTGCTGCGCGGGTCTGCCAGATCAAGAAAGCCGCACTCGACAAGATGCGGATGTTAATGGCGGATTAAAGCGTCACGCTAACCTGAATCTGGTCGCCGACGACCAATTCCTCCGCTTTGCGCACTGCCGCCTTGACCGGAAGCAGCCAGCCTCCGCTGCCCTTGTCGGGGAATATGGATGTATCCCAGGCCGTCTCCCCGATGGTGACGTGCACCTTCATCGCCCCCCAGCCGCGCCGCCGTCCGTTTTCGAGCCGCCGCATCAAGGCAAGGGCATGAATTGCCTCAGCCGCTTCGCCTTCAATCGTGAGGAAATGCCAGCTCGCCGGGGCCTTGTCGCTTTGCCAGAGCCAGAGTTTGGCGGTAACCAGATGCGTTTCGGTCATCGCCGACCTCTTTTACTTGGCCGGTCGCCGCCGCACCGGGACCGGAATGTTGCAAATATCTGCGCCGCCCGCTGGTGTTATGAAAAACGGATCGCGCCGGTTGGCCCGCGCATCGGCATAAGCTTTGAAGCTGGGGGTTTGGGTGTAGAGATACTCGAAAGAAGGGGCATTCTGAACTTCGGTCCCCAACCGCACGGATAAGATCGGCACCCGTTCTTCTTCCTTCTCGTAAAAGCCCAGCGCGCCTGTTCCGCGCGGCAGGCTGGACAGATGCTCGATCCCTTCGATCACGCGGCCAACCAAGGCGATATTACGATCCAGATGCCGCGGCGCGTGGCCGATTACGGTGTAGAGCTCGGCGCCTGTGCCGGTGTCGGGCGACAGGTTCCGGCCAACGCCGACCATGCCATAGCAATGGAGAGGCCATGCTGTCTTCGGATCAGCACCTGCGGGCCAGCCTTTGTAGAAGCCATATATGTCGCCGTAAGGATCGCGGCGCGTTATCTGACGGTCGATTTCTTTAAAACAATCTGAAATTTTGTCTTCACTTTCGCGCTTGCACGCGTCTTCGGCTTCCTTTTGCCCGACAATTGCCGAGAATAACAGCATGGAGGCAAAAGGGTCGACCAACGGGGCTGTGTAGCCGCTTTCGGGCACGACCTCCAACCCATCCGGCAACGCTTTCTTCTCCGTCGCATCGCCCCATTGCACAACATAATTGTCCTGCACGCGGTTGATGCTGGTGCCGTCCCACCATTTGGCGGTTGCAAGCTTGCGGATATTGCCGATCCAGCCCTGACTGAACGGGGCAGGCATCAACTGGATGACCACACGGCGCGGTTTGCCGGCCGCATCGGGTGCGAGATCCATGACCAGCAGGTCGGATGGCGCAATAGCGGCCCATTCCTGCGCCTTGGCCGCCGCGACGATCTCGCTTGGTGCGGGATATGTTTTTGCCTCTTGGGCGAACGCGGGCACGGATGCGCAAAAGGCGGCAGCGGCGGTCAAATTCAAAAATCTTTTCATGGAACGGCTTATGGCAAATCACAGTGCCTTGCGAAAGCGCAAAGGAGCCGCTAGGGGCGTCGCTTCCCCGAAAGGGATGCGGAGACGTGGCCGAGTGGTCGAAGGCGCTCGCCTGGAAAGTGAGTATACGTCAAAAGCGTATCGAGGGTTCGAATCCCTCCGTCTCCGCCACCACTCTTTTGAACATCAAGCATACGGATGCCGTGCGCGAAATTGCCCGCGTACGCGCGGTTTTGGCGCTGGAGTTATAGGCACCGAATGTGGTGACTGCGGAACTTATAAGAGCGTCTGCTCCACCATATCCCTCAAAGGCATTTTCGACTTCATCCGGATCGCGAGCAAGGCCGTGCCGCTTACCTTGCGTTGGACGAACAAGGTGTCGGCCGGCGGTATGTGCCAGGACGAGCGGTCGGCGGCGATGGTTTCGACTTGCTGCCGCACCTCATCGGTAAAACTGCGGTCTGCGAAATCGAAGAGGCCAGGCTTGCCCAAATGGGTCATCAGTGTCGCGATCATGGCGTCTAGAGCTGGTTTGTGGCGTTGCAGAGCAACCGGCGATACAAAAGCGGCATCGATCAATGTGTCGCGCAGGGCATCGCTGTCGCCTTCAAGACCAGCACGCATCAGGCGGCGATAGGCGTCCGCCGTTTCGTCCGGCACGGGGCGGGCGGCGCCAAAATCCAGCAGGACGATTTTGCCGCTATCCTCCTGCCAGCGATAGTTGGCGAAATTGGGGTCGGTTTGCATATATCCGAACTCGAACAGTTCGCGCAGCACCAGTCCCAGCAGGGTCGTCATAACGGCATCCCGCGTTTCCTGCGGTTTGGTTTCCAATATTTCGATGGATTGTCCCGGAATGAAATCCATGGCCAGGACGCGTTGCGTCGACAAAGGTGCATATGCCGTCGGCACCAGAAAATTCGGATCGTCGGCAAGCAACTCTTTATAAAGCTGCATCTGCGTTGCCTCGCGGACATAATCGGCTTCTTCGCGCAGCTGCTTTTTCGCCTCCGCCAGCAAGAACGAAATATCCAGCGTCGATGGCAGCAGGTTCGATATGCGGAGCAAGCTTGCGACATTGTCGACATCGGCCTCGATGCTGTCGGCGACGCCCGGATATTGGACCTTGATGGCAAGGACCGTTCCATCACGCAGCGTTGCGCGGTGCACCTGGCCGATGGAGGCGGCGGCGATCGGCGTCGTTTCGAAATGGCGGAACGTGCGCCGCCAGTCCGCGCCCCATTCGGCAATCAGGACCTTGTTGAGCTGAGCGGTTGGCATAAAATGCGCCGAATTACGAAGGCGCGCCAAAATGGCGGTCAGCTCCGCAGGCAGGACATCGCCCGCATCCATGGAGATCATCTGCCCCAGCTTCATCGCGGCGCCCCGCAATTTGGACAGCTGATTTGTGACACGTGTTGCATTGGCAGGCGTCAGGAGAAGGTCCGAAAAACGGGGACGTTCGCCGTTCGCGAGTTTTCGGGCACCCTCAACAAGCATGCCGCCTGCAATTCCTCCAGCCATCTGGCCGAAGGAAGAGAGGCGGGAAATCCGGCCCGACGGAACTTTGCGGTATCGATCGTCGCTCATTTGAAGAAGCTTTGCAGGCGCGGCCGTGCTTTCAGGAAATGCGCATAAGCCCAGTTCAGCAGTCGCTCCGCACCAGGTATTTTTGCCATCATGCCAAGTGGCCACAGAAGCGGAACGGCGCGCCACATTGCGGCAAAAGCACTTCCGCCAGACAGCATCCTACCATTTTCCAAGGCATGGAACCGGGCCAACAACTGCGCGCGATCCAAGGGGCACACCGCGTCCGGGTCTGCCGCATCCACGAAATCGATACGCTTGCGCCAATCTAGACGGCGCATCAATGCGATTTCCCTGCGGCATAAGGGGCAGCTTTGGTCATACCAGACGGTGAGACGGCGCACGATTGGGATCTCTTTTCAAGTAACTGCAGAGGGGAGACATTTGCTTATACGAATTGAATTTTATCCGCGGCTGCACCCGACATGATGAAGCCGATGGGTCTTTCGGTCTCTTCCTGCAGATGGGCAATGATACTCGCGGTGCGTGCTAAAAGTGAGATGCCCTTCAATGCGCTGAGTGGAAAACCGACATCCAGCATGACTGCCGGAATAGCGCCATTCACATTGATCGGAAGCGCGCGACCCAAGGTTTCGGGAAGGATGTCGCGGATCGTATACAGCATTTCGATATTCTTGCCGACAATATTATGTTCCTCTGCAAGACGCAAAAGCAGGTTGGCGCGCGGGTCACCACCGGAGTGCTGGGGATGTCCGAAGCCGGGGATCGCTTTTTTGTCGGCTCTCAGTGCAAGAATATTTTCCTTGGCAATTTCTGCGGCATTCGCGCCGGGTTCATTGGCCTGTGCAACGCAGCTTGCATAAAATCGGCCAGCCACTTCCGCGCTTCCCAGAACCACACTGCCGCAACCTAATAGACCCGCGGCGACAGCGCCGTGGAAAGCTTCCGGTGCGGCGGCATAGGTCATGCGCGATGCCGCGACACTGGGGACCAAACCATGCTCTGCAATGGCGGCCAGCACCGCGTTGCAGAAAAATAACTGCTTTGGTGTGGGCAAGGTGCCCGTGACGAGCATCCAGAAATAACTTGTGAAATCGATCTTGCCGATAATGTCCTCGCACAGATCAAGACCGCGCACGGTGATGCTGTCGGCATCGGAAGTGCAAATCGATGTAAAAGGCTCGTCTTGTTTGCCAATTCGCATAATGGCCTCCATATTTCGTATTTCGAAGTTGATTTCGTTATTCGAATTTTATAGGGTAGAGTCAAGTCTGGAGAGAAAACATGGCCAAGCCGCTCAGCAACGTGACCGTATTGGAGATGGGTACATTCATAACCGGTCCGGCGGCAGGCATGCTGCTAGCAGATTTGGGTGCAAACGTCATAAAGATCGAGCAGCCCAAGGTTGGCGACCCGTTCCGTGCATTTCGCGGTGGTCTTTATAGTCCGCACTTTCAAACCTACAACCGCAACAAAAAGAGCATTACTCTAGATACGCGCAAGCCGGAAGACCTTGCCGTGTTTGATCAAATGCTCCTGGAAGCCGATGTCTTCATCCAGAATTTTCGGCCTGGCGTTGCCGACAAGATCGGGGTGTCGGCGTCCCGCCTTCGGGCGCTCAATCCGAAATTGATTTACGCTTCAATCTCGGGCTTCGGGAATGACGGCCCTGATCGCGATCGTCCCGCATTCGATACCGTCGCGCAGGCAGTCAGCGGGTTTTTACGTCTTCTGGTCAATCCCATTCATCGCCGTGTTGTCGGTCCCGCACTGGCGGATGCCACAACCGGATTCTATGCCGCCTATGGAGTGCTTGCGGCGCTTTACGAACGGGAGCGGACCGGACAAGGCCGGCTGGTCGAAACGTCAATGTTCGAAGCCATGGCGCATTTCAATCTCGACGATTTCACCCATTATTTCGCAGATGACCAGATAATGGGGCCGTATAGCCGCCCGCACGTCTCGCAATCCTATGTGTTCGAATGCGCCGACACATTGTGGATTGCCCTGCACATGTCATCGCCCCCCAAATTTTGGGAAAATCTGGCTACTGCGGTCGATCAGCCCGACATGTTGCAACTGGACATGTTTGAAAGTCGCGAGGCACGGATTGCGAATTACGAAAAGGTCATCGATTTCCTGGCGCCCATTTTCAAGACACGCACGCGTCAGCAATGGTGTGACTTATTGCGGAATCTTGAAGTTCCGCACGCCCCCGTCAACACGTCCGAGGAAGCGATTGAATCCGAGCAGGCGAAAGCGCTGCAGCTGTGCATAGAGGACGCAAATGGACCGCATGGCGTCTTCAAAACCATTAGATCCCCCGTGACTTTCGATGGGCAACGTGCTCTGGATGTTACCGCACCTCCGGTGCTTGGGGCGAACGACGAAGAGCTGGTTGCCCCGCTGAGAAGGAAGTTAGAAAGGCTAGAATAGTGGCAAAACCCGAGAAAGACCCGGAGTATCTTTCGACACTTGAGCGCGGTCTTTCGGTCTTGCGGGCCTTTGATGACCAGCATCCCGAGATGCGACTGAGCGAAGTTGCGGCCGTGACCGGATTGAGCCCGGCGGTAGCGCGGCGATGCCTCAATACCTTGGTTGCCCTGGGCTATGTGGCCCAGCATGATCGCAATTTTTTGCTGAAACCCGAAGTTCTGGCATTTGGATCGGCTTTCCATTCATCCATGCATCTCGAACATGTCTGCGTACCGCCGCTCCAGTCGCTGCGCGATGAAACGGGCGACAGCGCGTCGATGGCCTCGATCGCCGGCAAGGACGTCCTTTATCTCGCGCATGTGTCCACAAACCGGCGGATCCGGTTGGGCGTCAATGTGGGGACGCGTTTTCCGGCTCATGCAACGTCGATGGGGAAAACCATTTTGGCATTTCTGCCTGAGGCGGAGATCGAAGAATATCTTGCCGCTGCACCTTTTGAAAAATTCACCGAGCATACTGTGACGTCCGAAAAGGCAATGCGCGAACGGCTCCAATTGGTGCGGAGCAGGGGCTATGACTCGGCCTTTGATGAACTGGATTTCGGCATTGTATCGGTAGCCGTGCCCGTGTTCGACGCGTCGCGCCGACCGATCGCTGCTGTGAACTGCTCGACCTCGACAACGCGAATCTCCCAAGATGATCTGATCACATCGCGGCTTCCTCTCTTGCGGGAGGCGGCTGCGGAAATCGAGGCTGCGCTTCGCCGATGGCCGTCGCTGGCCCATGCATTGCAACGGGAAACCTCCTCTTAAAAACTTCGCATATCGAACTTGACTTCGACATTCGAACGAATTAGAACACCGTGATACGCTTCGGTGATAGAAAGCGTTTGAAACGGTACGGGAGATGGAGAATGGCATTTCAGTCTGCGAAGTGGGCTTCTGCGGCCTTGGTTACTTTATTGGGCAGCACCGCGCTCGTCCCCAGCATCGTTCATGCTCAAGAAGCATCTGAAGCAGCCGATCAAGACACCCAGGAAATTGTTGTCAGCGCCTTGCGCCGTGACCAGAATCTTCAGGATGTTCCGGCCGCGGTAACCGCGTTCAATTCGGAAACGATCGAAAATGCAGGCATTGAAAAGCCTCTCGATTTCATAAATCTCACGTCCAACGTCAATCTGGTCGAAACCCAGAATTCGGGTAACGCCTTCATCATCATTCGCGGCATCACCCAAGCCCGCAATAGTGAGCCCTCGGTCGCAGTCGTCATTGATGGGGTTCAGCAGGTAAATCCTGCGGCCTTCAACCAAGAATTGGTCGATATCGCCCAAATCGAGGTCCTCAAAGGCCCGCAGGGTGGTCTTTATGGTCGTAACGCCATTGGCGGTGCGATCATCATCACTAGCCAGAAACCAACCGATACCTTGACCGGCAGTTTCAAGGCCGGCATCGACAACGGGTTCGGCTGGAATGTCCGCGCAGGGATCAGCGGACCCTTGTCCGACACCGTAAAATTCCGTCTGTCGGGCTCCTACCGGGATACGGACGGATATCTTCGCAATACATTTCTGAACGAGGATGCCGACCCGGTAAAAGACCTGTCGGTCCGCGGGAATTTGTTGTTTGAACCCGGCAATGGCTGGACCGCCGATCTGCGCGCATCTTATGCCCGACTGGAAACACAGGCGCTCTATTTCAACATCGTCAATGATGTGAACGACACCAGCCTTCCGATCCGGGTCAATAACCGCGGTATCAACAACCGCGACATCCTGAATGTGGCCGCAAAGTTTGCCTATGAAGGCGAAGGCTTCACGGCGACGTCGATCACCTCATATGACACCGTGAAGGAAATCCTCACGGGCGATGCCTTCAACTTCCTACCGTTCAACGAATCCCTTCTGGTCGCTGTTTTTGGCCTGCCGTTCGATCTTGCTCAGAGCCAATATCTGAATGTGAAGGCTGTCAGCCAGGAAATCCGGATCGAGTCCCCGAAAAACGAGAAACTCTTCTGGATGTTCGGCGGATATTATATCGATACGGCACGCTATATTTCGACGGGCAATCTGCTCGATTTCCAACAAGGTGTATTCCCGGTTTTCCGGACGCCATCGACCAATCCCGCAAGCCCGCAGTCGACATTTCTGGCCGACAGCCAGAACAATTTTGCCTGGGCCGTATTTGCCAATCTGGGATATGAATTTTCCGATCAGTTCCGCGTCGATGCGTCGTTGCGCTATGACCGTGACAAGCGGGTGAACACCACGCTGACACCGACGGCATTCCTGCCAAATGTCCCTGGCTTTCCGCAGGGCGCAACAGGTGAGAAACGGCGTGCAACCTTCGACGACCTGCAACCGAAAGTCACGCTTACCTATCAGCCGACCGATGATATCACATTGTACGGCGGATACAGCCGTGGCTTCCGCTCGGGCGGCTTCAACCAGACGGGCGTCGGTGGCGTGGCGAGCAGCAATGGCATCGTCGGCGTTTCGGACATTTTCAAAGATGAAACCGCAACGACATTTGAAGCGGGGATCAAAACACGTCTGCTTGATCGCAAGCTGACTTTGAACGCTGCGGCATATTCGACCTTGTCGCGTAACAGCTATTTCTTTGTGTTCCTTGCCGCCAACTCGACCCAGAATCTGGGGAATGTCCCCAAAACACGCATTCAGGGTTTCGAACTGGAAGCGACATTGCGGCCGACACCGGATATCCAGTTGAACGCGGCCGCCGGATATACGTGGAGTGAAATCAAGGAATTTCCGGATCCCGTTGCAATCGGGAATGAAGCGCCACTGATTTCGCGATACACCTATAATCTGGGTGCGCAATTCACGCCCGAGCTTGGCGCCGGCTTGAAAGGGCTGTTCCGCGTTGACTATCGACGCACCGGGAAAACATGGTGGGAGCCCTTCAACACAACCGTGCGCGCACCGGTCGATCTGGTGGATGCGCGGGTGGGCGTGAACAGCGACAGTTGGTCTGTGGCGGCTTTCGCAAGCAACCTGTTTAACGAGAAATACAACGCCGAATTCTCGCCAGGCGGTTTCGTTTTCAAAGCGCGGCCGCGGATTTACGGTCTCGAAGCATCCTACAAATTCTAAGGGTTCAAAATGACGAAGGTCCTTGTTCTATATTATTCCAGCTACGGTCATATCGAAGCAATGGCCGAAGCGGTTGCCGATGGGGCAAGGTCGGTGTCGGGCTGTACGGTTGACGTCAAGCGTGTTCCGGAACTGGTTCCCGAAGAGGTTGCGGCCGCTGCCCATATCAAGGTGGACCAGGCCGCCCCGATCGCCACACCAGACGAACTCGCCAATTATGACGCGATCATTTTTGGAACACCGACGCGGTTCGGAAATATGGCTGCACAGATGCGGAACTTCCTTGATCAGACCGGCGGGCTTTGGTTTGCAAATGCGTTGGTCGGTAAAGTCGGAAGCGTGTTCTGTTCGACGGCGAGCCAGCATGGTGGTCAGGAAACGACCATAACGTCTTTCCACACTAGCTTGTTGCATCACGGCATGGTCATCGTCGGATTGCCCTATACGTTTAAGGGCAATAGCGAGATGGGAGAAATCAGCGGTGGGACCCCCTATGGCGCCACAACTTTGGCGGGCGCCGACGGGAGCCGGATGCCAAGCGAGAATGAGCTTGCTGGCGCGCGTTTCCAAGGGCGCCATGTTGCCGAGATCGCCGGAAAACTGATAGCATAGTCTTTCCATGTGATTCTAATTTGAGAGATGAGGACAGATAGAATGAACAGCGAAATTCTCGCCAAAAGGCTGCATCATACGGCTTATGTCACCAAGGATCTGGAAGCGACACGGGCGTTCTACGAGGATGTTCTGGGCTTCCCGTTGATGGCGACCTATTGCGAGAAGGACGAGCTGTTCGGCAAGGAGCGCACCTATTGCCATTGCTTTTTCGAACTGGCGGACGGCAGTGCGCTGGCGTTTTTCCAATTTGCCGACCCTGAAGATCAGGCTGAATTTGGCCCGGAAATTCCGGAATCGCCGTTCATTCATATTGCGCTGCAGGTGGATGAAAAAGGGCAGGCCGAACTGGAGCGCAGGATTGCTGCCGCCGGTTTTGTGGAACCCGACACCTACATCCTCGAGCATGGCTATTGCCGGTCAGTCTATGTGAAAGACCCCAATAACATGATTCTGGAGTTCACATATGACGCGCCGGAAGCAGCGCCGCTGGATGCCCAGCGCCGGGCCGAAGCACGCTCCGAACTGAGCCGTTGGTTGGCGGGTAACCATAGCAACAATAACCCGTTCCGGGCATTGCACGCTTAAGCACATAGTGGAGCCCTCGGTGCAACGCGAAGGCTCGGACCATGATATCGCCGACGTGCGCTGGATCGATGTGGAAGGCGGAAAACTGCCTGTCCGTTCCATCGGCTCTGGCCCTGTCGTGCTGTTTCTGCACGGCTGGACACTCGACTGGCGCATCTGGCTGCCGCAAAGCGCGCTGGCGCAGGACATGCAGATTGTCTTCCCGGACCGTCGCGGCTTTGGCGGTTCGACCGCACCCCCTTTGCTCGCCGCTGAGCGCGACGATATCACCGCAATCGCCGATCATTTCGGCGCCGGAAGGTTCGCGCTTGTCGGGCTGTCGCAAGGGGCTTCGGTCGCGCTCGACTATGCGCGGTCAAATCCGGAAAGGCTCAACGCGCTCATTCTGATCGGTGCCCCGTTGCACGGGTTGGTTCCGGACACGGACAATGTCGCCGAAATCGACCGCCCCGCACTGTCAGCGCTTGTTCGGGCGGGCAAGCTACCGGACATGCTCAGCCAGTGGCGACGCCATCCATTGACTCAGGTCACCGAAGAAAATCGCGCGCTTCTGGATGAAATTCTGCGCGATTATGACGGGCGTGACCAGTTGGTCGATCAGGGTGCACTCGATATGTCACTGTCCGACCTGCACGCCCTCTCTGTCCCCACACTCGCGCTCGCCGGCGAAAAGGACAGTGCATGGCGTAAACAGGTGGCGCAATTCATAGGGGAGAACACGCCCCAGGGTGTCACGCAATATGTACCGGATGCGGGCCATCTTGCCAACATCGACCAACCGGAAACCGTGAACGCATTGATCCGAGATTTTTTCAAAAATAACAGCAGCAAGGAAGACTGATATGGCCCATGCAAACCGCTTTTTGACCACCCATGTGGGCAGCTTGCCGCGCGAAGATGAACTGATCGAGATCATGTTTGCCAAGGAAGATGGCCTGCCGCTCGATATGGAAGCCGTTGATGCGCGTATCGCGGAAGCGGTGCAGTTTGTTGTCGACAAGCAGGCAGAGGCGGGTCTCGATATCATAAATGATGGCGAACAGTCCAAGCCGAGCTACGCCACCTATATCAAGGATCGCCTCAATGGCTTTGGCGGCACCGGGAACAGCTTTGCGTTCCAGGATATCGAGGATTTCCCCACCACCAAGGAGCGCGTGTTTTCCGACCCCGGCCGCAAGCATCGCAAAACCCCCGCCTGCAACGCGCCTATCACCGTCAAAGACATGACGGCCGTGACGCGGGATGCCCAGGCGCTGAACGCATCTTTGAGCAAGCATACAGGGAAAACCGCGTTCATGAGCGCAGCCTCACCCGGCGTCACCGCGCTGTTCTTTCGGAACGATTATTATGACAGCGACGAGGATTATGTCTTCGCCCTCGCAGAAGGACTCCGCCACGAATATGAAGCCATCGCGGCGCATGGCATCATACTTCAGATCGACTGCCCCGATCTGGCTATGGGCCGGCACACCCAATTTCGGGAATTGGACCTGAGCGGTTTCCGCGACAAAATGGCGTTGAATATCGAGGCGCTAAACCGCGCCACCGCCAACATCGCGCCCGAGCAGCTGCGCATGCATATGTGCTGGGGCAATTATCCCGGCCCCCATCACTGCGACGTGCCGTTCCGCGATATCATCGATCTGGTCTGGCGCGCACGTCCGCACGCAATCCAGTTCGAGGCTGCCAATCCGCGTCACGCGCACGAATATGCAATGTTTGAAGACGTCAAATTGCCCGAAGGAAAAGTGCTGATACCCGGCGTGATCGAATGCCAGTCGAACTATATCGAACATCCGGAACTTATCGCGCAGCGCATCGCCCGATATGCCCATCTTGTCGGACGCGATAATGTGATGGCCGGTGCCGATTGCGGCTTTAGCATCCATGTCGGGTCCGGCAGCGTCGACCGCAATGTGGTCTGGGCGAAAATGGCCGCGCTTGCGGAAGGTGCCAAGATAGCATCGGCTCAATTTTGGCCATGAATTTGGTATCGAGGTCATCCTAATCAGAAGGAGGACTTAGGTCCGATCGCACCCGACGCCCTCGCGCACGCAGTTTTCATTGGCGCCCGCCCAGAGCAACCGTTAGTCGCCGGACATGGATGCAAATAGCTGGCGATTCTGGGTTGATCGGGGTGGCACCTTTACGGATGTTATCGCGCGCTCGCCCGAGGGCAGCATAACCACCGTCAAATTGCTCTCCGAAAATCCCGAACAATATCGGGACGCGGCCATTGCCGCGATCCGTCAGGTGACGGGTGTTTTTTCAGGCCCCTTGCCGCCGCTGGAATTGCGTATCGGCACGACGGTCGCGACCAACGCGCTGCTCGAACATAAGGGCGAGCCGACCTGCCTTGCCATTACCGGCGGCTTTGGCGACGCGTTGCGGATCGGTTATCAGGAACGGCCCAAATTATTCGTGCGCCAGATTGAACTGCCTGCGCCTTTGCACGCCAAAGTCGTGGAGATTGACGAACGGATTGACGCCCGGGGCGATGTGCTGAAACCGCTTGATGTGGAAAGCGCGCGGGCGGCGTTGCAGGCCGCCTATGATGAAGGCCTGCGGTCGCTGGCGATCGTTTTGATGCACGCCTTTCGCTACCCCGCGCATGAAAAAATGCTGGCGGCGATTGCGGCGGAAATAGGCTTCCCGCATATCTCGGTCAGCCATGTGGTCGCGCCGCTAATCAAGCTGGTCGGGCGCGGCGATACGACGTTGGTTGATGCCTATTTGTCACCCGTGCTGCGCCATTATGTCCGGCAGCTGGAGGCCGACGCAGGCGGCGAAATCGCGGCCCTGTTCATGCAATCCAATGGCGGGCTTGCGAGCAGCGACCGGTTTCAGGGCAAGGACGCGGTCCTGTCGGGGCCGGCAGGCGGCATTGTCGGAATGGCGAAGACCGCAGCGCAGGCGGACATTGCGCATATCATCGGCTTTGACATGGGGGGCACGTCAACCGACGTGTCGCACTATGCCGGGCATTATGAACGCGAAAGCGAGACGATGGTGGCCGGCGTACGCATCCGTGCGCCGATGATGCGCATCCATACGGTTGCCGCAGGGGGTGGATCCATTTGTACCTTCGACGGCGCGCGCTTTCAGGTCGGTCCGCATTCGGCTGGCGCGATCCCGGGGCCTGCCTGCTATCGGCGGGGCGGGCCGCTGACGGTGACGGATTGCAATGTCATGCTGGGCAAGATCGTTCCGGACCATTTTCCCCACATCTTCGGGCCGGATGCCAACCTACCGCTCGACACCGCCACAGTCCGCAGCAAGCTGGAAGCGATGGGGGCGGAGATTGCCGCGGCCACCGGACAGCAATTAAGCCCGGAAGAAATCGCGGAAGGCTTTGTCACCATTGCGGTGGCCAACATGGCCAATGCGATCAAGAAAATCTCGGTCGAGCGCGGGCATGATGTCACACGCTATACGCTGGCCTGCTTTGGCGGGGCTGGCGGCCAGCACGCATGTCTGGTTGCCGATGCACTGGGCATGGATCAGGTCATGATCCACCCGCTGGCAGGCGTATTGTCGGCCTATGGCATGGGCCTTGCCGACCGGCGGGCCATCCGGGAGCAAAGCTATGGCGGCCCGCTGGATGCTGAAGCACTCGCCCCGCGCATCCGGAAACTGACCGCCGAAGCCGAAGCCGATTTGCGTGCGCAAGGCGTTGAGGGCGAAATCCTGGGCGAGGCAGCCGTCCATATCCGCTATGAAGGCACAGACAGCAGTATCGAAGTCCCCTATGGCGACGTGCTGGCAATGCAGGCCGCATTTGAGGACCGCCATTTCCGCCAATTCGGCTTTGTCAGCGCCGCGCCGATTGTCGTCGAGATGATCCGCGCAGAAGCGGTCTTTCGCAGCCCGGATGAAACCGGCCTCACATTTGCCCTGCCACCGGAGTCCGGCCCACCGCAGGCGCATATATCCTGTTTCATGGCGGGTGCCGCGCACAACACGCCGCTTTACAACCGGAGCGATCTTGCGGCCGGATTTTCCGCACAGGGTCCGGCAATCATTATCGACCCCGTATCCACAACTGTGGTCGAACCGGGCTGGACAGTGGAGGTCGATCGCATCGGCAATCTGATGATGACGCGCAGCACGCCCCGTGCCGCCGCCGGCACCATCGGCACCGAAGTCGATCCGGTGCGCCTTGAAATCATGGGCGGGCTATTCATGGCCATTGCGGAGGAAATGGGCGCGGCGCTCCAGCACAGTGCGTCGTCGGTCAATATCCGCGAGCGTCTGGATTTCTCCTGTGCGCTGTTTGACGCCAGCGGCAATCTGGTTGCCAACGCCCCGCATATGCCCGTGCATCTGGGGTCAATGGGCGAAAGTGTCCGCACGATCCTGAAGCGACGAGCAGGCGGCCTTGACGGGCGGGGGATTATTGCGGGCGATGTTTATGCCCTCAACGCCCCCTATGATGGCGGAACGCATTTGCCTGACATCACCGTCATCATGCCGGTATTCGTCGACCCCGCCGACGAGGTGCCTGCCTATTTTGTGGCGGCGCGCGGCCATCATGCGGATATTGGCGGCATAACACCGGGTTCCATGCCTCCCAACAGCCGGTCGGTGGAGGAAGAAGGGGTATTGATCGACAATATGCTGATTGTCGAAAATGGCCAGTTCCTCGAAGACCATGTCCGCCAACTGCTGGGTTCCGGCGCATGGCCATCGCGAAATATCGCGCAAAATGTAGCCGATTTGAAAGCGCAAGTTGCGGCCTGTGCCAAGGGCGCATCGGAACTGGTGCGTATAAGCGGCGACTATGGTCGGGCTGTGGTGACGGCCTATATGCAGCATGTGCAAGACCATGCCGAAGAGGCCGTGCGCCGCCTGATCCTGCGCCTTTCCGACGGGCATTTCCGCTATGCCATGGACAATGAGGCGGTGGTCGAGGTGGCGATCCGGATCGACCGGGAAGACCGAACCGCCATCGTCGACTTTAGCGGAACGACTGCGCAGTTGGACGGCAATTTCAACGCTCCGGTATCGGTCGTTCGTGCAGCGGTCCTCTATGTTGTCCGCACGTTGATCGACGACAGCATTCCCATGAACGAAGGCTGTTTGAAACCGGTCACGATTATTGCGCCGGAAGGAACGCTGGTACATCCGCGCTATCCCGCTGCGGTCGTCGCGGGCAATGTCGAGACAAGTCAGGTGATTACCGATGCCCTGTTTGGTGCGCTAGGCGTGATGGCGGGTGCGCAGGGGACGATGAACAATTTCACCTTCGGCAACGACCGATACCAATATTATGAAACCATCGCAGGCGGCTCTGGCGCGGGGCCCGGCTTTGACGGCGCGTCGGTCGTGCAGACGCATATGACCAACAGCCGCCTGACCGACCCCGAAATATTGGAGACCCGCTTTCCCGTACTGCTCGAAGAATTTTCGGTGCGCGCACATTCGGGCGGCGAGGGGATGTACAGGGGCGGCGATGGTGCCGTGCGCCGGATCCGCTTTCTGGAACCGATGACGGCAGGCATCTTGTCCAACCGCCGCAAAATTCCTCCCTTCGGACTGGCGGGCGGCGGCCCGGCTATGCTGGGTATCAACCGTATCGAGCGCAGTGATGGTCATGTTGAAAGCTTGGGCGCAACGGCGACTGTGGACATGCAGCCGGGCGATGTTTTTGTCATCGAAACGCCGGGCGGTGGCGGCTATGGCAAGGCATGAGGGCGGGGGAATTTAGCTGATGTGGGTTTTGCTGGGGATCGTCGTGATCGTGGTCGGCTTCATGCTGCGGTTCAACCCGTTGCTGGTGATCATGGCCTCGGCGGCGGTGACGGGCATTGCGGCGGGCTTTGACCTGCATGCGATTATCTCGGCCTTTGGCAAGGCCTTCAACGATGCGCGTTATGTCTCCATTGTCTGGATCGTCCTGCCCGTCATCGGAATGCTCGAGGCCTTTGGCCTGCAGGAACGTGCGCGCGGGCTGATCTCCAGTCTGAAGGGGGCGACCATTGGACGCCTGCTGGCCGGTTATCTGTTGTTGCGGCAGGCGACGGCGGCGTTGGGCCTGACCTCCATTGCAGGTCATCCGCAAACCGTCCGCCCACTCGTTGCACCCATGGCGGAGGCCGCTGCGGAAAAACAGGCGGGAACTTTAACGGACGAGGAAAGGGAGGAGGTCAAAGCCTATTCTGCCGCAACCGACAATGTCGGCCTGTTCTTTGGCGAGGATATATTTCTGGCCATTGGCTCGATCCTGCTGATGAAAGGGTTGCTCGAACAATATGGCATCATATTGGAGCCGTTCGAGCTTTCCATCTGGGCGATCCCGACAGCGATCGCGGCCTTTATCATTCACGGGTTCCGTCTCTGGCGACTTGACCGCCGCTTGGCGCGAAAGACCGCCGCCGCGGCCCAAAGCGGAGATTCCGCATGATCACGCTGACCTGGGTTTATGTGCTTGCAGGCGCCGCTTTTGCGGCCTTCGCGCTGTTCAACCTCAACGACAAAAGCAATGCGCGGCGGTTTGGCAATGCGGCATTTTGGGGGCTTATGGCGGTCAGCATGTGGGCCGGCAATTGGCTCGGCGATTTTGGCAATGGCCTGCTTGTCCTCGCCCTTGTTGCCATTGCCGGTTTTGGCGGCTTGGGCAAAGCGAAAGACGATGCCATCCCCGAGGCAACCAAGCAGGAACGCGCCGCGCGCTATGGCAATGGCCTGTTCGGGATTGCCCTGATCATCCCCGCCACGGCATTGGCCGGAACCTTGCTTTTCAAGGAATTTCCGACGCTGTTTGACGTGAAGCAAGTTACCCTGATTTCACTGGCCATGGGGGTCCTGTTGGCGCTTGCGGTCGGTTATGCATGGCTGCGGGCGGCTCCCGCGCTGCCGCTGTCGCAAGGGCGGCGCCTGATGGATTCGGTCGGCTGGGCCGCAATCCTCCCCCAAATGCTGGCCAGTCTGGGCGCGGTATTTGCGCTGGCAGGTGTGGGTGATGTGGTGGGTGGCGTGATCCAGCAGGCCATCCCGGACGGAAGCCTGGCGGGCGCAGTCATCGCCTTTGGTTTGGGCATGGCGCTGTTCACGATGATCATGGGCAATGCCTTTGCCGCATTCCCGGTGATGATCGCGGCGATCGGGATGCCCTTGCTGATCAAGCAATATGACGGTGACCCCGCGATCATTTGCGCCATCGGTATGCTCGCCGGTTTCTGCGGCACGTTGATGACGCCGATGGCGGCCAATTTCAATCTGGTTCCGGCGGCGTTGCTGGAATTGAAGGATGAAAATGCCGTCGTCAAGACACAGGTTGCGACGGCGATCCCGCTGCTGATCGTCAATATCGCGCTCATTTATTTTCTTGCATTCCGATGACGATACTGACCATCGCCATTGCGTCGCAATTTGCCCGCGCCACGCTCGGCCACATCGGCAAGCCTTATCCGTACAAGATGGACCTGGTGCTGAACGGGCCAGAGGATGCGCGCATTCCGGCCGCGTTCCATCCGATTTTCCATGGCAGTTTCGACTGGCATAGCTGCGTCCATGGCTGGTGGCAGATCATGCGGTTGGCCCGGCTTTTCCCGGACATGGCGGAGGCTGCCGACATCTACGCGCGTGCCGATGAAATGCTGGTGCCGGAAAAAGTCGCCGTAGAACGGGCCTTCCTTGATCGTCCCATGTCCGCAGCTTTTGAGCGGCCCTATGGCTGGGCGTGGTTGCTCGCACTGCATGCCGAACTGGAGCGGCATGAGGGGCCGTGGGCGGCGGCGCTGGAGCCACTGGCACTTGCCTTCGCCGCGCGCTTCCATGATTTCTTGCCAAAGCTGACCTATCCGCTGCGCGTCGGCACGCATTACAATATCTCGTTCGCGCTCGTTCTGGCGGGCGACTGGGCGGAATCGCGGGACCCCGCACTCACCGCCCTGATCGCGCAAAAGGCCAATGGATGGTTCGCCCAAGACAGGGATTGTCAGGCGTGGGAACCGGGCGGCGATGAATTCCTATCCTCCGCTTTGACCGAGGCGCTGTTGATGAGCCGCATTTTGCCCAAGGCCGAATTTACGGCATGGTTCGACGGCTTTCTCCCCGCCGCAGCCCAAGGTCGTCCGGCGAGCCTGTTTACCCCGGCTATCGTCTCGGACCGCAGCGACGGCAAGATCGCGCATCTGGACGGCCTCAACCTCAGTCGCGCCTGGTGCTGGTGTGCGATTGCCGCTGCGCTCGGTCCGGAGCATCCCGTTTCGCAACCTGCCGAGCGAACGGCCCGGTTCCATCTGGACGCCAGCCTGCCGCATGTAACCGGTGATTATATGGGCGAACATTGGCTCGCCACCTTCGCGCTTCTGGCGCTGGAATAAGCTCGGCCAATTTCACTCATTAGGGGGCCGGGTCGTCGCCCTATGATGCCCGCGCTAGTTTCCCTTGCGGCGCATCAGGAACACCGAAACCAGACCCACAGCTGCAACCACCCCCATCACCGTGCCCATGGTCGAGGACATGGTTGCTATGGCTTCGGCGGGGGTGCCTGCAGGTTTCAGACTGCCCGACTGGATTCCGGAAACGAGCCAGATCCAGATGCCGGCCAGCAACGCTTCGCTGAAGAGGAGGACGATGAGAAGGCGGGTAGATGGTTTCATGTTGGCGCGTCCTTTCTGTAAGTTGGAGACAATTGCTATCCTAACGTGCGGCGGGTGCGATGGGGTTCAAGGTGAGGGGTTCAGGGTGACCTCACCAAAAACATCCCGCAAAATGGCCTCGCCGCCTTCGACTGACAAAGGCGGTGCCTTGCCGGCAAAGGCTGCACCGCGAACGGCATAGTTCAGGGTGTAAATCGAGTCCGCATCGCGGAACATCATGATATAATTCTGTTCGCCTGCGCCCCTTAAAGCCTTGGGGTAGGCGCCTTCCGGTAATGATGGGCAGCCATTGGCGATGATCGAGCGTTTCAGCCCGCTCGCCAAAATCCGTTCCCCGCCATCCCGGTAAATCGGGCCGGTTGTGCAGGATGCCGGGTAAAAGGCCTGGCGGGCAATGTCCGCGCTTTTCATCGGCGAACGCCCCAACCCGCGATAGGCCTGGATTGTCACGAGCCGCGTCCAGTTGGCGAGGGTCTGGCCCTTGGGGACATATTCGATCAGGATGTTGGTGCCATTGTTGCGGTCGTTCGCGCGGATCATGTCCGCAGGCAAGTTGAACACCAGGGTGCGTTCGAAAACAGGCACCCGTGCCGGCCCGGCTGGGGCCGCAAATGCCGGTGCTGCTAGCGCAAGAAAAAGAAAAGGTCGCATGCTTTCACTCTTTCGGTTTTTTGCCGGTAGACCCGAAATACCATGCCCCGGCGATACCGCCAAGAAGGGCAAGCGCGGGCGCGATGACAAAGGCAACGCCCATGATGCCGCCGCCGTCCCGATCCGCGACATCCAATATGTCCCATGCGAAGACCGTACCGAAAAAGACGAGCACATAGGTCGCAACCGCGCCGCCAACAAAACCTGCACCGCTACGCAAGCATCCGCCGGACATCAGGCGCAGGCCTTTTGCATTGACATATTCAGCTCCCCCCAGCAGCCGTCCGCTTATTTGGGCTTGCCGCTAAAGCCGCTGGCGGCGCGCAGTTCGTCGGCGTTGAGGCGGTAGCCATCAAGAAACACGGTCGTGATCCGGCGAAGTGCGGCCATATCCTTGGATGCGTCTCCTTCGACAAGGATTAAACTCGCGCTCTTGCCCGTTTCGATGGACCCGAAACGGTCGTCCATCCCGGTCATTCGCGCAGGGACGATGGTTGCTGTCTGCAGCGCCTCTTCATTGGTGAGGCCAGCCTGCTGATAAAGTTCAAGCTCGCGCACCAGTTCCAGACCATAGCCGTCTGTTCCCGCGACAATGCGGACACCGGCCTTGTGCAAGCGTCCGACTACGCCGACCATCTTGGCAAAGCTCGCTTTGAAATCTGCGCGGGTTAGACCGTCGAACAAGGGGTAGCCGCCGACCTTCCAACTGCGCGAAATGGCGGGCGGGGAGATTTCGGCGAACGGCGCATAGGCAGGCAGGGTCGCACTGCCGTCCGAAGTCAGACTGCCTTCCCAGACCGAGATCGTCGGATCGATGATCGTCTTGCGCTGGGCTAATTCGGCGTAGAAGGCTTTCATTTCGGGCGAGTCCAGATCGACATCCTTGCCATATTTGGCTGGCCCCTCCAACCGCGCGGCGGTGTTGGCCTTGTCGACCACGTCCTGCGGCATCGCCTGCATCATGATGAAATTGATGTGCGTGATTTCGTCATAGCCCGCGCGCACCGCCTCAATTGGACGCATTCCGGCGGGGATATGCCCGCTGACATGCAGCCCCAGACGATGCGCCTCCGCCGCCGCAGGGGCGATCCAGGCGGGCGTCATCGAGGTGTAGAATTTTGCGCCGGAAAGCCCCGCGTCCTTGATCTTGCGCACGGCCTCGATGGCTTCTTCGGCCGAACTGACGGTCAAGGCGCCTTGCGCGGCGAGGGGGTCCTTGCGGTCGATGATGACCGCCACCTTGCCATCGGGCGCGAGCAGGTCGCCGGACGCACGGCGCTTGAGGATGCTGAGCGACTCGTCGATCATCGACCCTGGGCTGCGAAAGTTGGTGATGCCGGTGGCAACATTCTGCAGCAGGTTCCAGTCGCTGCCGCCGACGTGCAAATGGGAATCCCACAGTCCGGGCAACAGGGTCTTGCCGCGTCCGTCAATCCGCGTGGTTCCCTCTGGCACCTTTATCGTCCCTGCAGCGCCCACCGCTTTGATCTTGCCATCCTCGACCAGCACGGCGCGTCCGGCGACATAGCGTCCGGCGACCGAGTCAAACAGCAGCACATTGTCGACCAATGTCGGTGTCCGGTTGGCAGGGCTCAGAAATTTGCGCGCCACATCGCGCACCATGACGGCTTCGGTGGCGTCCTGTACTTCTTTCAACTTGGGTCCGGCCTTTTCATAGCCTGCGGGCAACAGCGAAATGACCCCGGCATTGCCGAAATAACGGTTATTCTTGTCGAGCCATACAGGTGAGGGGGCGAAACCCGATCCTGTTATATAGGCAAGCTTCACCGACTCCTTGCCCGCCGGTCCGTCAATCTCGGTGGCGGCGCCAATGGAAATAGTTGCCTTGCCACCCGGCAGCAGGTCAATTCCCTTGCTGCCTGCCGCGACAAGCGCATCCACATCGAGCGCGCTGGACAGCCAGGGGCCGCCATAGCTGCTGTAGCGCTTGTTGCCCAAAGGTGCGCTGCCTTCGTCCACTGCGGTCTTCCATCGCGCAATACCCTTGGCATCGACACTATAATCTTCGGTCGCATCGCCGCTATCGGTGTATCCGCGGATTGTGATGGTCGTGGGGCGTCCGTCCGGACCCAAGACCGTGGTCTGGTCCGTCTCGGTAATCCAGCCACGCAGGGACATTGACATGCGATAGGCCAGCTTGCCATCCTCGGTCTTCCACGACCAGATATCGCCATGCTTACCTGCGGCCGAACTGATCGTGTAATGTTGCGCGGCAGCAGGCGGTTGCAACAGCTGTTCTTTCGGCGTCGGTTCGGCCTGCGCCAGTGATGATGTGGTCAAGAGCAGCAAAGCAAAGAATTTGAGGCGCATGGATTGGTCCCTTTTTAACAGCGGGTGCAATCATATGAGCCCCCTTGTCCAGAAAGGGAGTGAGCCACAGCCAGAAAGTTGATGCAAGTGCTATGTTGCATCCATGCTGCGCAGCATGGATGACGGAGGATTAACGGATCACGTAGCGCATTTTGACGGTCGCGATTGTTCCGGCCGCCATTGTGCCTTGTGGGCGGACACGCACTGCGGTTATCTTCGGGTCTGATCCATCCGGCCCGATGACGGGCTGGTAACTCCAGTCCAGCCCGCCATTGTTTGAAAATTCGACGCCATCGGTTGCGCTATCGAGGCCCGAATAGGTCAGAAATACCCCCCCTTTGCCAGCGTCAAGCTGCACCGGACCCGAACCGGGATCTTGAAAATCGGTCACGATCATGGCGAGGTTCGGGGGCGTCGGGTCGGTAATCAACAGAGAGTTGCTCGTTAAGTCATAGTCAGGAGGGATTTCAATATTGATGGAGTAGGTAATGATCCCGCCCGGTATCATCTTGGGATTTTTATAGTTGGATACCGGATCCCAATGCGCTGCGCTCGATTTCTGCACCGACAAGGAAGGCGAATAGGTCACGCTGACGAGGTCGAGGTTCGCCGGATTGGGGATGAAAGCTTCAAATCTATAGCTGCCCGCTGCAACCGGCACATAATCAGCACGCGCCATTTTCCAAAGGCCGATGGGTTCGGACGACGAAAAGGAAACAGACGACGTCGCAACAATTTTGCCATTGGAAAGATTGCGTACCTGGACAAACATTCCGGATAGGTTTTGCGGGAAATCGCGGACCGAAAACCATCCGCTGAAGCTAATCAAGCCCGCCGCCTCAATTTTGAAATCCTGGTTCAGTTGTCCTGATGTTCCGCTGACATCAATATATTGGCGGTCACCGCCTTTAGGTGTTTGGGTCGCATTGTTGCAGCACAAGGCCTTGTTGGCCACGACAATGTTGTAAGGTTTGGGGTCGCTATTACCCTGATTGGACATCGTCCATTCCGGAATAGACGCATAAAAATTGTTTCCGGGATTTGGCGCGACCGGATCTTCGAAGCTCCGGTTTCGTAGAAGTTCCTGGGCGTTTGCCGAATTTGCGGCCAGCATCAGCAGGCAAAAGCACGCAATCAACCTGCCCAATATGGGGAATGGTGCCAGCAAATTTGTCACGGAGTCACATCACCTTCGCAGCATGGGCCAGAAATGGTGTTACGGCGGCGGGACCGCTTTCTTTACTCCGCTCTGTGCTTTTCACCTTGTTTTACAAATGGGTCGTGCCCCGAATAGCCTGTCCGGCCCAAATGCCGCTTGCCTCGCATCCGACTTATGGTAGCTAAACTGCCGCGGACCCGACGGCGAAACGGACGGGCGAAACGGGAGGAACAGATATGCTGACGGCAGGGGATGATTTCCCTATTCACCAATCGCCGGAGCCTGTCGCGCTCGTCTCGGACCGCAATTTCTACGACCGCTATTTCTTCAATGGCGCTTCGCCCGACGGGCGGATTTTCTTCGCGGCTGCCATGGGCATTTATCCGGCTCTCGACATTATCGACGGCGCATTTTGCGTCATGGTGGATGGTGTTCAGCATAACCTGCGGGCATCTGCACGAATGCAGGGGGAGCGGATGGCGATGCGGGTGGGTCCGATCACGATCCAGATCGTGCAGCCTTTGCACATCCTGCGGGTGACGGTCGACGCCAATGACGGCCCCCTAGCGTGCGATCTGACCATCGTTGGCCGCCATTTCCCGATTGAGGAACCCCGCTTTACCCGGCGTAACGGCACGCGCCTGTTCATGGACTATACCCGTCTGACCCAAAATGGTCGCTGGTCGGGACATATCTTGGTGGATGGACAACGCATCGATGTCGATGAAAGCTTTACCGGAACGCGTGACCGCAGTTGGGGTATCCGCCCCGTCGGTGCATCCGATCCGCAACCGCCGCCCAGCTCGCTTTCCGGTACTCTGCCACAATTTTTCTGGCTCTGGACGCCCTGCAATTTTGCGGGCCATTCGCTTTTCCTCCACACCAATGATGATGGTGCGGGTGATCCCTGGAACCGCCGCGGGGTGCTGTTTCCCGATGGCGGTAAAGAACAGCATTTCGACAAGGTCGACATCGACATAATATGGAGCCCGGGATCACGCCGCGCTCGGGAAGTCCGGGTCGATTTGGGCCCCCAAACCAGCTTGCTTTTGAAACCCGTGGGGGGCGGAGGTAGTGCGACGGGGCATTTCTATATGAACGGGCTGGGTTACACCCATCCCCAATGGGGGCATGGCATGGACCATGGGGCTTTGGAGGTTGCACATGACCGCATCGACCTTGCCACGGTGAACGATAATGATCCGTCTTTCATGCATATACAGGCCATTTCCGATGCGGTGCTGATGCATGAAGGGCGGGAAATGCATGGGCGCGGCGTCGTGGAACAACTGTTTCTTGGCCCGCATGGTCCAAGCGGTCTGACGGGTCTGTTCGATCCGGCGGTCACGGGTTGAGCGCTTCAATGGCGGATTATCCCACCCATCCCGACGCCATGCAGCCCGGTTGGCTGGCCGAAACGCTTGGTTTTCCGGCATCGATGCTGCGCGGCTTTTCGGTCAAACCGGTCGGCACAGGGCAGATGTGCGATAGCTATCGTCTGACGCTCGATTGGGCGACAGGCGCTGAAGGCGCACCCGCCACGGTGATTGCCAAATGCCCCAGCCACGACCCGGCAAGCCGGGAAGTCGCCCGGACTTTGGGGGGCTATCTTCTCGAAGTGCGATGGTACCAGACGCTTGCCCATGACGTTGCAGTGCCGCGCCCGCATTGCCATTTTGCCAAAATCGAAGACGATGGGGTTAGCTTTTTGCTGCTGCTGGGTGACCTTGCACCCGCCGCACAAGGGGACCAGTTAAGGGGTGCCGGACCGGCGGAAATCGACCTTGCGGTGGATGCGGCCGCCGAACTGCATGCGCCCTTATGGAATAGCCCGCGTCTTGCCGAAATCGAATGGCTGCAGCGCGATACGCGGCCGATCGTGCGCGCGCTTTTCCCCGTTTATTTTGCCCAGTTTCGCGAACGCTATGCGCAGCGTCTGGACCCCGAATGCCTCGCACTCGGTGACGGTCTGGTCCAGAAACTTGACGCCTATCTGGCGCACGAGCCTTCGGCAACGACGCTGCAGCATGGGGATTTGCGCGTCGACAATATCCTGTTCGCGCCCGACCACAGCGCCTGTTGGGTGGTGGATTGGCAAACTTTGACGATCGGGGCAGGGGCGCGTGATCTTGCCTTTCTGGTGGGGACGAGCATTGCGGATCCGGATGAACGCGCGGCGTTGGACCGTCCGGCTTTTGACCGGTGGACGAACCGTTTGGCGGCATTGGGTGTTGCAACGGATATTGATGCCTTGTGGCAGGATTACCGCCTTGGCGCATTGTCGGGCTATTTCATGGCGGTCTTTGCTTCGATGAGCGTCGAGCGCACCGAGCGGGGTGATGAAATGTTCGCCGTCATGGCCGAACGCCCCGCGCGTCAGGCCATCGCCTTGCGGAGCCTCGATATACTCTGAGCGGCACCGCGCGGGCTATGACCTTGCAATGTAGGACAAGGTTCGCAATTCTGGCGCGAAGGACGTTGCGCCATCGTCCCTCAGGCTCTTTGAATTGTAGACATGACAGTCGAGCTCTTTTTTTGCGGCACACGAAAGCACAGCGACTTGTTAATTAAAGGATACAAAGGATACATATTCGCATCCGTTTTGCGTGTCCTTTGTATCTTTAGGAAAGGCAGTTCCCGCGGTCGCCGTGTGCCGATGGGCCTAGGCTATTGCATCTGGGCCAATATGTCGCGGATGGCGACAAAGGCGAAGCAGACCGAGGAGTCGGCAACTCCATAGGGCAGGAACAGATCATCACCGACGCGGATCGCGCCGCAGGTATAGACGACATTGGGCACATAGCCTTCCCGGTCCTCATCCGCTGCAGACAGGATGGGGCTTGGTGTCCGCCCCAGAACGCGGGACGGGTCTTTCTTGTCGAGCAGCGCTGCGCCTATGGCGTATTTGCGCATCGCGCCGACACCATGCGTCAGGACAAGCCAGCCTTCGTCCAATTCTATAGGCGCGCCGCAATTGCCGATCTGGACATATTCCCAAGGGTATTTCGGCTCCAGCAGCAATTCTCCGTCGTCCCATTCGTCGATTTTGTCCGACCGGAGCAGAAAGAGATTCTTGCCGTCCTGGCGCCCGATCATCAGGAACTTCCCGTCAATCTTGCGCGGGAAAAGGGCCATGCCCTTGTTCCGGCCCGCGCTGCCGCGGATCGGGGTCAGGGTGAAATCATGGAAATCGCGGGTGCGTAGCAACTCGGACCGGATATCACGTCCGCTATAGGCGGTGTAGGTGCCAATCCATTCGCTTTTGCCGCTATCACGTTCGAACTCGACGAGGCGCAGATCTTCCAGCCCGTTCCGCTGGGCTTCGGTCATCGGAAAGATGACGGTGCCCGATATGCTGGCGTCCGGATGACGGTAAACGGAAACCGACCCATCAGGCGCATCCCGCTTGGGCTTGCCGAGCATGGCAGCGGTGGCAAAGGCAGGTTGATGCGACAGGGTAAGTTGGCGGCCGGACGAAATGATTCCTTCGCGAAAGGCTATGGTCGAAATATGCCCTTCACCGACCGCGCGTAACGACAGCAGAACGCGGACGCTGCCATGTTGCAAGCCGCTTTGATCAGGATGGCGCACCACGCTCGGGTTCATCAGCGCCGCCGCTGCATAGCTATATTCATGGCAGAAATAGGCGCCGATCAGTCTTTTGGTATTCCGCTTTATCGATGCGCCATCCAGTTTGAGCGCGAATTCGATTTGCTTGTACCGGTCGTCGAAAACGCGTTCCAACTGCCAATGGCGGTCTGCAAAATCGTTAAGAACAATACCCATTTCACTTCGCACGGTGCGGGGATCAAGGCCAATAATGTCGCCGACAAGTTTCCCCACCCGTTCAATGTCCGGGCCGGATGCTTGCCACGCAAGATGAAACGGGCGCACGACAACACGGCTGGGATCGGCGTGCAGGCGCAACTCATGCTGGAATAAATCAACCACAGACGAGCACTTTCAATTGGTGTCCGCTTTGGACATCAAATCCCGGATCGAACAATGCGCCAACTGGTAGGCCAGCACGGACTCGGCGCCTTCGTTGAGGTTGAGTCCACGCGGATTGATGCCGTCATGGCACGATCCCGAAACGGGGTCGGCCACCGCAACACCGCGATCGTTGGAGCCAAAAAACCAGGCATAGGCACGGCTCGCATGGCTGAGCCATTGGCGGTCCTTGGTCGCATCGAACGCCGCATGGGCGGCGTCAATCGCGGCCCAGGCTTCGACGGGTTGCTGGTCGAAAGGACGCGGCAGGGCATATTCGCGCCCAAAGCTTTCGGACCCGACGGGACGGAAAAAACCTGCCGGGCTGATCTGGATGTCCAAAATCCAGCGCAGCGTTTCAAGTCCGGCGGCGGTAAACTCAGGGCGATCCAGCCTTAATCCGGCGCGGATCAAAGCCTCGGGCATCCGGCAATTATCGTAGGCGAGCACGGTTTCAAACCAGGGCCAGTCGGCCTGTCGTGCCGAGTGGAGACGCGCCATCAGAAACTCCGCGCCATGCTCCAAGATCGATCTTGCCGCCGCATCGTCCATTCTGGTTTCGAGCCGATAATCGGCGCCCAGCATCGCAAAGGCCGTCGCGCGAGGCGATCCGAAATCGGCAGCACTGGAGATAGTCCGGTCGAACAGGCGCTGCGCCCATTGGCGCAAGGACGGCGTGATACCCTGATGCGCCGTAGCGCCCAACGCCCAAAGGGCGCGTCCGCAACTATCCTCTGACCCGACTGCCTCCAGCCAGTTTCGGGCATAGCCCATGAAATTGCGAAACTCTTGGGCGTCATCATTCCACGAATTTTGCACAAAGCCTGCGAAGATCCCGGCGAGACGCGAGCGGTGGGGTTCTGCATCATGGCCAAGGCGGTTCATCAGCATCAACGCCCGGGCATTGTCGTCGACGCAATAGCCATGCGCGCGGTCCGGAACGGAGAAGATGGAATGTTGGATAATGCCGGTGCTGTCGCAAATGCGAAGCAAGCCTTCGATACCCGGGCTTTGTGCAGGGTCTGCAAATGGCGACGCATGGGGCTGTAGCTCCTGCGTCACCAGATCGTGGCAGCGCATCGCAAAAGCCGGCCAGATCATATCCCGGCCCCGATCATAAGCGCGCTTCTGCATGGCGTTGAGGCGTCCCGGCGCGTCGAGAAGACCGCCAATCTCGCGGGCCAAGGCGGTGCTATCTCCAAAGGGGATCAGGACACCATGGTCATCTGCCAGCAGTTCGACAGCATGGGCATAGGGCGTGGAAACCACGGCTTTTCCCAACGCAACGGCATAGGACAATGTGCCGGATGTGGCTTGGTTGGCACCAAGATAGGGCGTCACATAGATGTCGGCAGCTTCAATCAGGTCAAGCAAAGCTTCGGTTTCGAGGAAAGAGTCGATCCAGCGAATGTTGTTTTCTACACCCAGATCGTGCGCAAGCTTCCGTAGGCTATCGCGATAAGCTTCGCCTTCCCGCGCGAGCAAATTGGGGTGCGTCGCGCCAACGATGCAATAGAGAACATCTGGGTGGGTCGACGCAATTTCCGGAAGGGCACTTATGACCGCTTCAATACCTTTGCCCGGCGACAAAAGGCCAAATGTCATGATCACTTTCCGGCCGGTTAAGTGATGTTCTGCTTTAAACTGGTCGGTGCGTCCGAACGGACGGTCCGGAACGCCATGCGGTATAATTTCAATCTGCTCGGGATCAGCACCAAATACGTCCTTTAGCAAAAGGGCGGCGCGCTCCGACATGACAATCAGCTTGGACGCGCGGGCGATTATACGGTCGATCACGCGCCGCTGGTCGGCATCGGGATCGGGCATGACGGTATGCAAGGTGACGAATAACGGGGCTGCTATCCGGTCCAGCAGCTCCAGAATTTTATCACCGGCATATCCACCAAACAGGCCGAATTCATGCTGCAACCAGACGAGGTCTACATGGCTGGATTCGATTTGCCGCGCTGCCGCGATGAAGCTGTCGGTATCGTTTTCGACGATAACGCCGCGAACCGGAGCCGCGAAGGCAATATCATTCGCAACAGGCGCCATGGCATAAACATCGACTTCAGTCTCGGGATAGGCTGCGCGGATAGAATCGTGGGTATCGGCGGTGAATGTTGCGATGCCGCAGCGTCGGGGAGTGAACCCGCCTATCAAGGCAATTCTTGGCGCGATTGAAGTGGCTTGGTTGGTTGCCGCATTGCCATTTGCCGACAATTCTTCGTCCAGCATGAAGCCGCGACGGAGAATGCGTTCAATGCGCATATCGGCGATGGACGATGGCGGAAAACCGCGCCCTACTCCGGTAGGCAATTGCTTGGCATTGGCGGTTGTGGGATTTGCCAAAAAGCTCATCGGTGCAGCTCCAAATATGGGTCGGCAAAAGGCGCGCCGCTCCCACCGAAGGGAGCAAGCAAAGCGCCGAATGTCCGAGTTAGGGTCTCGCCATCGGATTATTCTTTCGATGAAAGTCGAAGGAAAAACTTATTGTGCTCGGAATTGTTCCAGTGGTCACAATTTCACGAAATGCATCAACTGACCGCCTGTTTCACCGTTTCGAGATTCGCGTTCGCGAAGTCCCAATTGACGAGATGGTCGAGATAAGCCGTTACGAAATCGGGACGCCGGTTCTGGTAATCGAGATAATAGGCATGTTCCCATACATCGCAGCACAGCAAAGGGGTCGCTCCGTTTTCGAACGGTATTTCGGCATCATGGGTCGTCACGATGCTGACGGCATCGTCGGCAAATATGAGCCAGGCCCAGCCTGAACCAAAATGCTTCGTTGCTGCGTCCTTAAAGGCCGTCTGGAAATCCTCGGTCGAACCGATATGTTCTTCAATCAGTGCTTTGATGTCGCCCGTTGGAGCGCCACCGCCGTCTGGCGCCATCGAATTCCAAAAGAAGTCATGGTTCCAGATTTGGGCTGCGTTGTTATAGATGGTCTGCCGTGCCGCGAGACCTTTCGATTGTTGAATGACATCCTCGAGCGGAAGGTCTGCAAGCGGGTCGTCCTTCAACAGGCTGTTCAATTTGTCGACATAGGACTTGTGATGCTTGCCATAGTGATAAGACATTGTTTCGGCAGAAATATGGGGCTCAAGCGCGCTTTCGGCGTATGGCAATGGTTTAAGCGTAAACATTCTGGCCGTCTCCTAGGGAATAGCGGGATGGGGACGGCACCGGCTCTGCAGATAATCCGTCCATAGTGACCAGAACACGCAACGGACGAATTTGGTCCCGACATAAGCGAACAATATGAAGGCGGCACAGGGCTGCGGGCTTATAGACAAGTTGCTGGATGCGACTTAGGCTCGGATTTGAACATGATGGCGCAGGGCAGGATTATTGTCAGATACCGTTCCCGACACTTTTGAAACCCCGAAGCGGATTTTGGTTTTTGGGGCGACCGGTACGATAGGTCGCGCGACAGTGCGCGCGCTGTTACATCGCGGCTATGATGTGACTTGTTTTGTCAGGTCCAGCGCGCATCTACCCTCGGATTTGCAAGGCCGCTCCCGCTTTGGGGATGTAACAAAGATCCAGTCCATCCTGGATGATGGAGTGTGTGGCGACCGCTTCGATGCGGTGGTATCCTGCATGGCCTCCCGAAGCGGATCGCAAGAGGACGCTTGGGCGATAGATTACCAAGCGCACATAAATGTGCTTGAAGCTGCCCGGTCAGCCGGCGTTGAACAATTCGTCCTTCTGTCGGCGATTTGCGTACAAAAACCGCGCCTCGCGTTCCAGCACGCCAAACTTGCGTTTGAGAAAGCACTGATAAAGTCAGGATTGTGCTATTCCATTGTGCGCCCGACAGCTTTCTTCAAATCGCTATCTGGTCAGGTGGAGCGCGTTCAAAAGGGCAAAGCTTTTCTTGTCTTCGGCGACGGCACATTAACTGCTTGCAAGCCCATCAGTGATGACGACCTTGCCAATTATTTGGCGGACTGCGTTGAAAAAACTGAGCTACAAAATGCAATTCTACCTATAGGTGGCCCCGGTGAGGCAATGACCCCGCTGGAACAGGGCCAGATGCTCTTCGAGTTGCTGGGGCGTGAGCCGCGTTTCCAGCATGTGCCTGTGCAATTATTGGATTACATAATCAAAGCTCTGGATATTTCCGGCTATCTCATTCCTGCGGCCCGAAAGAAGGCTCAACTGGCGCGCATCGGGCGCTATTATGCGACGGAATCAATGCTTCTATGGAATGAACGTAGCGGGGGCTATGACGCAAATTCAACGCCAGCCACGGGGTCCGAAACGCTCCGTTCCTACTACGGGA
This sequence comes from Sphingorhabdus lacus, assembly GCF_009768975.1. Taxonomy (NCBI): domain Bacteria; kingdom Pseudomonadati; phylum Pseudomonadota; class Alphaproteobacteria; order Sphingomonadales; family Sphingorhabdaceae; genus Sphingorhabdus; species Sphingorhabdus lacus. The sequence continues at coordinate 2,228,614 of NZ_CP035733.1, read as the reverse complement.
GTCTCATCTCCGGTACACGGCAAGCCGAGCGCGGGGAGCATGCGGTTTTTTAAGGAAAAAGTACCGAGATATATGGACTCTCGGCCTTTTTTGACGGATAGTTTCTTATGGGTTTTACCGAGCACCCTCTCCGGCGCTGGGCCGTCGACGAAATGCGGCTACGGCGCTTCGCTCCGGTTAGTTCGCACTGCGATATATTTCAGGTTGTACGCCTGATCGATCCGGAAGAGCGTTCCGATGAAGATCGTTGGCTCATTAATAAAAAACCCGATTTTGATGATTGGACGTTGGCCGCAAGACATGGTTCGGGGCATACCCATTCCGGCATATATTTCCTGTGGGAACGGCATACCGAAGCAAGCACTCTGACTTTGATATTTCCTATCGACACACCCGAAGCCGTTCGGATGCAGTATATCGGTTGGCTGGAACAGTGGCCGGGTGGGGTGGTCAGGGCAACGCATATTCTTGTGATTCCCGACGCCAGCAACATTGATCGCGATTTGGACCGCATTGGCATATCCACTCTGGAAATGGTCTGCTGTGACATTAATGCAGGTTTGCGGATTTGGTCGGATTTCAGCATCCACAGTGACGGTTACGGACGATTGCTTGTAACCGCAGGAAATGTTGAGGAAGGTGAAAGGGGCCGGATCATCCAACGTGTCCAGGAGCTGGGGAATTATCGCAATTTGGCGTTGCTGGGATTTCCGACAGTCCAGGAATATGGGCCCCAACTTGACCGGTTGGAACAGAAGCTTTCTGAACATGCCAAACGTGTCGCGGTGGCGAGCCAGGACGACGAAGTACTGCTCGACGAATTGGCAGCAATATCGTCTGAACTCGAAGTAATCAGATCCGCAACTGGCTTTCGGTTAAGTGCAACCGCAGCTTATGCAGAAGTAGCGGCCGATCGTCTTGCGGCATTGAATGTACAACCCGTTGCCAACTACCAAAGTTTGACGGATTTCACCGAGCGGCGATTGGTCCCGGCCTCACGTACCTGCTCTGTTTTCCGGCAGCGTTTGAGCCACATTGCCGAGCGTATATCGGGTGTCATGCATACGCTCGACGTCCGGATTGATAGCCGCATCAAGGCTCAGAATTTGAGTTTGATGCAGTCGATGGAGCGCTCCACGCAGCTGCAATTTCGGCTTCAGACCTTGGTCGAAGGTCTATCGGTTATTGCGGCCGCCTACTATCTGGTGGGACTTATCGCTTATATCGCAAAAGGGGCCGCAGCCTATCCGGCAGGCGCCAAATACGAGATGTTCGTAGGTCTGGTAACCTTGCCGGTGGTGTTGATCATCTATGTTTTCGTCCGGCATCTGAGGCACAAGGTCTTAAAGGAAAATGGCGAGGGAAATTCCCGTATTGCAGATGAGTAAATCGCGCGCATATTGCACTTTGAATCAAGGGCAATGTGGGTTAAGTCTTGCATTGGGTTGAGGACGTAGAATGTTGACTATGCTGTCAATTGAAACGGGATAGGAGAGTATATGGTCAAGTATAGAGCATTAGCTGGAGTAGTTGCAATTTCCGCGTTGGTCGCCGCCTGTTCGGGCGGAGGCTCGGAAAGCAAAGAAGGCGAAAAAACTGCAGCCGCCGCACCTGCGGCCCCGGCCCCGGCACCCGCCGCTGCACCAGCCGCAGCCCCCGCCGCCGCTGCCGCTCCTGCGGCAGATGATGTCACCACATTGGATGGCACCACCCTGGCAAGCTTCACCGGCGACGCCGCAGCCGGCAAATTGGTTTTTGCGCAGTGCCGGACGTGCCATGTCACGGATGCGGGCGTCAACAAAACGGGACCCTCTTTGGCAGGTATCATCGGTCGTAAAGCCGGCAGTGTTCCAGGCTTTAACTATTCCCCGGCAAATGCTGGAAGCGGCGTTACATGGACCAAGGAAAAGCTGTTCCAATATCTGGAAAAGCCACAGCGCGTAATTCCAAAGACGAAGATGATCTTTGCAGGACTTCCCGACGCACAGAAGCGTGCCAATGTGATCGCCTACCTCGAAAATCCGAGCTAAGCGCGCATAGAATTCGTCATGAAAAAGGTCGGAAAGTTCCGGCCTTTTTTGTGTGCTTGTGTGGGGGGCTTACGCCGCCATATCGCGCCGTGCCAATGCGCATTGCGACCAGATTTCGCTAAGGGCATTCAGCAGTTTATCGATGTCACCATCGCTATGCACGGGCGATGGCGTGATCCGCAACCGCTCGGTTCCACGGGGCACCGTCGGATAGTTGATCGGTTGGACATAGATGCCGTGATTGTCCATCAGCCAGTCGCTGATGAATTTGCACTTATGCGGGTCGCCTACCATTACCGGAATGATGTGGCTGGGATTGGGGATATGGGGAATACCCATCCGGTCCAACGCGCCGCGCACTTTTGCAACGCGGGCCTGATGCTGTTCCCGCTCGGCATTGCTGGCTTTCAGATGCTTGATGCTGGCGCAAGCGCCCGCGGCAACTGCTGGTGGTATGGCGGTTGAAAAGATAAAGCCGCTGGCAAAGGTCCGCACGAAATCGCACAGGTCACGTGACGCGGCGATATAGCCACCCATGACGCCGAAAGCTTTGCCAAGCGTTCCTTCGATCACCGTAATCCGGTCCATCAGACCTTCGCGCTCGGCCACGCCGCCGCCACGGGGACCATATAGCCCGACCGCATGGACTTCATCGATGTAGCTCATCGCATTATGTTTTTCGCAGACGTCGAGTATTTCCGCGATCGGGGCGATGTCCCCATCCATCGAATATACGCTTTCGAAGGCCACGAGTTTGGGAAGATCGGGATCAAGTGCCGCCAATTTGCGGTCGAGGTCCTCGGGAGAATTATGCTCAAACACCTTACACGTGGCGCGGCTATGGCGGATGCCTTCGATCATCGACGCATGGTTCAGTGCATCGGACAGCACTACGCAGTTTGGAATCTTGGAAGCTAGAGTCCCCAAGGCAGCCCAATTGGAAACATAGCCCGAGGTAAAGAGCAGAGCGTCTTCCTTATGGTGAAGATCAGCCAGCTCGGCTTCCAACAGAACGTGGTGATGGTTGGTGCCGGAGATATTGCGCGTGCCGCCTGCGCCTGCGCCACATTCATCGATGACACGATGCATGGCGTCTAGCACCTTCGGATGCTGACCCATGCCGAGATAATCATTGGAGCACCAGACGGTCACGTCCATGGTGCCGCCTTCGATATAGCGCTTGGCATAAGGGAACGACCCTGCTTTCCGCTCGATTTCGGCAAAGACACGATAGCGTCCCTCTTCGCGCACGGCGGCCAGTTCTTCTCCGAAAAATGCCTCGTAATTCATGGTTGAACTCCCTCTCCCAAATTTGTTTTTTCCTTTGCGGCCATTGCCCAACCCCACAAAGCAGAATCGCGGAACGGAATGGCGAGAAACAGATGCTCGAGCGCGGCGAGCAGGCACAGGCAACATAGCAATCCAGCCATTGTGGCGTCATGCGCGGTCACCGCTTTAAAGGCGGCCAGTGTGAACCATGCCGCCAGGCCCAATATCATCAATGTCGACAGGATCAGCATCGGATGCAACTGACGCGGGCCGAAATAGCTTTTCAAATAGGCAAGATGCGACGGAAGCAACTCGTCGCTCATATTCGGGACGCCCCAATAGATGTTGAGCTTCGACGATAAACGGAAGATCAGCAGCAAAGCGAATGTGTAAGCGCCGGTTGGATTGGCCGTTACCGATGCGAGCGAGAGCAGCAGGCCCGCGGTCATTGCAAGAGCGATTTCATGATGCAGCAACGCCATGGTTGCCAGACTGAAACGTTGCCAACCTTGCGCCTCTGCCGGGCAGGGATTGCGATGCGAGCCAGCGACAGCGCCTGTCAGAAAACTGATTTCGTGCCAGCTCCAGATCAGCAGTCCCCCGATAAAAGAGACATAGGTGGCCAAGCTGGTGGTTGAATGGGCCGTCAGCACGAGCAAGCCCAACCCAGTCAAACCGCACAGGCTCGCGATCACAAGCGCACGTCCGAACGATGTCCGCAATCTGTGGTTGATCATGGCGACCAACCCGGTGCTCACAAACCAGAGCAGCGTCACGACTACGAACGGTAGGGCAAGGCTTGCCATCATTACCATGCAGGTTGCAGCCGTATCTTGCTGGGAAGTTCGTTGGTCTGCGGTTTCAGGAAATACATGCGCGCGAAGGAAAAGCCGGCCTTGGCCATATATTTTACCCGCGCCACCGCGCCGACGATCCCGCCACGTGCCTTCGCATTTTCAATCCCGACCGAAGCCAGGCGAAGATTTTCCATGGCGATACGGAAACGGGCGTCGTTGGTGTCCAATTCCACAGGGAAAACCTGCCGACTGATTGCGGTGCAGATTGAAAAAACTTCATAGCCATAATCGGATGGGTCAACGCCCAATGCCTTATGGAAAACCGGACGGTTATGGTCCCGGACATACATGGTGGCATAAACCGACAGCAGGAAGAAGCGGATCCAAAGCTTATTCACACCAGTCAACAATTTGGGGTCAGCGCGCAGCAACAGCGCAAAGGCCTCGCCATGGCGAAACTCGTCGTTGCACCAGTCTTCAAACCAGTTGAAAATGGGATGGAAGCGGTTTTGCGGGTTACGCTGCAGGTGCCGGAATATCGTGATGTACCGGGCATAGCCGATTTTTTCCGACAAGTAGACCGCATAGAAAATAAATTTGGGTTTGAAATAGGTGTATTTCTTACTCTTGGTCAGAAACGAAAGATCAATCCCGATGCCGGACCCTTTCAGGGTTTCGTTGATGAAACCGGCATGACGGCTTTCGTCGCGGGCGAGCAGTTTGAAAAGCTGCTTCATGTCCGGATTTTTTGTCCGCTTTGCGATCTCGGCGTACAGAATGCAGCCTGAAAATTCGGAGGTGAGCGAGCTTGCCAGAAAATCGATGAACTCGGCCTGCAGCTCGGGCTCCAGTCCCTCGATTACGCCGTCAAATGCATCGGTTTTGCGGAAATGGTGCTTATTACGGTCCGACTCCATTTCGTTCATCAGTTCGTCCCATTCGGTCCGAACAGGTGACACATCCAGACCATCCATGGCCTTGAAGTCGGTGGTGTAGAAACGCGGCGTAAGAACAGTGTCCTTACGTGCAATCGCCATTGTATCATGCTTTTGAGCCAATGGTTTTGCGATACTGCTATGCGCGTTCATCATATCCTCCCTGGAGTGAAACTGACTTCGTAAAGTTCGGCCATTTCGAAGTGACCGGCAAATCTCGTCCATGCACGGCGCAGCATTCCGGCGCGCTTCACAGTTGCATGGCGGTGCAAGACAATGCTTTCGCCAAAGGCGACCATGATGGGGTCCCCATGGACCAATACCTGGTCGCCGGGTTGAATTTCGACGTCACCTTCCAGGTCGACATGGGCATGAAAATGATCGGAGCTCTGCTGCACCTCGATGCGGCATGCGGTATCGAATGTCTCGGTGGAGAACAGACGTGTCATGCGTCCGTGCCCCGGAGCATGTCGGCGAAAATCTTGCTATGGTCTGCGCCAAAGCCATGAATCTCGACATCGCGGCCTGTTTCGGGATCGCGCAGCGAGAGCGCTCCGTTCTCCCACAGCGTTAGTTCAAAAGGAGGTGTGGAGCCAATACCGGCAGCAATCCGGGCCTTGGCAAGACGACGCATCGTTGCGCGCAGGAATCCACCCTGGCCAAAACCAACGACCTGTATTTCTTCACCGGACGTTGCGTCGCTGACCACGACGGCACCATCTTCACGGTCTGCGAAACGCAGAAGGCGGGTTTGCGCCGGAGCTACATTTTGGGCCGCGCGAGAGGCTGAAGGGTCGGCAGAATGGGGCAACCATCCCAACTTTGTCGCGCCAGTCAACGACATCGTAAAAATGAGGACAGCCGCGGCCCCAATTAAGGCGCCGCGCGGCACGGTCGGATCGTGATGGACAGCGTGGCTCATGCGGGAACTCCTGCCCATGGAACATTCCGGTCACGCTCCTGACGGACTTCGACAGGCGCTACGGGTTGAACTTTCTGGGTTGCCTTGAACAGGAGCGACGCCACATTGCGTGCGTCAGGAATGGCGCGCAACATAGGTTGCGGCCGAACAAAGCGCATCGACCGCGCATGGGGCCACAGCATCAGGTAACCCAAACGCGGCATGCCCTTTAGCGACAGAACGATATTCCCGTGTCCTTCGGGCAGCATCTTGAGATTGGCGGACTCAATTTCGGACAAAGGCAAGTTGATGCACTTGTTGAGAGCAACGCCAACACGCAAAACGATGCGCTTGTTGGTCAGGGTATACACGGTCGTTCGGCCAACGCCCCAGGCAAATAGTGTAAACAAACTGACCACGACCGTCCCGAGCACCGACACCGCTACCGCCGTGTTTGTATCTCCACGCGCAATTGCCCAAAGGACGATTGCAACGAAGTAGAAAACGGTCAACCGGATATGCAAAGCGCCTTTGGCAAGGGACTTCCAATCCGGTGCCGACTGCCAGATGATATGCTCATCTTCTGGCAGTTCACCGGGTAGACCCCGGGTAGGCTCATGATCATATTCGCTCATATCAACGGCTCCTGACGCGCGGAGTTGGCGTAGAGATAGCCACCACCGAAATAGGCCACGATCCGTTCTTCTTCGTAAAATGTAATTTGACCCGCGGTGCCGGGTACCGGCGCTGCGGCAAAGTCGACGGCGTTGATGGCGTCGATGATGACCTGTTTTGCACGGCCTTTTACCTTGGACATGGCCATGGGAGCCAAGACCTTTTTCGATCCGGTATCGACTTCGAGATAGCGGATGACATGCTCTGCACGGTCGACCCAGATATCACTCACCGTTCCGGCAACAGCGCCATCAGCGCCAATGACCGACATTCCGCGTGGGTCATGATCGCGCGCATGAATTGCGATATGGTCCACTGCGCCGATAGGAACGATACGGTTGCGTCCTTCGCCATCCAGATCCGTGTGTTTGGCGCGATCGGCCCAAGCCGCAGGTCCAATGCCGTCCACCAAGGGATTGCCGGTAGGATAATAGGGCGCGCCGGGCGACCGGAACGTCCGGGCGCCTGCAACATCAACCTTTTCGCGACCCTTTGTAGGTGTCGTTACGATGCCGCGACCGAAGGGCATGTGAAAGCTTTTGGGGGATGCAGCGGAAAGCACGCCTCCCGGTGTATCGACGCGGCCGGTTACCTCATCTTCAAGAGGGTAGCCCTCCCGGCGATCTTCGCGTCGCAGATAAACCATGAGTCCGAGAAAAAACAGCACGAACGCGTAGAAAACCAGTTCTGCCACATCATAGGTGCCCACTATTGTCATGTCATCCATCTTACTTCCTCCTCACACGCTCCGGTTCAGGTTGGAAACTCGCTCAAACCAAAGTTTTCGTTCGTCTTATTTTGCTTTTCGAGATGCAGGCCGATCACGGGACCCAAAACAACAAGTGTGACCAGCAGCAAAAACACTTCCAGTGCGTACACCGTGCCATATCCTGTGGCGCGATCGGCAAGGGTAGCGCCCATGCCGTCCTGAAGAGCGATATAGGCCATGCCGTCGCGGAGCATTCCACCCAGCGCCACGCCCAATCCGGCGCAACTGGCCTGAACGGCACCCCATGCACCCAGGGCAAGTCCGGCGGAATCCTTCTGGGCCAGCCCCATTGCCGCGATCATCGTACCGACCGAAAACAAGCCGGTGCCGAAACCGATAACCGTAGCTCCGGCATAAAGTAATGGAACAGACTGAAGGGGGGCGGCAAACAGCGTCATGAGAAATGCACCTATGCCTGCGACGGCGCCCAAGCCTGCCAAGCGAAGTGGATCCGATCCGCCGGAAAGGCGACGGCCACTGAAGGCAAAGGCAAGCAAGGCACCCAAGGCCCATGCGCCGGTCAACGATGTTGTAGAGCCCACGGATAGACCCAGTATTTCACCGCCATAAGGTTCAAGCAGCGCATCCTGCATGGCAAACGCCATAGCCCCGACGCCGATTGCGAGCAGTAAACGCTTCGCATTGGTCTGTGCGGTAAATGATGCCCAAATGGCCGCAAAGCTCGGACCGTCTTGCGCTGCGCTTGTCGCCGTACGGTTGCGGGCTTCTTGTTTCCACAAAGCAGCGATATTCAGAACCATCGTCAGAACTGCGGCGCCTTGCACAACCTGGACGAGTTTGGTCGCGGTGAAATCGACAAGTAAATTGCCGATGGTGAATGCCGCCAGCATCATGCCTACGAGCAGCATGACATAGAGAAGCGCCACGACGCGAGGGCGTTTTGCTTCGGGAGCAATATCGGTAGCAAGTGCCAGCCCGGCCGTCTGGGTTACATGCATCCCAGCGCCCGTCAGCAGAAACGACAAACATGCCGCCGCAACGCCCAGGACGAAGGTGTCCGGACGTGTGACGAGAATGAGCGAGAATGGCATGATCGCAAGGCCGCCAAATTGGCCTAAGGTACCGAACCAAATATAGGGAACCCGGCGCCAGCCCAAAACAGACCGGTGCCGGTCGGATTTATGGCCGATCAAAGCGCGAAATGGAGCGACCAGCAGGGGTATCGCGATCATCAGTGCGACAATCCAGGTAGGCGTGTCGAGCTCGACAATCAGAACACGGTTCAATGTGCCGTTGAGCAAGACGGTGGCAATTCCGACACTCACTTGAAACAGCGCGAGCCTCAAAAGGCGCGCCAAGGGAAGTTCATGGCTTGCGGCATCAGCAAAGGGCAGGAACCGTGAACCCACGGCCTGCCAGAAAGTCACTGCTGATGGCTTTTCGATCATAGGCGGTTCATTCCCATCGCCTGTGATTTGTAAAAGCCGCGCGACACACGCTGAGTGAATTCAATTTTCCACTCGGGCAACGCGGCCTCTATTTCGCGGGACAATTTGGTTTCCGAAACGGGCAGAATGGCGGGAGAGCGGTCGCTCTTTGGGAATGCCTTTCCAACAAAGTGCATTGTGCGCAGCATTGGTGTCCCCGGCGCGAAGGTGAACAGGACTTCCTTCGCTCTCTGGCTCCACGCTTTCAGGACGCCCAGAATATCCGCCTCATCATAATGGATGAGCGAATCCATCGCGACCACATGGTCAAATGTGCCGAGGCTATGGCTGCGCATGTCGCCGACACGCCAGTCAATCGACAGGTGATCAGGCGCACGCTTGCGTGCTATGTCGATCAAACCGCCCGACACATCAATTGCAAGGACCTCTGCACCCCGTTCGGCAGCGGCAATTGCGAGCGCACCCGTGCCGCATCCGGCATCGAGCAGGCGCATCCCTCTCATATCGACGGGCAGGTTGGACAAAAGCAGATTACGCATCTCGTCGCGTCCGGCCCGAACCGTAGCGCGGATACCGCTGACGGGAACATCAGACGTCAGATCTTCCCAAGCCTTGCGCGCAGTCTTGTCGAAATAGGTTTCGAGGCGGCTGCGGCTTTGCTGGTACCGGTTCGAGGCGAGGCTGGTGTCCAACATCATTCAAATCCCAGAAAGTCAAAAATGTCGCGATCTTTCATGGGCTTTGCTTCCATCGGATCGACACCAGCCCACAGCTTGCGGGCAAGGTTCATATATTCTTCGCGCGCCTGTTCGACTTCGGGCGAATCTTCCATTTCAAACAGGGTGCATTTTTTGAGGCGTGAGCGGCGGATGGCATCCAGATCGGCGAAATGCGCAAGACGCTTCATGCCAATGGCCTCGCTGAAGCGGTCGATTTCATCGGTTGCTGCCGAACGGTTGGCGACGACACCGGCGAGGCGCACATTGTAGTTTTTGGCCTTCGCATTGATTGCCGCCACAATGCGGTTCATGGCAAAGATGCTATCGAAGTCATTGGCGGCCACGACGATGGCATTGTCAGCATGTTGGAGAGGGGCGGCAAAACCGCCGCAAACGACGTCGCCCAGAACATCGAAAATGACGACGTCACGGTCCTCGAGCAAATGATGCTGCTTGAGGAGTTTGACGGTTTGGCCGACGACATAGCCACCGCAACCCGTCCCTGCGGGCGGTCCGCCGGCTTCGACACACATCACTCCATTATAGCCTTCGAACATATAATCTTCGGGCCGAAGTTCCTCGCTGTGGAAATCCACCGTTTCGAGAACGTCGATGACGGTAGGCATCATCTTCTTGGTCAGCGTGAACGTGGAATCATGTTTGGGATCGCAGCCAATTTGAAGCACGCGATGTCCCAATTTGGAGAAGGCCGCCGACAGGTTGGACGAGGTCGTCGATTTGCCGATCCCGCCTTTGCCGTAAACCGCGAACACCTTTGCACCCTTGATTTTATCATTGGGATCAAGCGCAACCTGCACGCTGCCTTCGCCGTCGGGGGGGGCGGTATCCAAGAGATTCAAAGTCATCCTTATTCTCCTGTTATTCTGCGGGGACCAGGCCTTCGAGCCGGTCTTCCAAGTCGTTGCTGGCGGCGCGCAAGCCAGCGAGTGTTTCGGCATCCGGTGTCCACAGCTGCCGTTCGCAGGCTTCGAGGAGACGGTCGGCCACGCGTGCCGAGGATTTCGGGTTCAGTTCGGCAAGCCGGGCGCGCATTTCAGGGTCGAGAACGAAGGTCTCGCTAATCTTCTGATACACCCATGGCGCCACTTTTCCGGTGGTGGCTGACCAGCCCATTGTATTGGTCACATGCAGTTCAAGATGGCGCACACCTTCGAAGCCATGCTTCAAAATGCCTTCATACCATTTCGGGTTGAGCATCCGAGTGTGCGTCTCAAGATCAATTTGTTCGCTGAGTGTGCGGACCTTGGTTTCGCCTTGCGTCGCGTCGACAATATACACCGGGGCCGCAGTACCCCGTGCCTTTTCGACGGCGCGGCTCATGCCGCCCAGGCCATCGACATAATGGTCGACGTCGGTCACGCCGACTTCGACTGATTCCAGATTTTGATAGGTCAGTTCGACGCCGGCAAGTTCGCTTTCGAAAAGCTTGCGTTGCTCGACGGGCACGCCATTGCGGCCATAGGCAAAGCCCTTCTTCTGCTCGAACATGTTGGCGAGCTCTTCGGGATCATCCCACGTGCCGCCATCAATCATCATGTTGACGTTCGCGCCATAAGCTCCCTGCGCGTTGGAAAATACGCGGAGCGCGGCGGTTTCCAGATCGCAGCCATGCAGCGCCTGATGCGCGAGGCTGTGCTTGCGGACGAAATTCTGTTCGGGCGCTTCATCGGCGAGGGTGGCAAGATATGTGGCCTCGGCGATCATCCGCGTTTGCAGCGGCAGCAAGTCGCGGAAGATACCGGACATGGTCACAACCACGTCGATCCGCGGGCGGCCGAGTTCGGCCAACGGGATCAGTTCGGCACCGGCAAGCCGGCCATAATCGTCAAAGCGCGGCTGCGCACCGATGAGCGCCATGGCCTGCGCGATCTGCGCGCCTTCGCTCTTCAGATTGTCGGTCCCCCACAGGACCATGGCGATACTCTCGGGCAGCTTGCCGCCATCTGCGCAATGGCGTGCGAGAAGCTGATCAGCCTGCACCCGCCCCTGGATGCAGGCGAATTTGCTTGGGATGCGGAATGGGTCAAAACCGTGGATATTACGGCCCGTCGGCAAAACTTCCGGATTTTTCAGCAAGTCCCCGCCGGGTGCGGGCGGTACATAAGTTCCGTCCAGCGCCCGGACCAGCGCACCCATTTCGTCATTGGCGTCGATGCGGGCCTCGATGTCTTCGCGCGCGATCTCCGGCGATGCTGCCGTCATGGCGTCAAGTAGCTCGGCCTTTTCCTGATCGGTCATCTTCCCGCCAAGCACGTGAAGTCCCTGCGGAATAAGCTCCCGCTCAAGCTCGTATAACCGCCCGGGTAAATCGTCGAGATTCCCGGCATCGATACCGAGTTCTTCGCAATGATCGCGGATCAGGATTTCCATGTCCGCGCGGTCGTCGCTATCGCCCGCTACGGTGCGGTAGCGTTCCAACAACGCCTTGAGATCGACAAAGCCCTTGTACAAACCCGCTTCCGCCAGGGGCGGGGTGATGTAGCTGATCAGGGTGGCCCCGGACCGGCGCTTCGCAATGATCCCTTCGGAAGGATTGTTTGAGGCATAAAGATAGAAGTTGGGTAGATTGCCGATCAGCCTGTCGGGCCAGCAGTCTCCGCTCATCCCGGCCTGTTTGCCGGGCATGAATTCCAGCGCGCCATGCGTCCCGAAGTGCAGCGCTGCATGGGCGCCAAAATCTTCGCGGATGTAGCGGTAAAAGGCGGAGAATGCGTGCGTAGGCGTGAATGTGCCTTCGAACAGCAACCGCATCGGATCGCCTTCATAGCCAAAGGCAGGTTGAATACCGACAAAGACATTCCCGAAATGCGCGCCCAAAATCTGGATGGATTGGCCATCACTTTGCTGGCGGCCGGGAGCAGGGCCCCATTGCGCTTCGATTTGCTCCAGATATTTTTCCCGGCGGACATGGTCGTCGGCACTGATCCGCGCCGCAACATTCGCATCTGCGCCAAATTGGGCCGCATTGCCCGACAACAGAGTGTCGCGTAATTCGTCCACGGACAGCGGAACGTCGACACTATAGCCTTCGCGGTGCAACCGCTGAAGCGTGGCGTGGAGCGATTCAAATACGGCCAGATAAGCAGCAGTGCCCGTCGCGCCCGCATTGGGCGGGAAGTTGAAAAGGACAACCGCCAGCTTCCGGGCGGCCCGTTCGGAACGCCGCAGTTTGATGAGGGCCGATACCTTGCTTGAAAGCGATGCGGCACGTTCCGGGCACACCTGCATGGCGCGGACATTGTCGGTAATCGTGAACCGGCAGTTGCGATGGCAGCCGGTGCATCCTTCGGGTGAACCGTCGGAGCGGCCACCGAAGACGCTGGGAACGATCGCGCCATCCAGTTCCGGAATAGCCAACATGATCGTGGTTTCGAGCGGCAGCAAACCGGCTTTGCCCGCGCCCCATTGTTCGAGCGACTGGAATTCAATCGGGTGCGCGGCAATATAGGGAACGTTGAGAGCCGTAAGCTTCTCGACCGCTGCATCAACATCATTATAGGCCGGTCCGCCTACCAGCGAAAAACCGGTCAGATTGATGACGGCATCTACGACCGGTTGGCCATCCTGAACGAAATAACGGTCTATGGCCGGACGGGCATCAAGGCCGCTGGCGAAGGCGGGAATAACCTTCAATCCCTGCGATTCCAGCATTTCTATCATGCCATCATAATGGCCAGAGTCCTTACCCAACAAATAGGAGCGCAGCATCAACACACCGACAGTTCCGACAGGATTTTTGATGGCCGGGAGCTTCTTTTCATCTTCGAAAAGACGCTCTTCCATGTCAGGATGATAGACCCCCACTTCGGGATAAGCGCGTGGAGGCTGAGCGGGCATTTTACCCTTCAAGGTTTCGCGCGCACCACTTGCGTAGCGATCGATCAAGCCGCGAACCATATCGATCACATTGTCATCGGATCCCGCCAGCCAATATTGCAGCGTCAGAAAATATTGCCGCACGTCTTGTGCGGGGCCAGGAATGAAGCGCAATATTTTGGGCAAGCGGCGCAGCATGTTCATTTGCCCTGCGCCTGAACTTCCGCCTGGCTTGTTGGAACCACGCAATTTTTTGAGCAGCGCCATCAATCCCTTGGCGGGTTTGTCCATGCGGTAGTTGCCCAGACGGGTCAGTTTTACAATGTCGGCCGCTGACATCATGCCGACGATGGCATCGCATGAGTCCCGACGCTCCATTAAGGCAGGATGGATGGCGCGGACATGATCTTCGAGAAAAAGCATTGTTGCGATGATGACATCGGCGCGCGCAATGTCGCCCTTTGCCCGGGTCAGTACAGACGGATCCCGGTCCCAGTCCGAGGCGGCGTAAAGCCCAATGCTCACATTGTCCGATTTCAGATCGGAATTGGCGCGATCAACGGCACCTGCCAGATGATTGTCGAGCGTTATGATGACAACCCGGACGGGGGGTGTGGACGAAGATGTGCCGTTACCGCGCATAATGTGCCTTCGCCTCATAAAGGGTTGCCAATTCTATGGTCGAAACGCCTTGTTCGGCTGCGAAATGCTCGGTGTTGCGCCGCGCTTTGCCGCGCACAAAAAACGGAATTTTCTTCAGCTCGCGTTCCGCTTCTTCCGTCCAAACCGTCTCTGTATCATTTGCAGGTGTAGCGGGGGCAGGGACGCTTTCGGGTGCGGCGTGGCCGGGACCAAGATGCGATGCTCCTGCGCCATCATGAAATTCAAAATCATCCCGGAACATCGTCAGAAGATGTTCTTCAAGACCCATAACCAACGGATGGACCCAACTGTCGAATATGACATTGGCACCTTCGAAACCCATTTGTGGTGAGTAACGCGCCGGAAAGTCCTGAACATGCACGGGCGACGAGATGACCGTGCAGGGAATGGAAAAACGCTTGGCAATATGGCGTTCCATCTGCGTGCCCAGAACCAGTTCAGGTTGCGCTTCCTGAATTGCTGTTTCTACGGCCAAATGATCGTCGGTAATCAGGGGTTCTACGCCGTAAAGCTTCGCGGCTGCGCGGACTTCACGGGCATATTCCCGGTTATAACAACCGAGACCGACAACCTTGAAACCCAGTTCTTCGCTTGCAATGCGGGCAGCCGCGACGGCATGGGTACCATCGCCAAAGATGAAGACCCGCTTGCCGGTGAGGTAGTTGGAATCGATCGAACGGCTCCACCATGACAGCCGTGACAAGCCGTCTTGCAGCATGGCGTCGGGATCTATTTCGGCGAGAGCGGCTACTTCCCGAATGAAGTCCTGCGTGGCACCCACACCGATGGGGACGGTGCGGACGGCGGGTTGGCCGAATTCGCGCTTCAGGTAATCTGCGGCCAGATCACCCGTTTCAGGATATAGGACGATGTTAAAATCTGCTTCGCCCAGTTTTGCAATGTCGGCCACATTTGCGCCGAGAGGTGCCACCACATTGATATCGATACCAAGCTTGTCGAGCAGGCCTTTGATCTCCGTCACGTCATCACGGTGGCGGAACCCGAGTGCCGTCGGTCCAAGCAGGTTGACGAGCGGGCGGCGTGCGTCCTTGTCGGCGGGCTTACGGTCTTTATCCGCGAGATGCCGGACAATCTGGTAAAATGTTTCGGCTGCCCCCCAATGTTCCTTGCGTTGGTAGCTTGGCAGTTCGAGAGGAATGACAGGGATCGGTAGACCCATATTTTCAATTAGGCCGGCAGGATCGTCCTGAATAAGTTCAGCGGTGCAGGAAGCGCCCACGATCATAGCGTCGGGCTTGAACCGTTCGACGATGTCGAGCGCGGCTGTCTGGAAGAGCTGCGAGGTGTCCTTACCCAAATCGCGCGCCTGAAAAGTCGTGTATGTTACGGGTGGACGCTTGCTCCGCCGTTCGATCATGGTGAACAGCAGGTCTGCATAAGTATCGCCCTGAGGCGAATGGAGGAGATAGTGCACGCCTTCCATCGCGGTTGCGACACGCATTGCTCCGACATGCGGCGGGCCTTCATATGTCCAGACGGAAAGCTGCATCGCCTATACCCTCAGCACGTCGCGGCGGCGCAACGGCCGTGCGAACAGTTCGGCAAGATCGCCAGCTTGGTCAAATCCGTGGATGGGCGAGAACACCAGCTCGATCGCCCATTTTGTGGACAGGCCCTCGGCTTCCAGTGGATTGGCCAGGCCAAGTCCACATACGGTTAGATCGGGCTTAGCTGCGCGGACGCGGTCGAGTTGCCGGTCTACATCCTGGCCTTCACTCAGCAATATCGCGGGCGGCAGCGCGGCGAGTTCTTGCGCCAGATGACGCCGGTGTAGATAGGGCGTTCCGACCTCTATCAGGTGCATGCCGAGCTCATTTGCCAGGAAGCGTGCCAGAGGCACTTCCAATTGCGAATCCGGCATGAAGAAAATAGTGCGGCCTTGAAGGCGTTCACGCTGATGGGCGAGCGCCTTGATTGCGCGCTCCTGATAGGGATGCAGAGTGTGTTCGAAATGCGTGTCGTCGATCCCAAATTCGGCGGCAGCGGCATGCAGCCAGCTTGTTGTACCTTCGACACCAAAGGGAAACAAAGCGTCCAGACGAACCGCTCCGCGCTCCTCTAAAGCTTGCGCGGTATCTCCTAAAAAGGGCTGGGCAAGCAGGAAGCGGGTGTTGGGTCCGATACCCGGTAAATTTGCAACCGCGCGCTCTGGCAAGCTTGCTACCTGCTCTATTCCAAGTTCGCTGAAGAGACGGCGGAACTGGTCCTCTACGATATCCGGCAGCGAACCGACGATAATCAGATTTTTCGGTGCATCCTTCGGCAATGTCGGCATCACTGGAACCAGCGATGCAAGGCAGGCATCTTCGCCTTCGGTAAAAGTCGTTTCAATGCCGCTGCCCGAATAGTTCAATATGCGGACCTGTGGTGCATGCTTTGCCCCCAAGCGTTGCGCAGCCTTGGACAGGTCAAGCTTGATAACTTCGGATGGGCAGCTTCCAACGAGGAACAATGTTTTGATTTCCGGGCGCCGTGCGAGCAGTTGGTCCACGATCCGGTCCAACTCGACATTGGCGTCCGCCAGACCCGCTAGGTCACGCTCTTCCATGATGGCGGTTGCAAAGCGGGGTTCGGCAAAGATCATGACGCCTGCTGCCGATTGCAGCAAATGGGCGCAGGTGCGTGAACCTACGACCAGGAAGAAGGCGTCCTGCATCTTGCGGTGAAGCCAGATAATCCCTGTCAGTCCGCAGAATACTTCCCGTTGACCGCGTTCTTTCAGGACAGGTGCGCAATCCTCGGTCCGGTGAGCGGTCAGAGGAGCCGGTGCGTTCATGAGCTTACGGCCAGACCTGGAGAGGCCTCAAGCCGTGCCATGCGCAGTTTATAGAGAAACTGGCCCGCATTTATGATGTACGTGGCGTAAGCCGCAAGCGCGACATACATGCGGTCTTGCGACGAGCCCCAATCATTGAACAGCATCAAGACATACGCGGTGTGCAGCGCCAAAACCGCCATGCTGAAAACATCTTCCCAGAAGAAGGGTTTCGCAAAAAGCCACTCGTCGAATACGACCTTCTCCCAGATCGATCCGGTAATCATGATCGTGTAAAGTATAAGCGTCTTGAGAAGGATGGATGTCTCTGCCGCGCTTTCGCCCTCTCCTGTGATCAGAAAGCGGATGACGAGACAAAGGCTGATGCCGAAAACAACAAATTGTACGGGTGCCAAAAGCCCTTGAACCAACGTCCATGGCGACTCGTCGCGACGCTTTCTCTGGGCATCGGTATAAAGGGGCATTTTCATGCCAGAAGCGGCCTTTTGGGCTGCTATCGCGAACTCCTCTTCCGATTCAATATGTCTGCTTAAAGACAGATCACATCCTCCCTTGTTGGAATGGCCCAAGTTAAGGAGAGAATCGCAAAAGTGTCAAGTTTTTTAGACGTCTAAAAAAAGTGACACGAGAATGTTTGCTACCATGTAAATTATACTATACGCTCCGATTCGCATGAGGTGACATAGGCATCCATGAGGCCGACGTTATGCCACGCCGACCAGACTTGTTAGGGGAGTCTGCATATATGGCCACCGTTTTTGGAATTTCAGAACTAAAGTCTAAATTGGACGACTGGCGATGGAACCGGAAGAATTCAAAAACTGAAGATTTGGAGAGTGCCAAATCTCAAGAAACCAGTTTTAGACTGGCTCATGGTTCTGGAGAGGATTTTGATCTGTCTCTACTCCTTGAAAATCTGGTTATTCCAAAATTGATTGCGGACCGCGATATCCGAAGCGACCGGATCGAATTTCAGCGCCTCTTTGATGCACCTCAATTGCCAAGCCGACGCGCGATATCGGATGTCGATGTCGAGAATTTTGCCCGACTTTCGGTGAGCGAAGACGCGCATGCGTTGCTCGACTTTATAGAGCAGCAGTTGGCAAATGGCAGTTCGGTTGAAACTCTCTATGTTGAATTGCTTGCACCAGCCGCACGCCGTCTTGGGGAGTATTGGACGGAAGACAGCCAGGACTTCGTCGGCGTGACCATGGGCTTATGGCGCATCCAAGAGATACTTCGTGAATTGACCACACGCATTCCTCCCAAGTCGCGGCCTGGCCAAGGACAGCGTTCCGCACTCTTTTCCGCAATGCCGGGGGATAGCCATAGTTTCGGGACTTTAATGGTCGCCGAATGTTTCCAACGTGCAGGTTGGGATACGGATGTACTCATCGAACCGACCCAATCGGAACTGGTTGGAAAATTTGCAAAACATCACTACGACCTGATCGGATTGACGATCAGTTGCGATTGCTCTAGGGGCACGCTCAGCAGTTTGGTCAGCGCGATTAAAGCTGTATCTAGCAATCCGCACATCCGAATTATGGTTGGCGGGCCCGTCATCAACGAACAACCTGAATTGGTTGCGGAATGCGGTGCAGATGCAACTGCAATTGATGCGCTCTCTGCGGTTGCGCTGGCAGATCGTCTTGTGCCGGTTAAAGTGGAATGTTTTGACAACCTAACTTAGGAAACTGGTCCGTTCGATGAGCTTTGAGTCAGCCAATGGTGACCAGATTCCTTTTAGTGATCCTGACTCGATGTTCGAAGGATTCACGAAAAACGACATCATAAGACTCGCCTATTGCGCGGGCGATTTCATGCTTGCGATTGATGAAAATTCGATCGTGCGGGACATTGCTGTCAATGTGCGCGACCACGGTTTTGCACATAAGTGGATCGGTCAGAAATGGATCGACACGGTGACGGTCGAAAGCCAGCCAAAAATACGGCAGTTGCTTGATGGATCGGTGGCAACCGACAATATTTGGCGGCAAGTCAACCACGACCATGATGGGGAATCTATTCCCATCAATTATCAAGTCATAAAGCCCGAGAACGGTACCTGGCATATCGCCGTCGGCCGTGATTTGCGGTCAGTATCCGCGCTGCAACAACGCTTGTTGAAGACGCAGCAGTCGATGGAGCGCGACTATCTGCACCTGCGGCAAACGGAAACGCGCTACCGGCTCCTTTTTGACAATATTTCCTATCCCGTATTGATCGCGGATGCCGACACATATGAAATTCAACAGGCTAATCGTGCTTGCCATGCGCTGATGAGCGCGGCTGCGGGGTCGCTTGAAGGCAAGGGCATGTTGTCGATTGTCGAGCGCGAATTCCGGGACGATGTTATTGCCTATATCGGCGCCATCTCGGTGAACAGCGCGACTCCGCCGGTCAGTGTTCGCCTTGCGGGACGCACCGGATTTGTCCAGATCGCGGCATCCGCATTTCGTCAGTCAGGCAAGCAATATTGGCTGATCAACATTGACGACGGGCTGCATGAAGTGCCCAGCAAGCAATCCGACCAATATGTGCTTGATGTCGTTGAAAAAATGCCTGACGCCTTTGTGCTCGCAGACGAAAAGCAGGCTATCATCGTTGCCAACAGGGCATTTGCAGAACTGGTGCAGGCAGGATCTGTTGAGCAGCTTTTGGGAATATCCCTGAACCGCTTCATCGGTCGGCCGGACGTCGATCTCGGGTTGCTCAAAAAGCAGCTCAAGGATTATCAGAATGTCCGGAATTTCAGCTCCATCATCAACGATCTGAATGGCGGGGAAGAGCCTGTCGAAATTTCGGCCATCATGATCGAACGCGAACAACCCCTCTTCGGCTATTCTGTGCGCAGCATCGGCCGTCGTGAGCGGGACCTCCCCCAAACAGGCAAGGATTTCCCGCGGTCTGTGGAGCAGTTGACCGAGCTGGTGGGCCGCAAAACGCTTAAAGAAATCGTCCGTGAAAGTACGGACCTGATCGAGCGCATGTGTATCGAGGCGGCGCTCGTCCACACGGCCGATAACCGCGCGTCCGCAGCCGAAATATTGGGATTGAGCCGGCAGAGCCTGTATTCCAAACTACACCGCCATGGCCTCGGCAACCTCATCGGCAAGGATTGATTTCGCTTTAGCGAAAATCCATCATTCTTGACATATTTGCTGTCCAAATAATTTGACAGTCCAGATCTTCTCACATAGCCTCGGCCTATGTCAGAATCGGCAATTTCCGCTGAATTTACCCGCGCTCCCGCGCTTCGCGATGTTGTTGAACTAACCAAGCCGGTAACCTGGTTTCCACCCATGTGGGCGTTCATGTGTGGCGTCGTGTCATCGGGCGTTTCGATTGCCGACAACTGGATGTTTCTGGTGGCCGGAATAGCACTCACGGGACCGATTGTCTGCGGCACAAGCCAGGTCATCAACGACTGGTGCGATCGCTATGTCGACGCGATCAACGAGCCCGATCGCCCTATCCCGTCCGGTCGAGTCCCCGGGCGCTGGCCCGTACGGATCGCCCTGATGGGTGCAGCCCTGTCTCTCGCTGTTGCGGCCTTTTTGGGGCTTTGGGTTTTCGTGGCGACCATTGTCGCTCTGTTTTGCGGCTGGGCCTATAGTTCGGCACCTTTCCGCTTCAAGAAGAGCGGCTGGATTGGCCCGCTGGTGTGCGCGCTCAGCTACGAAGGCCTGTCCTGGTTTACAGGCGCCGCGGTCATGCTGGGCGGTTTGCCATCCACGACGGTTCTGCTGATATTGCTGCTATATAGCCTAGGCGCACATGGCATTATGACGCTGAACGATTTCAAAGCGGTCGAAGGCGATCGGGCGACCGGGCTGCGTTCCTTACCCGTCACGATGGGGGTACGCGGCGCCGCCCTTTTTGCATGTGCCGTCATGGCGATTGCCCAGTTCGCGGTCATCGCCCTGTTGCTTTGGAACAATTTGATGCTGTCGGCGGCGATCGTAGGTCTGTTTTGCGCCGTTCAAATTGGCCTGATGGCCCGGTTGGTCCGCAACCCTGCAAAACTGGCACCCTGGTACAACGCAACCGGTGTTTCGCTTTATGTATTCGGCATGTTGGCGGCTGCACTCGGTTTGGGAGGATATATATGACGCCATACGCAGCAGGAACCGGCATTGGCTGGTTCGGGGTTGTCCGGTTGGGAACGGTCCAGGCAGCCATCGGCGCCATGGTCATGCTGGCAACCTCACTTCTCAATCGCGTAATGGTCGTGGAATTCGCAATCGCCGCTGCGGTCCCGGCCGGACTTGTTGCCTGGCACTATGCCGTTCAATTGAGCAGGCCGCTTTGGGGGCATAAATCCGATCGATCGGAAAAGCGCAGCAGCTGGATAATGGCAGGCATGGGCATTTTGGCGCTCGGTACGCTGATCGCGGTGGATGCCACGATCATGATGGCGGGTGCAGGGATTTTCGCAATCATTCTGGCTTTCCTTGGGTTCAGCCTGATCGGCTTGGGCGTCGGAATGGCCGGTACCGCCTTGCTCGCGCTGTTGGCTTCGCGCGTGGCTGTGGAACGAAAACCAGCGGCGGCAGCGATTAGCTGGACAATGATGGTCGCCGGAATTGTCGTTGCGGCGGGCGTCTCCGGCTCATTTCTGGATCCATTTAGCGAGGCTCGACTTGCGATTGTAACCAGCATGGTCGTGCTCGTAGCCTTTTGCGTCGCCATGTTGGCGCAGCGCGGATTGGAACGAAATAGTTTGCCGGTCAAACAGGGCAAAAATTCCGAAACAAAAGCCAATTTCACCGAGGTGCTGAAAGATATTAGTCAAGATCAGCAGGCACGACGCTTCACCTATTTTGTGTTCATTTCGATGCTGGCCTACAGCATGCAGGATCTTATCCTTGAACCTTTTGCGGGCTTTATTTTCGGCATGACACCGGGTGAGTCCACGCAACTGGCGGGCGTACAGCATAGTGGAATATTGCTGGGCATGCTGGTCGCCGGTTTAGGCGGAAGCCTATATGCCAAATATTTTGGCCGGAATGAAAAGCTCTGGATCATCATCGGGTGCCTCAGTTCCGCTGTTATGTTGGGCGCGCTTTCCATCGCCGCCGCGGTCGGTCCTGCCTGGCCCTTGAAGGCCAATGTCTTCGGGCTTGGTGTTGCCAACGGAATATTTGCGGTTGCTGCCGTGGGCGCAATGCTCGGACTCGCAAGCGACGGATCTTCATCAGGCGAGGGTGCGCGGATGGGAGTCTGGGGAGCAGCCCAAGCCATCGCTTTCGGTGCAGGTGGCCTGTTGGGTGCCATCATTGTCGACCTGTTACGCGGGACCATGGCCGACGATAGCAATGCGTTCCAGATCGTGTTCGTTGTCGAAGGGGCGATGTTCATCCTTGCGGCATTGGTTGCCACCGGCACGTCGATGGCGCGCCGGGAATTGAATGGAAAGGCGGTGCAGATATGAAAGCCGAAGCCGATTTTGATGTCATCGTCGTAGGTGGCGGCCCATCCGGAGCGACAGCCGCACATGATCTGGCCTGTGCCGGATATAATGTGATGCTGCTCGACAAGGCTGGGCGTATCAAACCCTGCGGCGGTGCCGTGCCGCCCCGCTTGCTTAAGGATTTTGACATTCCGCAGACGCTGCTCGTCGCGCATGCTAAATCCGCGCGTATCATTGCACCTTCGAACAAAAAGGTCGTTATGCCTGTCGGCGACGGCTTCGTCGGTATGGTCGATCGCGACAGCTTCGATGAATGGCTGCGTAACCGGGCGGCAGATGCGGGGGCGACCCGGGTCACCGGAAAATGCGAGGCAGTGGACGATAGCCAATCTATCGCTCGATTATCATATCGTGCCGATCGCAACGCACCTTTGCAGACCGTAACCGCCCGCGCCGTAATTGGCGCAGACGGTGCGCGCTCCCAGATCGCGCGGCAGTGCATCAAAAATGCCGGCGATGTCCCGTGCGTATTTGCCTATCATGAAGTGGTCGAAGTGCCTGACGAAATCACTGAAGACTATGACGCCACACGATGCGACGTCTATTATCAAGGCCATTTATCGCCGGACTTTTACGCGTGGATATTCCCGCACGGTAAGACAGCCAGCATCGGGCTTGGCAGCGCGGACAAAGGCTTTCCGCTGCGCGACACCACGCGCTTGATGCGGGAGCAAACCGGTCTTTCCCATTGGAAGACGATCCGCAAAGAAGGCGCGCCGATACCTTTGAAACCACTCAAGCGATGGGACAATGGCCGGAATGTCGTTGTTGCGGGCGATGCTGCAGGCGTTGTGGCGCCTTCGTCAGGTGAGGGTATTTATTATGCGATGACCGCCGGCCGTATGGGTGCCGATGCGGTTGCCTCTTATTTGATGAGCGGCGACGCCCGTGCACTCGGGAAAGCGCGGAAATCCTTTATGAAGGCGCACGGCCGGGTGTTCTGGATTCTGGGTATCATGCAATATTTCTGGTACAAGAATGACAAACGGCGCGAACGCTTCGTCAAGATGTGCGAAGACCCCGATGTGCAACGCTTGACATGGGAAGCCTATATGAACAAACAACTGGTCAGGCGCGATCCGATGGCGCATGTCCGGATATTCTTCAAGGATTTGGGTCATCTGTTCGGGTTGAGGGCGGTAGAGAGATAATATCTTATCATGACAAGAGCCGGATTATTCCCGATACTGATAGCGGGTACATTGGCAATAGTGACCGCAATTGTCGGCAGTACCATTACCGTTTTGGACAGCTGGTATTACTCCCTTCAGCAGCCGGATTGGGCACCGCCCGATTATATGTTCGGCGTTATCTGGACCGCAATTTTCGCAATGATCGCCGTATCTGGCGTCCTTGCTTGGGAAAAGGCGCCGACGCGCCGGGATACCGAGATTAGCCTCGGTCTCTTTGCCCTGAACGGCTTTCTGAATTTGGCATGGAGCTTCATCTTCTTTCGGATGGAACGCCCTGATATCGCGCTTTATGAATTGGTCGCGTTGTGGGTATCGATCATCGTCCTGATCGTTTTTTGCGGACGCTTTTCCAAATGGTCGGCTTTGCTTCTGGTCCCCTATCTGGTCTGGGTGACCACTGCGGGACTTCTGAATTATCAGGTTGTACAGCTAAACGGCCCCTTTGGCTGATGGACGAATTCTTCGCCAGCGGTCGTGCGGTGGACGTCGTACTGGCTGTCTTGGCGATTGAAGCGATTTGGCTGAAGTACCGTGGGGGCAGCTGGATATCCATCGGATCTGCTCTGCTACCGGCCGTATTGATGATGATCGCGTTGCGGTCCGCTCTGACGGGAATGGCTTGGCCCTATATTTCGATACCCTTGGCGCTGGCGTTCCCGGTCCATATTTTTGATCTTCGACAACGGCGCATGGGCAAATAAAAAAACCCGGTCGTTGAAGACCGGGTTTTTTGAAAAGTCTGTGAACTGCGCCTTTAATATTCCGGCGCATATCCATGTTCGATAGCCCAAAGATACCAGTTGTCGACGACCGTTCCGGTCAGCAGGATACCGATACCACCGGTCAACGGGCAGAGCACGGCGAACCACCAAGCCCAGCGATGGATTGATTCCATCGTGGCGTTGAAGCCCATTGTCCATCTCCAGAAAAGCGCTGCCCGCTCCGAAGCGGTGCCACGGTCTGTGATCTGCTCCAACTCGCGCTCGCCGCCGTAACGACCCACCGCCAGGATGGTCGCGCCATGCATTGCGAACAACAGGGCGGACCCGTAGAGGAACACAATCGAAAGTGCGTGGAACGGATTGTAGAACAGGTTGCCATATTGCAGCGAGAAATTGTTCGTCCATTCCAGATGCGAGAAGATTCCGAACGGAACTGCCTCAGCCCAGCTCCCCATGAAAAAGGGACGGATAAAGCCAAGCACCAGGAACAGCCAGATTGCCGCGGCAAAGGCCCAGGATACATGCGTACCCATCCCCAATGCCCGTGCCCGGCGATATCCACGCGCCCACCACAGGAGGATGGAAAGGGTCAGGAAAAAGCCGGCCAATATCCACCAGCCACCTTCTTTAAGCGGGACGAAGGGCGAGAAACCATGCTCTGGTCCCGGAGGGTTCAACGTCAACCAGAAGAACTGGCGAACGAATTCAACCGGATCCCAGTTTACAGAGGCTGCCATGTTGAGCCCGATTATCTCGATGGCGAAAAAGCCGAAGAGCAACGAGGCAAGACCAAGCCAGCCGAGATAGATCGGGCCAATCTGGGCCTGACCGAATTTGCCCATCCAGTAGCTTGCGCCTGTCAGCGCAATGCGGGGTTCGTCCCGGGCGGGAAGGGGCATGCCCATTTCGGGGGCGTGCACCAGTTGAACCTGGGTAAATATGTTTTGATAACGTGCCATTTCTTTACCCCTTCGCTCAAGACCAGATTGGAATGTTGCGCCACCATTCCCACCATTCGGGCCAGCCGCCCGCATAAAGAGGTCCGGCTATGATAATGCACACCGCGCTCCAGAACCCTGCGCTCAGCGCGAGGAATAGTCCGAGACGGTGGATGCCGATCGTGCCGACCGAATAACCGATGAAATCGCGGAAAAATGTATCTTCATATTCCGGCGTTTTGACGTTCTCGCCCTTTTTCGGATTAACCGCGGAAAGGATCAAGGCACCATGCAAAGCGAGTGCAAAGCAGGTCGTAAAGAAGAACGACACCGCGATCATATGCGCCGGATTATAATGGAAGTTCACATATTGATACCCGGTGTTCGACACCCAATCGAGGTGGCTGAAAATTCCATAGGGAAAGCCATAGCCCCAGGCGCCCAACAGGAACGGCCGGAAGACAACAAGCGTCACATAAGCCAAAATGGCAAAGCCGAAGGCAATCGGAACATGATAGCCCATGCCCAGCTTTCGGCAGATTTCGACTTCGCGTAACGCCCAGGACACAAAGGCGCCCGTCGCGCACATTGTGATGATTTGCCAGAACCCGCCTTCTTTCAAGGGGGCGAGCCCCAGACCATATTTGATATCAGGCGGATTAATCGAAATGAGCCACGGGTTCCACGTCGGGCCCAAAGAAGCGGCATAGAATATCAATGCCGTTCCCAATATTGCGCATATCGCTGAGATAACGCCGAAGAATCCGACATAGAAAGGCCCGATCCAGAAATCGAACAGATCCCCGCCGATCAGCGTTCCACCGCGAACACGGTATTTTCTTTCAAAACTCAACAGCGACATAGCACTTCCCCTGCCACCTGTGCGGTGGACCACCTGATTAAGATATTTTGTCCCGGGAGGTCCGTGGTGCGTGTGCGCCACGAACCTCGTTGGGGCTTGGGTTCAGGTCAGCTAGCCGGTGCAGCAGCCGGCGCTGCCGCCGGAGCCGCAGCAGGAGCTGCTACAGCCGCTGCCGGTGCGACCGCTGGACCTTCGATCCAGTTGAAGCGATCAGTGCTCAACAGGATGAAGTGGATCAGCAGTGCCAAGACGAACAGGAAAATTGCCAAAGCAACGAGTGTCCTGCGCGGATCGAAGATTAACCAAAGTCTCCACATGGTACCGCCTCCTTATGCTAAAAATGTCATGATGGTTGCGCTTGCAAGCTGCATGGTGTCTTCCAGCATGGCGTAGCCATTAACGCTGGGGAACCACGGCCTCCAACTCCACACCAATATATGCGCGACAATCGCGATAATGGTGAAAATGATGAAGCTGCTCACAAACATTTTGTGAAATTCCTTGGCTTCTTCCGGGGTCAGATATGCCCCCGGGCCAAAGCGTTCGTTATCGCTCATATTCCCTTCTCCATATTAGCCCCAATCGAGTTGCACCACGCACCTCTCCCGGGCGGTTGCCTTGCAGCACCTGACGCTGCCAAGGTTTCGGACATCCGGTCAGTACCGGATGAATAAATGGAGCGGATCATACGCCGGCTCCTTCAAGCATAGCCGCCGCAAGCCGGTCGGCTGAAACATGGTCTTCACCTGCATGGCGTGCGCCACGTTCGGCCGCATCGCGCAAATTCTTGGCGGCCGAGATGCGCACGAGGACGGGTTGCGCCTCTACGATGGCATCCAGTTTCTCTTTTGCGTCACGGTCCCAGCGCAGCGCGGCTTCACGCCGGGAAGGGGTGGCTGCGCCTGCATCCATTTGGGTAGACAGCGGCAGGATATGAAACAGCGCGTCGAACAACGCATTGCACACTTCCTGGATCAGATAAGTTGCACCGGAATAGCCCATATAGGGGGTTCCGGTATGGCGGCGGATCGCCGCGCCGGGGAAGGATGCGGGAATGAAAATGCCGCGCGCGCCACATTCGGCCATATACATGCGTTCGTTATAGCTACCGAAAACGACTAGCGGCGGATTGGCGGCAATCGCATCGCGGACGGCGTGATTGTCGGTCTTGACGCCGGCCTTGCGACCGAAGGCAAAATGACAGGGCAGGCCCATATCGTCTTCAAGGAATTTCCGGATGCCCCGGGCGTAGGTGTCGTTTGCAACAATGCCGAAGCTGGCGGTGCCGAAGAAATCCTGCGTCACCGAACGCCACAAATCCCACAAGGGTTTGATGGTCGTATGCTTTTCTTTTACGATAAAGGGTTCGGGATCAAGGCCCGTCAATTCGCCCAACTGCCGCAAGAATTTGGTCGTGGAATCGAGGCCGACCGGAGCCTGCAGATAGGGACGCTCAAGCAGTTCGCACAGGTTGCGGCCGAATTCACGGTACATGCAAATGTTGACCGATGCGTGCGCCAGCTTGTGAATATCCGCAAGGTGTGTCCCCAGTGGGAACACCAGGTTCACTTCGCCGCCAATGCCTTCCACGAGGCGGCGTATTTCCGCGAGGTCGGACGGCATGTTGAACATGCCATAGGAAGGCCCGATGATGTTGACCTTGGGCTTCTCGCCTTCTTTCAATATCGAGGGGGCGTGAACCTTTTTGGGGCCAAATTCGGTCCAGAGCCACGACAGGGCCCGGTCTTCCGACTGCCATTGATCTTCATCGATGGTGCGGGGCAGGAACCGTTTGATGTTCGTGCCTTCGGGCGTAACACCACCGCCGATCATTTCGGCTATCGACCCGGTTACCACAACCGCCGGCAGGTCGGGATCGAGTGACCGCCAGGCACGGCGCATCGCGCCTTCGGTACCCGTTTTGCCAAGCTCTTCTTCGCCGAGGCCTGTCACCACGATAGGCAGTTCATGCGGGGGGAGGCCGTCGGTATAGTGCAGCACCGAAGTTACAGGTAAATTCTCGCAGCCCACCGGGCCGTCGATGATGACTTGCAGGCCTTTGACGGCAGTAAATGCGTAAACAGCGCCCCAGTATCCGCCTGCGCGATCATGATCGAGAATAAGCGTCACGAGCCGATCGCCTCCGCCGCTTTGGCGGCTAATGCGTTTTGTGCGGCATATTTCGCTTTGAACTTCGGCCGGTCGGTGGGTGTGTCTTCCCAGATGCCGCCGGTATAGCCTTCGCCGACACCGTCGAAAAATTCCTGCATCTTGTCAAAGCGCACACGGTTGTTGATTGCCATGTTGACAACCTGAGCCAAACTCCCCGCCCCCCCCGGTCCCATGAGGGGGCGTGCAGAAATCAGATTGGTGAAATAGAGCGCCGGAATCGCTTTCGCCTTGGCGTGCTGGACAACCGGTGTGGTGCCGATCGCAAGATCGGGACCGTACTCTTCGACCGCTGCGATATCCTGTTCAAGACTGGCACGATATTTAACACGGACGCCTTTGGCCTCCAGCCATTCGCGGTCGGGTTCAGACCATTTTGTCTGAGGGCAAGCGGTTCCCACATAAGGCACATCCGCGCCGCTCTCGATCAGCAACCGCGCGACAAGCAATTCGGAACCTTCGTAGCCAGAAACGGTAATGCGGCCCTTAATCGGTTTGGCAGCGAGCGCTCCTTGGATTGCCGGTAGAATCGTATTTTGAGCAACGGCAATTTGTTCGGCGCTTGCACCGGTTGCTTCGCCGATCGACTTCAGCCACGCCGCCGTTCCATCGCGCCCGACGGGCGCGGAACCAACGACTTTGCGACCCGCGGCTTCAAATTCACGTACACTTGCGGTGTAGAACGGATGGATTGCGGCGATAACCGCGCCATCAAGCGCAGCATAGAGTTCGCGCCATTCACGTGTTGGTACGACGGGGCCTGCTGCCAAACCCAAGGGTTCCAGCATATGCGCTATGCCCATGGGGTCGGCGGGAAACATTTCTCCCAACAAGGTTACCGACGGGCGGTCCGGCAGCGCCGAGGGCGCGGCTACCGGACCTTGTTCTGCCTCTTCGCGGGCATATTTCAACATTGCCCCAGCGAGGACATCTTTGGCTTCGGCATGGGTTGGGATGCCGAAGCCCGGCACATCAATGCCGATCACGCGGACACCATTTAGAGAATCGGGCAGCAGCCTTAACGGCACGCCGCTCGCAGTCGGCACACACAGATTGGTGACGACGATGGTGTCATATTTTTCAGGGTTGGCCATCTGTTCGACAGCCTCTTTGATATCTTCGAATAATTTTCCTGTGACCAGGGTTTCCGAACTGAATGGTACATAACCGACGCTCCGGCGGGCGCCGTAAAAGTGCGATGTGAACGTTAGGCCGTAAACGCAGCACGCCGATCCCGACAGGATTGTTGCTGTACGCCTCATACGAAGTCCAACGCGCAGCGAGCCGAAAGCAGGGCACATGGATTGAGGTTGGTCATGAGGACCCAAGGGATAGTCCTGGGCATATTGGTCCAATATCTCGGTCTTGCCAGCCTTTTTGGCGGCTTCGATCATGGTGTCTTTACCGCCATGACATCCTGCACCCGTCTCCGGCTCGGCAGACAGATCTATGCGATCTGGTGCACGTGCATTTCCGGTAAGGGGGGTTAGTTCAGTCACGCATCAGACCTCGTCATAAATCACTTCGAGTGATGGTTTCTGCTCATAGGTTCCCCCGCGCATATCAGCCTGGGTAGCAGGAACGAGCTGCACGCCGCCGCCAACTTCGTCGGGGGAGAAAAGACCGAGAAGTCCGTCTTGCTCCAAGGGCTTGGGTTGCTGTGGCGGTGCAATGGCGACATTTTCGGCGAGCTCTGCAAACAGGCTGCCCCACTCGCTGTCGGGTGTGCCGATGATTTGGTAGTTGGCGGACTTACGGCGGATATCTTCGTTAGCAGGAATGGAAATAAGGACAGGAATATCGACCGCATTGGCAAATGCCTGAGCTTCACCGGTGCCATCATCCTTGTTGATGATCATGCCTGCAACGCCGACATTACCGCCCATCTTGCGGAAATATTCGACCGCCTTGCAGACATTGTTGGCGACATAAAGCGATTGTAGGTCATTAGACCCGACAACGATCACCTTCTGGCACATATCCCGTGCAATGGGCAGGCCGAAGCCGCCGCAGACGACATCTCCCAAGAAATCAAGCAAGACATAATCGAAGCCCCAATCATGGAAGCCGAGTTTTTCCAGAAGCTCGAAACCATGGATAATTCCACGCCCACCGCAGCCGCGGCCTACTTCCGGCCCACCAAGCTCCATTGCGAAGACACCATCGCGTTGGAAGCAGACATCTTCGATGCCAACTTCTTCACCGGCCAGTTTCTTGGCGCTTGATGTCTCGATAATGGTAGGGCAGCTTTTCCCGCCGAACAGCAGCGACGTCGTATCGGATTTCGGATCACATCCAATCAGCAATACGCGCTTGCCTTGCTGCGCCATCATGTAGCTCAGGTTTGACAGCGCAAAACTTTTACCCGAGCCGCCCTTACCGTAGATCGCAATAATCTGCGTTTCCTTCTTTACCTCGCCCTGGGGAACCGGATCGGGTTCAATGGCGGCCTCTTGACGCAAGGCATCTATGTCGAGCATCGTCATTCGCATTCTCTCCAATCGAGAACCATTTTCAGGCAGTCGGGGTTTTTAAAGGCTTCGGGGTAGGCATCGCGCGCGTTCGAAGCGGACGAAATATTTGTGATGAGTTCTGAGAGATCCAGCGCACCTGTTTCTATCAACGCGTGGACAGAGGACAGGTCTTCCGGTTGCCATTCGGCAGCGACACGGAGCCGGGCTTCTTTTTGAAACGCCAATGGAAAGGCGAAGCTGATAGGCTGGCTATAGAAACCGGCCAAAACCAATTCGCCACCCTTTGCCAGTCGGCCCATGAACGCATTGATGGAAGAAGCATCACCGCTGACATCATATATATGGCGATAGTCGCGACGCTCATCTGCATCGGGGTGTATAACGCGATAACCTTGTGCGCCATTCTGGCGCGCTGGGTTGGTGTCCCACACAATAGGTGCTGGAGCGCCGGCGGCCAAAGTAAGTCGTGCCAAAAGGCGACCCAAAATGCCATGGCCGATTATCAGCTGCGGCAATTCTCCGTGGCAGATAGCATGAAGGGCGGTCGCCGCCAGTGCATATAATATGCCCTTTTCTGCCAATTCTTCCTTGATGGGCATGGCGCGTGCCGAGGCTACGATCAGGGTCCGGGCTGCACCACCAAAAAGGCCCCGTGCGTCGCGATAACAACTCGCACCGGGAACGAAGACCCATTCGCCCATCCGGTTCTGGTGGTCGGGTCCCGCATCAACGATTCGTCCGACCGACTCATATCCAGGCACTAAAGGGTACCCCATTCCGGGAAAGCTCGGCATCTGGCCAGTCCACAAGAGCTTTTCGGTGCCGGTGCTGATACCGCTGTAATGGATTTCGACGAGCACATCATCACAACCCATGGCGGTCAGCGCGGTTTTGCGCATTTCCAGACTGCCAGGTGCATCAAAAATGATGGCTAAACTATCCAAGACTACCCGATCCTCCTGCGGTCTCTTCTCCCCACTTTGCTGGGTAGAGACTCTGTCAGGTGTCAAATTATCGGAACATAATTAATTGTCAAATAAATTGGACAGTTCTTTGTCATTTAATGGCGACAATGGCGCGTGTGATGATGGGAAGCGCCGTTTTAACGGGTTTTATCGTCGTGAACCCGGCGTTGCGGAGCATGGCGCTTGTCTCTTGACTTGAACGCGGACGACCGGAACCCATTGCCCACAAATACATGCCAAAATAGGCTTCGCCCATAGGTTGGGCAGTCGGCGTATCAGCCATAGGCTCTACGACCAAGAGGCGCCCACCATACGGTAAAGCCGCATAAACCTTGGACAAAAGGGCACTGCATACCGCGTCATCATGGTCATGGAGTATCCGGACAAGCGTGATCAAATCATAACCTTGTGGAATCGGCGTTTCCTTGAAGCTGCCTGGGTGCAGCGTGAAGTCCGCCGAAATTGAGTCGCGCCCGAGTCGTTTTTCTGCCTCCGCAATCACGCCGGGTAAGTCGAATATCCCGATTTTGAGCTGGCATGCCGACGCAGCTACGGCCGTAGAAAATGCCCCTGATCCGCCGCCGATATCCAGTATCCGACGATGTTGGGCGAAGTCATACGCATCCAGGATCTGCTCGGAAACCATAGGTTGTGTGGCTGCCATCAACGCAGAATAGCCCTCAGCGCCCGCGTCGCTTTCAGTTTTGGACGCATAAGTCCAATAGGCCGACAATGCTGTCTCGGTCTGCCGTCCTTGACCTAGTAGAGCCAAGGGTCGTGCGAGATCTGTATAAAGTAGATGATGGTGCCTGATCATCGCCATAGCGCCCTTATTCGCCGATAGCGGCGCGCCAGCTTCCCCCAACGTCCACATGCCGGGCTGGGGCGACTCGCATATCTTGAGAGATTGGCCAGCTTTCAATAACCGAACCGTTGCATCTTCCTCCAGCCCGGCAAATTGAACGATGGCGTCCACGGTTCTAAGTCCGCTCTGCAGATAGGGTATCAGTTCGGCTTCGACAAAGGCGGTCAGAATTTGCGTATAAACAAATCCAGCAATCATATCGAACTGGGCAGCCGCGCGACGCCGCGCGATCAATCGGATGAATGGCGTGCGTGAAGCCCAACGTTGAAAGGCGGGACTCCCCAAAATAGCGTTGCGGCGCAACACCCATCGGGACTTCCAAGTCAGATTGTCGACAAATTCAGACATAAATATTTGTCCAAATGATTGGACTTCTGTTAGCCTGTGGTCAAACGGAACTTTCAAGAGGGAGCAGCAACATCATTCAGGGCAGCCCGACCGTTATCATCGGAGCAGGCATAGGCGGCCTCGTTAGCGCGGTGTTGCTCGCCACGCGCGGCATGAAAGTTACTGTCCTAGAAAAGGAATCCAGGCCGGGCGGCAAGGTACGTCAACTGGAGGTTGATGGTACACCCATTGATGCTGGGCCTACCGTGTTTACGATGCGATCTGTCATTGATGCCATATTCGAGTCGGCCGGTGAACGCAGCGAGGATCATATACGTCTGCACCAAGCCGACAGGCTTGCACGGCATGCATGGGGCCCCGAGGACCGACTTGATCTTTATGCTGACGCCGATCGCAGCATGGAAGCGATCGGCGAATTTGCAGGAGCGAAGGCAGCAGCAGGCTTTCGGAACTTTACCAAAGAAGCGAAACGCATCTTTGAGATATTGGACACGCCGTTCCTGCACAATTCCAAAACTTACCCTCCCGGTTTGATGTGGCGGATCGGGTTGTGGCGCGTGAAGGCGCTGATCGATATCCGCCCTTATGAGAGCCTATGGAAGGTGCTCAAAGAGCATTTTGACGATCCGCGGTTGCTTCAGCTTTTTGGGCGCTACACCACCTATTGCGGCTCATCGCCCTTTCAAACCCCTGCCACATTGATGCTGATCGCCCATGTAGAAGCCCAAGGGGTGTGGGCTATTGAAGGCGGGATGAGTGCATTGGCAACGGCGCTTGAAAAACTCGCCAAATCGCAGGGAGTTGTTTTCCGTTACGATACTCCAGTGGCGCGGATCGATGTGCACAAACAGTCCGTAACTGCCGTTGAACTGGCAAGTGGCGAACGAATTGCGACCGAGAAAATTATCTTCAACGGGGATCCCGCGGCGCTGGCAAGCGGCTTACTGGGTGATGACGTCACGCCCGCCGTTCGTAAGGTTCCGGTGGCGGCGCGTTCCCTATCCGCGCTTGTCTGGCTAGCCAACTGCAAGACTAGCGGCTTTCCCCTCGATCACCATAATGTATTCTTCTCACCAGATTATCCGCGCGAATTTCAGGAGATAAGGGCAGGCAGCCCGCCCAGTGCGCCAACCGCGTATGTCTGCGCGTTAGATCGCGGCACAGGGCAAACGCACGAGCTTGGACGTGAGCGATTGCAGGTCATTGTCAACGCGCCTGCCAATGGCGACCACCATATTTATTCGACGGAGGAGAGAGAGACATGCACATCGAACATGCTGGCACGCTTGAGCGCATGCGGGTTGGAGCTGGAAAATCCGTTGCCGCACCGTCTGGTGACACCGTCGGAATTCGCGACACTGTTCCCGGCGACGGGTGGAGCCCTTTATGGACGGGCCTCGCACGGGTGGGCGGCCTCCTTCCTCCGGCCCGGCAGCCGGACAGCGATCCGTGGGCTTTATTGCGCGGGCGGGGCGACCCATCCGGGCGCTGGGGTCCCCATGGCCGCCTTGTCGGGGAGGCAGGCGAGCGAAGCCTTGCTGTCCGACCATATTTCGACACGCTGGTTCCACCGCAGGGATATCGCTGGTGGTATATCGACGCGCTCAGTGATGACGAACGCTACGGGCTAACCATCATCAGCTTTATCGGTAGCGTTTTCTCGCCCTATTATAAGAAATCGGGACGGAACATTCCGCTAGACCACAGTTGTCTGAACATTGCGCTTTACGGGCGCAAGGGAGCACGCTGGGTTATGACCGAACGTGGCATTGCCGATACTACCCAACAGCGCGACACATTGAGCATCGGACCCAGCGCAATGCGTTGGGACAAGGATCGTTTGATCATCGACATCGAAGAACGGGATATCCGGCTCGGCATCCCGTGGCGGCGTCGAGTAAAGGGACAGATCATCCTGCATCCTGAAATGCTGAACCATCGGGCTTTCACGCTCGACCCAAAGGGACGGCATCATTGGCAGGCTATTGCCCCGCGCGCTAGAATAGAAGTCAAGATGGACGCGCCCCAGATAGCTTGGAAAGGGAGCGGATATCTCGACAGCAACCATGGCAGCGAGCCCATCGAAAACGGTTTCAAGAGCTGGCACTGGTCACGCGCGCATGTGGCAAAACAAGTCGCGGTCATTTATGAAGGCACGCGCCGCGATGGCAGCGAATTTGCAAGTGCGCTCCGTTTTGATGCAAGCGGAACGCCGCAAGAGGACGAGCTTCCGTTGGTCGCGCCCTTGCCGCTGACCTGGTGGGGCATGTCGAGGCAGACGCGCGCTGACAGGGGCCATGCATCGGTCATCAAGACATGGGAGGATTCTCCATTCTACGCCCGCACGGCCGTCGCCGCGCGCATGTACGGAGAACCGGTCATAGCGATACAGGAGAGTATCTCACTCAACCGTTTGGTAAATCCGGTCATCCAGTTCATGCTGCCCTATAAAATGCCGCGAGAGACCTAGTCGGATTTGGAAGGGTCGTTTTTGGTCGCGGCCTTTTCCTTATCCTTGGCGATCTCGCGGTTGATTGACCAAAGCTGCCAAAACCCGAGCCCGAGGGCCACGGCGCCCGAAAAGATGATTTCCACAAAACCCAGATTGTCCCATGCGCTTGGTTCCATGCCGGCTTTCCTTCTTGTTTTGTTTAGGCGATGCCCTGCCTTTTCGCAAACCGCACTATGCTCTCCGCGGCCTGCTTTGGATCTTCCTCATGTGCCAAGTGGCCGAACTTCTCCATAACATCGATTGTGCAGTCGGGAATGAGCGCTGCGGCATCTTCGACCGCAGCTTTTGGAATAGCCAAATCCTGACTTGCCCGTATCAGCAGCGTCGGCGATGTCAGTTTTGGCAATTGGTCCCGCAATTTTTCCAAACGCCAGTTGGCCATCATGCGGATGGCGCCGTCGCAATGGCCCGATTTGCTGAACAGCCGCGTATAATAGCGATCTCCCGCCGAATCGATTTTGGAACCGGTGGCTCGTTCAAGGAATTTTGCGGTCTGACCCGGTGATTGCGCCATCCGTGAAAAGATGATTGCGACAAACGGGTTGGTGAAAAGCATCTTGGCGAGTTGCGGGAAGAGACGCGCAGCTAGGCCCGGAAAAGGCATCAACGCGGGAGTAAATCCGATCAAGGGGATCGTCCAAGCCTGGTCAATCAGAACCCGAGCGCCGATCGCAACGCCGGCGCTGTGTCCAACGATCAGGTTGGGAGTCAGGCCAATTTGTTCAATCAATACCGCAATAGACGCGGCCATACCTTCCAACGATACTCGGCCACCCGCGACGCTTTTCGTGAATCCATGCCCCGGCAAGTCCAACGCAACGACTGTATAGTGTTTCGCCAACAATGGCATAAGGTCGCGCCAGCTATGTGTGGCTGCTCCGGTGCCATGAAGCATCAGGCACACAGGTCCGGTCCCGGCCTGCTGGACATGCCAGTCATAGCCACCTGCACGGACAAAGCGGCTTGTTTCCCGATTGGGCCAGTCTGCACCGTCCGAATTCCAATCGGGATAACGGCTCATTTTGGCGTCCGCATGATATGGCCAAAGGATCCCTGCCGGGATGGGAGGGACTTAGCCACCAATGCTCTCAATGGCGGCGACCATGGCTGTGCTTTGAGCTTGCGGTAAGGGAAGGTAACGACCGTTCAATGCTTCTGCCAATTCCGCCGCTTCTACGCGAGGGCGGGGTGAAATATCAATTACGATGCACTGGACCCCGCTTTGGGCGAGCGATTTCGCCGCCTGTTGTGCTTCGGCCATCGCCAGCTCGCGGTTGGCGGTCCCGTCCGTTCGTACATTGGCTTTGCCATCAGTTAAAATTGCGATCGTGGGTGTTTGCCCACCGCGCATAGCAGTCTCGGCCATGTGCTGCGCCGCCTGCAAACCTGCCGCCAGGGGTGTACCGCCACCCCCGGGAAGCGCCGCTAAAGCGCGCCTAGCCCGGGTGAGCGATCGCGTTGGAGGCAACAATATTTCCGCACCATTTTGACGAAAGGCAATCAGGGCAACTTGGCTGCGTTTCACATAGGCTTGCGCCAACATCATTTCGACCGCACCTTTTGCCTCTGCCAAACGGGACAAGGCGGACGACCCCGATGCATCCACGGCGAATATGGTCAGGCTTTCACGGCGCTGTTCGTAATGACGTACGCGCAGGTCCGATTTACGGATATGGATTTTGCGCAGGTCGTTTGCAGCTGCGGCGGCACGACGCATGGACTGCCAAGGCGCGGCAGCACGCAAGCTGTCAATCAAGGCGAGCTTGCGCCCATGTCCGGGTACCCCCGGTCGGGCGCCCAAGGGGCGGCCACGTTGAGCCGATTTCTGCTTTTGCCCCGACCGGCCAGCTTGGCCTTTACCCTTTCCCTTCGCCGTCCCGTTGATTTGATCGAGAATATTTTTAGGAATAGCCGCTGCGGCCGCCTCGAGCAGGATATCCTCTAAATCCATATCTTCGACCTGACGTTCTTCGTCGTCACCCGGATCGGAATCAGGCTGATCAGGCGGCGGGTCAGATTCCGGTTCAGGAGGAGCATCGGGTGGAAATTGCGTCGCACGTGGCGCCAGCACCAACCGGACTGCGGCGGTCAAGTCGTCATCATTTGCCGCAGCGCGTCCATGAAACTCGGCATGCGCATGCGCGGCTTTATGGGCAAAAATAGAAGCACGAGCTGATCCAATTCCCAATGCCGAAGCAGTATTGACCAACCCGACCAGTTGCATGTCGGTCAGGGCGGCTGAGTGCAGGGCAGTGGGTGACGCAGCACCGTCAAATTGCCGTAACTCGGACATATCGCAATGAAAGGCGATGCGTTCGGTCAAAACCGGGGGAGGGGCTTCATCACCGTCTACGGAATCGTCGAGCAGAATTGCCGCCAGCTTTCTCCCATCCATGGCCTGTGCAATGTGGGCTGCGATGTCGCGTGGAATGCGCTCGGCCATGGGCAGAATGACGACGCCACCGCTGCAGTCGTTGAGCAGACCGGAACGCATCACACCACGACCAGCGGCCAAGGTCGCAGACAGATCAAGGCCACCCAAAAGCCGTTCGCTATCGATATTGACAGGTATACGCGCGACCGGCCCTCTTTTGGCCAGAGCTTCTTGCGCAAAAGCCACCATCGCGTCGCGCACGGGACCCGGTCCCTTAAGGATGATACCTCCAAACTGATGCGGGTTGCGGACAAACAGGTGAAGGGCGAGTTCGGTGTCACTGACGCGGTCACCAAGGACGGTCGTGGGGCTCACCCGAAGCATTCCTCCAATGCGCGTTCGATGCGTACAGTCGATCCTGTTTCATCGAGCACATTGCGCCGCAGACGGTGCCTCAAAGCCAGCGGTGCGATGGATTTCAGGTGCGCACGGGTGACCGTCTTTTTCCCTTCAAGGGCCGCAAGTGCGCGTGCACCGCGCATCACGGTCAGCTCGCCACGCAAACCGTCCGCGCCGACTGCCTTGCACAAGGTAGCTGTGTCCGTAAGGATTGAGTCTGGTGTGTGGACTTTGGTGATCCCCGCCTTCGCTTTGGCAATTCGGCGTAGGACTTTTGCGTCCTCTTCCTTCCAAATCTCGGCAAAAACAGATGGATTCTGTTCATGCGCGTCGCAGCGCTTCATGATTTCGACGCGGTCTTCTACCGTCTCGGGCGTTTTAACTTCGACAGATAGGCCGAAGCGATCGAGCAATTGCGGTCGCAACTCCCCTTCTTCAGGATTGCCGCTGCCGACCAGAACGAAACGGGCCGGGTGCCGAATGGACAACCCGTCGCGCTCGACCAAATTCTGTCCTGATGCCGCGACGTCCAGCAACAAATCGACGACATGATCTTCGAGCAGGTTGATTTCATCAATGTAGAGAAAGCCACGATGCGCCTTAGCCAGCAAACCGGGTTCAAACTGCTTCTCGCCATGGGCAAGCGCACGCTCGAGATCGAGTGTGCCAAGCACTCGGTCTTCTGTCGAACCTAATGGGAGGTCGACGAAGGGTACCGACATCTTGTGTGCTTTTTTCGATGTGCATGGATCGGGGCAATCGTCGCGGGCGTCGGGCGCGCAGTTAAACCGACAGCCTTCCACGACAGAAATAGGAGGTAATGTTGCTGCCAGAGCACGAGCTGCTGTGGATTTCCCGGTGCCACGGTCGCCAAAGATCATCACGCCGCCGATGCGCGCATCAACCGCAGCAATCAGCAACGCACGCTTCATCTCATCTTGGCCGACAATTGCGCTGAACGGAAAATTACCCATCGGTCTTACGCTAACAGAAGAATGAACGACGGCAAGATGCTTACCGCATTTCGTGCATCAACATGTTACATTTGGTGGATAAACACTTCAGCCTCAGGAAATTAGGCCGAAGTCATCAGCTTCCGCTTTACCGGGTGTATTAAGGTCTTTTGCACTTCGGATGAGGGTTCCCTATTTCGTAAAACAGCTGTCGTTCGGCGTGCCAGCGCCTTGACGACGCTCGTTAGGGCTTCCTGTATTTTGAAGATTAAGTTTGACCCGCCCGTCAAAAAACAACTGGGGAGCTGTGCGACGGGCGGGTCCGGCTTGGCAACGGCTATCTCTGAACAGAGTAGAGGTGTTGCCAAACCGATCTCGGAAAATTGGTGTCTGTACAGATACTAGGCGGGTCAGCGGTGGCGTGCTGTCGAATGGACATGTCAGCGTGCCTCGTCTGAGATAAATTCCGCCGCTCGGGCCGCGATCATCGCGACCGCGGCATTAGGGTGACCACGGACGAGCCTTGGCATAACGGAGGCATCTGCAATCCATAGCTTGTCACAACCGTGAACTTTCAATTTGGATGAAATGACACCCTGCGTGGCGTCTCCGATCCGGCATGTTCCTGCGGGGTGGTAGATGGTCTGCACATTGCGGCAAATTTCGGTGAATAACGCGTCATAGTCGTTCGCCCGTTCGCCCGGAGAAAGTTCACCTTCGATATGGGCATTCAATGGTGATTGCGCCGCGACTTTGCGCGCAAGCAACACAGCCGCGAGCATCGTTTTACGGTCATGACCTTCTCTGTCCGTAAAGAGTCCGAGGTCAATTTTCGGCTGCACTTGTACATGCCGTGTGACAAGTGAAACTGAACCCCTCGATGCGGGAGCAATCAATCCTGCTCCAATCGAAAAACCATGTATGGCGGGTGGTTGCAATGCCTGTTCGCGCCATTCAAAGGGTGCAAAAATCAGTTCAATATCAGGCGCATTCAGCGTTGGCGATGATCGGGCAAAGGCGATTGCTTCGGCAGCGTTTGATGCGAGGGGACCGGTTTTTGTAAAGATATATTTAAACAGGTTTTTTGGAGACTCTGCTGTTTTGTAGGTATCAGCATGGTTTGTTGCAAATACCGTGACCGCCATGGGATGGTCCTGCAAATGCTGACCGACATGCGGTGATACGCACTCCACTTCAATGCCCAATTTTTGAAGCGTCTCCCCATCGCCGATGCCCGACCTCAGAAGTAAAGCGGGGGTCTCGATCGCTCCTGCTGCGAGTATCACACCTGCGCGGGCAAGCGCCGAAATCCGGCCTTGAGCTCCGTTCATTATGACGCCAACTGCCTTGCCCTGCTCAATGATCAGGGTTTCGACCGCCATGTGTGTCAATGTCACCAGATTCTGGCGCTTTAATGCCGGTTTCAAATGGCTGTGAAAAATGCTGTGCCGCTTGCCTTTCCGAATATTGCATTGCGCAATCCAGGCGCCTTCATAGTCCCCGCCATTGTACGTAGACCCGGAATTTCCGATCACCGCTCGGGCGGCATCGACAAAGTCGGAAGCGGCCGAATGAGCGTTGGGATTTACGTCATGCTCCAGTTCAGTTTCCAGCTTCCGGAGAATTGGCGATACACTGTCCCAGCCCCAGCCTGTTGCACCCGAATTCACCCATTCTTCAAAGTCGGCGGGATGGCCCCACTGGTGAATTAGCGCATTCATGTTGGCGCTGCCGCCCAGCATTTTTCCGCGCGGAATGTAAACCGTACGTTGGGACGTGCCGCATTGCGGCGTGCTGTCATAATTCCAGTCGCTGCTGCTTTTGAATAGCTTGGCGAAGCCTGCCGGAATGTGGATGAACGGGTTCCGGGGTTTGCCACCAGCTTCGACGAGCAATACGCGGTTCTTGCCATTGGCGGACAGCCGATCGGCAAGCATACAGCCTGCCGTCCCGGCACCGACAATGATGTAATCGTTGATCACAAACCACTCCAGCCGAATGCTCGTTTCGCGCACACGATATGCGGCGCGAACTCGTCCAAGGCCAATATATACATAGTATAACTATGTTTGTAAAGTTATTGCTGTAGAAGTTGTTCCGCTTCCGGATTAACAGTCGTCTTCAGGCTTTTGCTCCTTGGTTGGTTGCGATCCATTGTTTCAATATCGCCTCCACAGCGTCGATAACATCGTCCTCGGCGACGCACGGATCTTTGCGCGCCAAGGCGAAGCACGACTCGTTCAACAGTCCAAGCATAGTGAGCGCGGTTGCCCGTAAGCGCGATTTTGGCACGGATTTGTTTCCGACCAAAAGACGCAAAGCGGGCTCTATCGCCTCCAATGCGATGCTCGTATCTATTTCTTTCCACTGCATGTGCCCTAGAATGCCAGGCGCATCGATCAACACGATTCGCAAATATTCGGGCTTTTGCGACAGTTGAAGCGATGCTCGGGCGCCTGTCAGAAACCGCTGGATCCCTGACGGTGCTTTTGCAGCCGCTTCAAACACGGCCTTGTCGAATTCTTTCTGTAACTGCCGAACGACTTCGGCAAAAAGATCCTGCTTCCCTTTAAAATGATGAAAAAATGCCCCCTCGGTCACACCCGCACCGCGCGCTATTTCGTTGGTTGTTGATTGCGCAAAGCCTCTTTCAGAAAACAGCGTCCGAGCTGCTCTGATTATGTCCCCCCGAGTAACGGCTGCATCCGCGGCGCTCCGCTTCATAGCCAGTCTCCTCTTCCTCCAAAGCAGAACCATATTCATAGTAATACTATGCAGTCAATCAGAGATTTTTCCAAAACGGAGTAAAAATTACAAATAGTTAGGTCTAAAATTCGAGCTCTACGGCCCGTACCGTCGTCGGGTCGCGTGTAAATAACGGGACGAGTATAGATTGGACTGCAGAGATCGACCGGTACATCATGAATTGGTTAGATCAAGTTCAGCTTGACGACAATGCAACACTATCTAATATAGGTCCTTATGGGGAAAAAGAGCGCCGCTGAAGCCGAAAAAACACGCAAGCTTATTGTTGCGACGGCACGTGAATTGTTCGCAGAACTTGGTTTTGCGGGAGCAACGACGAGTCGCATTGCCAAATCGGCTGGATTGACCGAAGGTGCATTCTTTCATCACTTCAAAGATAAAAAGGCCTTGTTCGCGGAGGTCGTCAAAAATCTGCAGCGCGAATTTGCGCATGCGGTGGTCGTGCGTGGGCAAAAAGGAAACGATCCCCTTGAACGATTTATTATCGGTTCGAGGGCTTCGATCGAACTCTCCCAAAGCCCCGAATATTTGAGGCTGGTGCTGATCGAAGCGCCTACTATTTTGGGTGGCGAA
Organism: Sphingorhabdus lacus; assembly: GCF_009768975.1. Taxonomy (NCBI): domain Bacteria; kingdom Pseudomonadati; phylum Pseudomonadota; class Alphaproteobacteria; order Sphingomonadales; family Sphingorhabdaceae; genus Sphingorhabdus; species Sphingorhabdus lacus. Next base: position 2,186,224 of record NZ_CP035733.1, on the reverse strand, counting down.
AACTGGCGTGAGATTGACGCGGTGACCTCTTTGTCCGTCATTGAACCCGCGTTGGTCGCGATTACTGGACGTGACAACATCGCCCCTGCTGTGCTGCGTCCGATGGCGCTTCTCGTTTTGGGACTGCTCAATGAAACAGCGTTTGCACTGGCGCGCCGTGACGACCAGATCACCATAGATGATGTTGTCGATATTCTGGAATTGTCAATTAACGACTGGCTGCACAGACTCGACAAGCCAAAAGCGGCAAGCCGGAAAATTTCAGCGACGTCGGTGGCAGCCAACGGTAAAATCAAGTCTCTAAAGGCTGGTATAACTTCTTAAGCGGCTCTCGTTTATTGGGGCCTATTTTCGCACAAATTTGATTGTTGCTCCGTCCGCAGATTGCAGGATCAGGGCTCCTTCCGGCGAAATGGTAAAAGAAACCGCTGTTTCAATCAGTTTTTGAAAATTCTGTTCCTGGTTCATGAGCGCGGGTGCGCATGCCATACGGGTCCCGATCAGCGGGGATGTTATTTTCAGTTTATCGTCGGTGATCTGATAGCTGGCTGAATATCCATTGCAGCCCGATTTGCCGCCAATTTTACCATCGCTTCCGATCATCAGAGTTATATCGCTCCGATCAATAATGCCTTTTCCGCCAATATCCTCGGCTTGCCACCACACATCTTTCAAAGCAGGTGCGGGTTTTGGCGGGGTCGCCAGCTCTTGGACCTCAAACTGTTTTGTTTTGCGATTGTATAGGCATAACATGCTGGCCCGTGCGCCCTTCATATGCGGTTGGGGCCAGACACCTTCGATCACGCGAGCGTCCATTAACAATTTATCCGAAAACCGGATAGGCGGACCGGCTGTCGCATTTGTAAGGCCTGACGCTTTAATGCACGCTGCTTGGGTAGCAGCATCCAGCTTCGCCCAACTATCGGGGGTTGCTGCATATGATGGGGTTGCGATTGCCAATGACATTGCGCTAATCAATAATAGGGTCGTACATGTGGCCGGGAAAGTTGGGCTGCGCATAGATCACCTTTAGAATACTGGGACCAAATAAACTAACTACCAGACTATAGGGTTCCTTTGCGAGGCTAGCTAGAATTACTAGCGCTAACGTCTCCTCAACATACCGATTGCCCGGAACGTCAGCCCGTCCGTGCTTGTCCGACCCAATCCGGAGCGGAAGTACCGCCGCTTGAATCGAACAGGTTTAGGCACCAGCGCTGCATGAATTCATCGCGCGCGACCGGTTTGCCGACATACCAACCCTGAATTGTGTCGCAGCCAAATTCCCGCAGCACATTGAGCGCAGCTATGTCTTCGACGCCTTCGGCGACGACTTTCATTCCCAAAGCATGGGCCATTTCGATCGACGACCGGACCATGATCTTATTGGCGTTGTCGGTAGCGATCAATTTGACAAAACTCTGATCTATCTTGATCTCGTCAGCCGAGAAGCTTTTTAGATAGGTCAAAGTCGACTGGCCTGTCCCATAATCGTCTATCGATAAATGAGCGCCTAATTGCTTGAATTGGTTCAGGCTGGATGCGGCCATTTCTTGCGAAGACAGTGCGGCTGTTTCAGTGAGCTCGATGGTGAGCAACGCCGGGTCTATACCGCTGTCGCGTATGATTGCCACAGCTCGCTTAGCAAATGCGGGATTGGCCAGAAGGGATGCGGATATGTTGACGGCACAGCCCATCGGATTTCTCACGGAATTCCAGCGTTCGACATCTTCGACTACCTGCCGCAACACGAAAAGTGTCAGCGCCTCCATCAGATTTTCATGCTCAAGGACTGGGACGAAGAGCGAGGGACTTACCATACCTTTGTCGGGATGTTCCCACCGCACGAGTGCCTCAGCCCCGTTAACAAAATCATCAATCAGGCTATATTTAGGCTGATAGAAAACAGATATCTGTCCAGTCATCAGCGCCTCTTCAAATTCAGACAGGATGAAGAGTGACTGGTCAGTGACCTGTGCCAGACGGTCATTATGCCAAACCAAGCGCTTGCCAAGCTCGCTTGCACGCTTTGCGGCTAAGGTGGCCTGGTTGGCCAATCCTTCTGCATCCCTTATATCGCCTGTTGCAACGCCGAAGCACAAGGTCGCACGAACGGAGCGTCCGCTTACCGGTATTGCCGTGTTGAACAACGACGCGCTTGCTTCGATCGTTGTCTCAACTGCATCGCTGTCCATGGTTTCGGTCCGCCAGCAAAAGCGCTCTCGTCCTATTCGGTGGAGTTCACCAGGACCGCTGGATAACTCTAAACGGTCGGCCACAGCGCGCACCAATTTTTTCGATTCCGCACGATCAAGGGTGGCGACTATCTCTCCGAAATTGGCGATCTCAGCGACGATCACATTGTGGTTGCCTTTGCAATCCATACGCTCTTGCCATGCCGCCAGATTGGGCAGGCCCGTCGCCCTGTCGATGCGACGCTCTAAGGAAATTTGTTTTGTTATGCCGATCACATATTGGGCGGCCATGGAACCCGCCAGCAACAGTAATGCCGGAGTGACATCCAAATGCGCGAGTGAGTATCGTTCAGCGATTAAGGGAACAACCAAGATCGTAATAGCTATAAGGAGAGAGGGCACCACGCCGGTTGTGTTTCGCCGATCCGTCCAATGGATAGCGAACAGCACCGCGATCAACGTCAACGCAAGCATCGGCCATGGACCAAGTTCGGGTAGGTCCGTGCCAGCTATCAGCGTTTCAGCTGCCATGGCCTGAACCACGACTCCGGGAATCACACCAAAGCGAGCGGTCGCGTATCGATCGCCAATCTCGATGGCAGTAGCGCCGATGACGACTTTCTTTCCCTTCAATTCGCGCGCATCCACACGGCCTTCCAGCACATCGACAAAACTGTGTCGGGGGATCGACGAAATCTCGATGGCTTGGTCAATCTTGAATTCTTTATTTACCGGTCCGCTGGCATCACCCAGCAATGCGCCAATTGACGGCCTAGGTATAGAGTCGGTTATCGTGCCGAAGGGATAGTCGTTCACCTGTCCATCGGCATCCGGTCGTACATTAACCGATCCCAGAAATGCCTTTTCCCGCAATATCGGTATTGGCAGATTTTCCAGATCGGCATGAATTTCACCGGTGCTTTGCGGCTGGCGGAATGTGGGAAGCACAACCTTACCATCGGCTCGTTCAATTGCCGCAGCGAATTCTTGGTCCCCATCGCGGGTCGAATAAGAGGAAAAATCGACGTCGAAGACTATTTGGGCAACACCAGCCTTGTCCAGTTCGTCGACCAACTGGGCATGATAACCTCTCGACCAAGGCCATTTGTCCAAAGCGGCGAGCGATTTTGCATCAATTTCGACAATATGAACGCGGCCACTGGCGGGTTTTGAATTGATGGAATCCCGGGCATTATGCAGCAGTTGTTCGACCGGTCCTTCAGGGCTATAAAGTCCGAGAATGATGGCGAGAAGAAGCGAAATGCCAACGGCCAATGGGCGCGCGAAACGCGCCGAAATGCCCGTCTTGGTCAGACCATTTTTCAATGTTGACCGGAATGACATTTCGGCAGCTAATCCTGTTTTTCGTCAAAAAGCTGCCATGAATGCAGCATCACTTAGCCCACTGTAGCGCCAATGCGTTGAAGGTTCGCTAACAAGATAGTAGGATTTACGCGCGCGGCGGTCTATCGTGACCATTGCCGCCGGCGTTTCCGCCCGCATCGCCATTTCCACCGGCGTTTCCGTTATCACCGCCGGCGTTTCCGCCCGCATCGCCATTTCCACCGGCGTTTCCGTTATCACCGCCGGCGTTTCCGCCCGCATCGCCATTTCCACCGGCGTTTCCGTTATCACCGCCGGCGTTTCCGCCCGCATCGCCATTTCCACCGGCGTTTCTTCTTGCTCCGACGGCGTTTCCGCCCGCATCGCCATTTCCACCGGCGTTTCCGTTATCACCGCCGGCGTTTCCGCCCGCATCGCCATTTCCACCGGCGTTTCCGTTATCACCGCCGGCGTTTCCGCCCGCATCGCCATTTCCACCGGCGTTTCCGTTATCACCACCGGCGTTTCCGCCCGCATCGCCATTTCCACCGGCGTTTCCGTTATCACCACCAGCGTTTCCGCCCGCATCGCCATTTCCACCGGCGTTTGCGTTATCACCACCAGCGTTTCCGCCCGCATCGCCATTTCCACCGGCGTTTCCGTTATCACCACCAGCGTTTCCGCCCGCATCGCCATTTCCACCGGCGTTTCCATTATCGCCACCAGCGTTACTATTACTATCTCCGACTCCGCTATCCCAACTCCCCGAAACAGCGCCTACCGCGGCATCGCCAGCATTGCCGCCTGTATTATTTCTACCTTCGCCCGTCGAACCGCCATTCCGCAAGGGGTTGCCGGTGTCCCGAATTATGCCTTGGCTGCCCGAGATCAATCCTCCAGTGGCAAGGGCGAGGCTAACTGGATCACTGGCAATAGAAGATGCAATTTCGCCTGAAAACTCAGAGTTCGCATTGCGATCTCCAACGACGCTGCTGCCATTCTCGCTGTCACTTTCCGACTGACCGCCGGAAGTTTCTTCGTTTCCATCCCGCTGACTCGCCGCCTCTGTCTCTGTCGCTGACTGTTCGTTTGCTGGGGCTATTACAGCGGAAGATTCCGAACGAACGGCGGTTGCGCCAATGCCCATGACCTTCAAAAGCTTCATGTCATTGGCGTCGACCCGGCCAATCCGGCCAGGCACAATCAGATCGGAGGCGCCGCCATCCAGTGTCGACACTTCGACACGGCCTTCGGTAACCTGAACGGTCGCACCATTTGCAGTAACCGTCACGTTAAAGGTTGTACCCTTCACCACAGCCGCCAGATATGGGGTTTTTACACCGAAATGCGGCGTTTCCTTTTTCTCGATTTTGAACAGCGCGCTTCCGATCGATTGGAATATCTGCGTTATCGCGCCTGTTTCTTCAGGCTTGGTAATGCGGACGCGGCTTTTGGGGCTGACGATGACATATTCGCCGCCGCGCACGATGACCGCCCGACCAGTGGAACCTGTGGAGACGGCATCGCCTGCTTTCAAAGCCATTCCACGGGCGCCCGTGCGCACTTGACCGTTCGATTCAACCGAGACGGATCCGGTGCTCTCCGAGATCTGCCACGCCTTCGTGCTCGCCGCCGCTGGGGTCGACAGCACGAAGAGTGCAACTATTGCCATAATCACCGCTTGGATGACGGAGAGATATTTACGCACTGGCTTTGCCCCATTGATAGGATTTCAGAGCCCGATTGTAACAAGTAAATCTGACGAAACTCCGTCGAGAAGTGCCTAAGAACTGGTAAACATCCAGGGTGTCGCAATTAACGGCTACGCAACATGTTGGCTTTAAGAATAGCCGCCACACAATATTTTATTCACGGCTAATCCGAAGCTAAATGACGCGATTTCATTGTTCTTTTTACTTGGCCTTAGGCGGTGCAATGCTTGCGCCTGCGCCCGTCTGCGCGCAAGTGAATGGGGCAGGGGAGGGGGAATGGCGCGCATTCCTACCGGCAGCTACCAAAGATGACCGACCCGACCGGAACGAGGTTAATGTTGAAGCCCCGCAACTGATCCGCAGAGAAACAGCCGCGATCCCGCCGGAACCTGCGGCGGATAAATCCGGCGAGGGCATTCGTGTCGGCTCCGTACTGATTGAAACCGATAGAAGCGTCGATCACAATATGTTTGAGAAGGTCATCGAACCCTATCTCGGCAGCAGCGCGACAAGCGAAGATCTTGCCAAATTGGCGCAGGAGATTGCCGAGATAGCCCGTTCGCAGGGCATGGTTCTCGCCAATGCTTATGTCCCCGAACAACAAATCGAGTTGGGGATCGTCCGGATCAAGCTCGATGCCGGCTCGATTGATAAGGTCAGGATTGAAGGTTCCTCCAATAAGGCACTGCGCCAATTGCTTGAACCGCTCGTAGGTCAGACCGTTATGCAGCACGAGTTGGAACGCCGTCTCATGCTCGCAAATAACATCCCGCAAATCATTGTGAAGCAGACTGAGCTGGTCAATGAAAACGGGGCGCGGATACTGGTTGTTCGCGTTCAACACCGCAAAAACACCAGCGGCCAAATCGTCGTGGACAATTTCGGTTCCAACAAAATCGGACCATTGCGGGCACGCCTCAGTGTTGAGGCTGTGGCGCTGTTAGAAGATTCTGACTCACTGAGCGTGACCTTCAGGACTAATCCCGCCGAACCGCAGGAACTTCTCGCGGCAAGTGTTTTGTACGGTGTTGGATTGGGCACGAACGGTACCCGAGCTGAAATCGCGACTGCGTGGAGCGATAGCAATATCGATCCAAGTTCCGGCTTCGGCAAGCGTAATGCTGGCAGCCGTTACGCCTCGCTCTCGGTCAATCATCCGGTCCACCGGTCGCGCACGGCCAATCTTTGGGCTGAGGGACAGTTCGAATATCTCAAGGTCGATCAGGACAGCTTTGGTGCAGTTCTGCAAAGCGACACCGTCGTTACCTTGTCGGTCGGGCTTTCATCGTCATACCGGTTGGGCAATGGTTGGCTGCGGACAGGTGCCCAGTTGCGGCAAGGTATGGGCATTTTCGGTGCGAATGAGCCGGGTGATATATTTTCTTCACGTGCGGATGCCGACGGCTCGTTTACTCTAGCACGCGCGTGGGCCAACTGGTCTGGCTATGTTTCGGGCAACGCGACCTTAAGGGTGGCAGTTTCGGGGCAATATTCCGCCGACCCTCTTCTGTCGTCGGAAGAAATGGGATTGGGTGGCGCCTATACCGGGCGTGCTTTTGATTTTTATGAGCGTTCGGGCGACAACGGTGTGTTGGCGCTGGCCGAATTTGGATATGAATATACAAAATCCAAAAGCTGGATCCGACGGGTGCAACCCTATGTCTTTATAGATGGCGGATATGTGAGCAATTTCCGGAACGGCTATGGCACGGGCACCCTGGTTTCGGCCGGTACAGGCATTCGTGCCGGATTGGGTATGTTCGACCTGCAAGTCGAAGCTGCCGCCCCGGTTTACACCTCCGGCGCGATCTCCAGTAGCGACGATCCGCGGGTCAATGTGCAGCTTGGTTTGGACTTTTAATAAGCCCCCCAATGCGTAGAAATCGCTCTGCTCAGTTTGAAGTTAGCATCGAATCCAACCGGAAATCTTCTCCTTTTCGTAGCGTAATGCGCTCCCATGCTTCGGTTGGACGCAACGGTTCGTCGCACAATGAGGCCATGCTGACCGCAAAGGCGGTGCGAAATGCAATCGTGTTCATCCGACAGAAAGGATGGAATCAACAGGTAAAATCCAAGGGTATGATGAGGCATTAGCCGTTTGAAGGAGTGAATACATGAACGTGATTTCTAATAGGACGGGATTTCCCGTCCTGCTTGCCGTGGCAACATTAGCTGCATCGGGTAGTCTGTCTGCGCAGTCGAACGACCCTACCATTGTGGTCGATGGTCCCGTGACACAAGAGATGCCGGTGCTGGTAAAAGGACCCGACGTTAAGGGTATCATTACAGCCCGCAGCGGCGACAAACTGAAGATTACGACGGCAGATGGCAATGCGACCGTCATTTCCATCAATGAAGCGACGAAAATCAAGACTGGCGGTGGTCTTCTGAGCGGCAAGAACAAATTGACATCAAACGCGTTGCTGAACGGTTTGCCGGTGACCATTAAGACATGGCAGTCAGGCGCCGGTCTGATCGCGAGCCAGATTACCTTCCGCAATAACGATCTGAAAACCGCCACCATGATCCGCAACGGCACAGCCCAGCAGTTTGAAGAACAGACAGCCGCCACCGAAGCGTTGCGCGGCCGTATGGGCGATATCGACAAGTACAATATCAAGGGTACGACCAACGTATACTTCGATACCGGCAAATACTCTTTGTCACCAAGCGCAAAGCAAGAGCTTTGCTCGACCGCCGCGTCTGCTGAAGCAACCGACAACGCGTTGATGCTGGTCGTAGGCTACACAGACTCTGTTGGCGACGAAGAATATAACCAGACGCTGAGTGAAAAACGCGCCAGCAGTGTTATCAACTATCTGCAGCAGGCCTGTCGCTGGAAACCCTATCGTATGCTGACACCGACCGGGATGGCTGAATCCGACCCGCTGGCAAGCAATGACACCGAAGAAGGCAAGGCGCAAAATCGCCGAGTGTCGGTGAATATTTTGGTCAGCAAAGGGCTCGATGGCCTTTAAATAAAATAGGGGTGGGCATATCCCACCCCTATTTTTTGTTGTTTTGCCCGGAACGGGCCCGTGCATCCAAATCAAATCGGAAATCGTAACTGCATTTATCGTTACCTATCTGCGTGGCTAGCGTTAACGCAGCATGCAGCCGTTGAGGAGAATGTTGATGCGCGTTTTCGGTCTTTTTGTTTCAGCCTGCCTTTTGGCCACAGCCGCGTCCGCAAATGCGCCGCAATTGAGCGGTAACTGGACGGTCGATCTTTCATCGGAACCGGGCAAGCCGTACACCAAACCTATGGTTCTGGATCTGAAAGCCGATGGCAGCGTGCAGGGCAGCTTTTATGAAAGCACCATAGAAGGTGGCCGCTGGAAAAATGATCGCGGCAGAACCTGCGTCAGTTTCCGTACCACCGACGGTGTCGGGCCCTATCACAGCGCAGCTTGTCTGGTTGGCGACAAAGTTGAAGGTCAGACATGGGCCGAGCATCGCAACTTCTTGTTCAACTGGGTCGCGACGCGCTGAGGTGGTTTGAACCCGTCAGGGTTCGCTTTTTGCCTTAAAGCGACCAACAACCAATCCGAACGCAATACCTGAACATAGGCCGAGCGCGGTATTGCCGGTTGTCACGCCCATCCCCATGCCGAGAGCAATGCCTGCACCTAGGAACCGCTTGTCAATTTTCCCCATCTCATGCTCCTTCGCAATATCGCCGGAGTCCGCCTTCATTTCGGTTTCAGATATTTGTCGAACCATTCAACCGTACGGCGCAGAGAATCGATCTGGTTCTCCTTTTTCCGGAAACCATGCCCTTCGGCGGGATAGTAGACGGTTTCGACGATATTGCCCTTCGCCTTCAAAATGTCGTGCACCTCCTGCGCTTGCCCGCGCGGGACGCGGATATCGTTTTCGCCCTGAATGGTGAGCAGCGGCGCCTTGGCGTTTTTAATATAGGTCAATGGCGACGCACGGTCATAGCCTGCAGGATTTTCCTCGGGCGTGCCCATCAGGCTGCGCAAATACGCCTTCAAGACCTCGTCCATGTCGCGGTACATGGTACGCCAGTTGATAATGCCGAACCATTGCACACCGGCGGCAAACTCATCCGGTGTTTTGCCGACCGCCATCAGTGTCATAAAGCCGCCGTAGGATCCGCCGAAAATACCGACGCGTTTTGGGTCGACATAACCACTTTCGACCAAGAAATTCTTGGCCGCAACGGTATCCTTCAGATCACCGCCGCCCAGATCGTCATAATTGGCGGTTTGGAAGGTCTTGCCATAGCCTGTCGATCCCCGGAAATTGGGTGCAATGATGATATAACCCCGACTGGCGAGTGCCGCAGCGATATCATCGAAATAGTCCTCTGTCTTGCCGGTTGGCCCACCATGGGGAAGCACAATGGCCGGGTTGCTGCCGTCACGCTTTAGATTGGCCGGCATGGTCACCAGTGCGCTAATCAAAGTGCCGTCAAAGCTTTTGTAGGTGACCATTTCCGATTTCGCCAAAACTTCCGGCCGCAAACTAGCGACCGAAAGCTGCGTAAGAGGACGCACACTGTCATCCGCCAGATCGTAGCGATTAAGTTCGCCTGCCACATTAGCGCCCATATGGACAACCAGTAGCGAGCGCCCATCCGGAGAACGGGAATCATTCCCCGTGGAGAAGTTCAAACCGGCCGGAAGATTCATCTGAGTTTCCGTCCCTGTCGTCAGATCATAGCGCACTAACATCGTGCGCAGATCGTTGCTACTTTCAACAATCAGGGACTTACCATCATGGGTAAATCTGATGGCCTGCTGGTCCCACGGGATCGGCTTCAGCCACTTCCATTTTTTGGCGGCAATATTGTAAAGACCCGCCCTTGGACGTCCGATATCCGCATCGGTCGTGACGGCCAACCACTGGCCGTCGGCGCTGAGATCCTGGACGCGGTAGATGGTGTTTGCTTTCGACAGGACCGGTATTGCTTTCCCGCTCGCGATATCGATGCGCCAGATCTCGGTGCTGGTGGAATCAATTTTTTCGCGGTTCGCGAACAGGGTTTTGCCGCCATCTGCCCAAAGACGCGGGGACCACTCATATTGCGGATCGGTCTCGGCCGTCAGAGCCTTCACATTTCCCTGACTGTCAATTGTTGCGATATTGGATTGCGCTTCGCTCTTCTTCTTTACCGATAGAGCCATGAGCCCGTTGGACGGCCCAGGCACAAGTCCGCGTTCGCTCAAGGTCGGCGTATTGGTCACACGCTCGACAGCGCCGCCGCTCGTCGGGACGCGGTAAATATCATAATATTCGTCACCCCCATTGTCTTGGGTGAAGTAGATCCATTTGCCGTCCCGCGACGCCGCAAGGCCGCCTTGGGAATCGTCTGACTGGGTCATTTGCAACGGCCAACTGCCGTCGGCGTCGGTGCGCCAGATGTTGAACCGCCCCGTTAAATTGGTGGAAAGATAAACATGCTTTCCATCCGCACTCCATGTCGTGCTGCCCACCGAGCGTGAATTTCCGATATCGTCCAACGGGACCGCCCGCGCATCGGGATTGGCTGGCGAAGTAAGGCTTTTCGGATCGGTCACGGGCCTGTCCGGCGTGGCGATCTGAGCGGCAAGTGGAGATGTCGTGCAAAGCAGGACGGCGGCAATCAATAAGCGCATGGTAGTTCCTCCCGTTGTTCCCAATTGATATCGCGATTTACATCGAAGCTATAGGACAAAATAGACAGGTTTGACCGAAGGGTTGGGAGCGGTACCACATAAAAAAGGGACGCCACTCGCGAACGAAAATGGCGTCCAGTTTTGGCGGATTGAAAGGACGAGGAGAGAAGAAATTCCTTCCCTTTCAAATCCGCACCGAGTCATTCGAACTACTGTAAGTTCGGTCCTACACGCTTTAGAATTTCGCGCGTACGGTCAGGCCATACATACGCGGCTCTTCAACGAAACCGATGCGTGAGCGTGTGCCTGCACCGCCGCGAAGCGGGGTGTTGGCGGTCACACCGCGGGTGATCTCGTTGTTCAGATTGGTGCCCCACAATTCGAACGTAAACCGTTCGTCAGGTGTGGTCAGGCCAATACGCGCATTCATCTTGAAATAGGCATTCTGATAATCCAGCGGGATCGGCAGGTTGTTGGTATCCAAGGGAATGGTGCTGGTCCGGCGGCGATCCGAATAGTTGATGTTGCCGTTGATCAGCAGCCCCCAGCCGGAGCTGTTGAGCGGTCCATCATATGTCAGGCCGACTACACCGGCGAATTTGGGTGCGTTGGTGAGTGTCGATCCACAAAGACGGTTAACCGAAGCAAGCGCCGCCGCAACGACGCCTACATTGCAGTCTTTGGGGTAGCGTGCATTGGCATAGGTCGCTGACACATTCGCCGAGATATGATCGCTCAGCTTCCCAAATAGTTCGAGTTCGGCACCTGTTGACCGCGCCGAATTAACGTTAAACGTGAGGAACTGGACACCAGTGAATTCAAGAACCTGGAAATCGCTCATCTTCATGTCGAATAGGGCCAGGTTGGCTTTGATCGTGCCGAACAATGTTGCCTTCACACCGATTTCGATCTGGTTGACTTTTTCCGACTTAAAGCTGGGGTCAGCATAGACTGGTGCCACGATCACCGGCGTTGGTGTTGTCGCCAAACCGGCCAGAATGGCAGCCGAGTTCTGCAGCGTTGCCGATTGCGGATCGAGGTTGAAGCCACCCGATTTAAAGCCATGGCTGTATCCAGCATAGAAGAGCAGATCTTCATTCGGCTTATATCCAACCTGCGCGGTGTAGGTGATCTCGTCATCCTTGAATGTATCGGACCATACGCGTGGCAATGGCAGCAGACGGCTGGCCAATCCGCCACCCAATGCAGCCGGTGCCGTCAGATTAACCGAGGTTGCAAAGGGGAAGCAGTTGATCCCGATGAGACCTGCGCGCAGCGGCGCGGGAACGGTTCCTGCCAAAACGCCATTAACACTCGCTTGGCAAGCACTGGCTCCGGCACCGGTTGTGGCACCAAGTTGGTTGAAGGATGCGTCCTTGTTTTCCTTCACATAGCGTGCGCCCAAAGTGAGGCTCAGTTGGTCCGTGATGTTGAACACGTTGTGCGTGAAAATAGACCAGCTCTTTGCATCCTGCAAAAAGCGGTTTTCGGCATAATTGCCATTGGCGTTAACAGGAACACCCAAATTGCCTAATGCCGTCAGCGCAAACAACGGGTTTACGCCAGCCGCGCTTCCAAAGTTGAAAGCGCCACCTGTACGTTGGAAATCCGCATTCAAAGTCATGGTCTGGTCGGCACGAATGCTCTCGTCGCCGTAGAAACCACCGATCAACCAATCCAGCTTGTCGTTAAATGCCGTGCCCTGAAGGCGCAGCTCGTGCGTCATGGTCTTGATATGGTCGCCCGAGGGCAAGATACCGGGACGCGAAGTCGTTGCTCCATTGCCTACGGTGTAGGTATCGTTGGCGGTGAAGCCACCCGTCGTCGTCGAGCTGGAGTCAAATTTGCGATAGGAACCGATATAGGTCAGCTTGGCACCGCCCAGATCCCATTTCAATTCGCCTGAAAAGCCCCATTGCTTCGAACCGTTCAAATAGGTTCCCGCATTAACAGAAAGATTGTTCAGCGCACTCATGCCCGATTGGTCGACGCCGTCGCTGGCGAGGCCGTGAAAAGCCGAAAAAGGAGCGAGTTCTGTCTCGCGAACAATCACTGCCTGGCAGCATTGTTCATCGGTTTTTGCATAGTCGGCGAGAAGACGGATGCTCACATCGGCATTCGGCTCAATGTAAAGCTGACCGCGTAGCATATAACGGTCGCGATCGTTGCTTTCGATGCCGCCGGGTGTTTTTAGGTAGCCGTCACGCTTGCGCCATGTGCCGGAAAGCCGGACGCCTGCAACATCCTGTGCAATCGGAACGCTTACGCCTGCTTGCACATTCATGAAGTTGTAGTTGCCATAGCTGGCATTCACAAAGCCTTCGAAATCGGACAGGCTAGGGCGCTTCGTTGTGACGTTAAGCGCACCTGCCGAAGTATTGCGGCCAAACAATGTGCCTTGCGGCCCGCGCAGAATTTCGAGGCGCTCAAGGTCGACCAAATCGCCAAGCGCAACGCCGGGACGTGATTGATAGACGCCGTCGATGAAGACGCCGACCGAGCTTTCCAAACCGGTATTGTTGCCCGTGGTGCCAACACCGCGGATCTTGATGGAGGTGCCTTGCGTTTCAGTCTGCGAGGACTGGATGTTGAAACTCGGCGAAATAGAAGCCAGGTTCTTAATGTCGTTAATGCCCTGACGTTCAAGTGCCTCAGGCGCGACTGCGGTAACAGCCAATGGAATGTCCTGGACATCCATGGCGCGCAATGTCGCCGTAACAATGATGGGTTCCTCACCGGAATCGCTTTCGGCACTTTCCGTCTGCGCAAACACGGGTGTTGCGGCTATCACGGCAAGCGTCGAGACGGCCAAAAATCCTAACTTCTTCATGATCTCTCTCCCTCGATTTGCGGTTCGTTGACCGCCATTTGTCGGGAGCTTTGAGTTTTTATCAGATTCCCGACATTATCGATGTTAGCGATGTCGCAATCATAAACTTGACTTAGTGCGCCAAACTTCCGGCGCCCCGTTTGCGGTCCGGTTTTTGGGACGCAGCTAACAGCGAAATGGAGGCCCCGTCTTTGATGGCGCGGGGCGATTGGCCGTACCAACGGACGACCGCGCGCGACAAGGCGCTTGTTTCAGAAAACTGCAGAATCTCGGCAATTTCCGTAACTTTCAACCGCGACTCTTGTAGGTAGGAAAGTGCAAGATCGGCACGGACGGCATCGATTATCTCCGCAAGACTTGTCCCGTCTTCAGCAAGCTTGCGCTGCAATGTCCGGCGCGACATGCCCAACAGAGTGGCCGCTTTGGATAGGTGGATTGTCTCATGCGCCATGAAAGCGCGGACAATTGTTTCCACAGCAGCGGTGACGGTGCCGGGCGTTGCTTCGCGAAGAACATTATATTGCGCCGCCAGTTCGCCATGCACCTGCATGCTGCGTACACAAGTCGGCTGCGCCAAGTCTTCGTGATTAATGAAAATCGAATTTCGATCGGCGTTGTAATGAATTGTTTTACCCAGAAACTGCCGGTGCTGGGTGCTGTTCTCGGGCGGGGCATGTCTGAACGTGATATATTCCGGTTCCCATCCGGGAATATGACGACGCATCTCCTTCACCAGGATTCCGAAACCAAGCTCGGTAATGTGCAGGTGTGGCAAACCGGTGCCAGCGGCAAGCTCGTAATTGACCTCTATTCCTCCCTTTGTTTCAACGAGAGCGATCAACGCGCCCATCGTAAATACAGGGAAATAGGCGGCAAGATCCTGAAGAGACTCCCTGATCGTATCCGCACTTTCGAGCAGCAGAGCCAGCGACCCCAGAACGGAAAAACCCTGATATTGCGAAAGCATCAAGCCGAAGGATTCGCATTCCAGTGTCTCCGCGGCAAGCGCCAGAAAGCGTGCTAATCCAGCAACTTCAATCAATTTGGCCGGTTCGAGATTTTCGCTTATGTCCAGTTCGGCGGCCGCCGAAAGCGCCGCCCAGTCACCACCGAGTTTCGCGACCAAATCAGGCGCGCCAAAAAGAGCTGAGCTCGACACCCATTTGGCCATATTTCCCTCCCCATTAGGTAAGAGCAAACAGTGAATGGCGCGCGATGTCAAGTTCCCTCAAAACCGCGCAGTATGAAGGGTAGGGCAGGCGTCTTTAACGAAAGCCAACAGATAAAATCAGGGGTAGGCGGGGATTATGACAGGTACATATATAATTTGGGGAACCCCGCATTCGCTCTACACAGGTAAGGTGCGATCTTATCTGATCAAAAAGCGCGTGTCCTTCAGGGAAATCATGGCGTCCGACGCCCGCTTCCTATCGGATGTTACGGAAAGGGTTGGTCACAGGGTAATTCCCGTGATGGAAACGCCGGAGGGAGAGCTTGTTCAAGATACCACGGCCATCATCGATCTGGTAGAATCCCGCGAAACAGGGCCCCACTTCACGCCACCCGGTCCCGTCCAGAAGTTCGTAGCGCATCTCGTCGATGCATTCGGGTCGAATTATATGATGCCATTGGCGATGCATTACCGATGGTCCTATCGCGAAAAGCAGGAGTTATTCTTGCGCACTGAATTCGCGCGGGCAGTACCGCCGATGGAGCATGAACAACGGCTGGAAACAGCCGGTAAGCTTATGACGCGCTTTTCGGGATTTCTTCCCGGCCTTGGCGTAACCCCCGCTGTTATTCCTGCGATGGAAGCAAGCTACGTAGAACTGCTTGATGCTTTGGAGCAGCATTTTCGGCTCCACCCCTATTTGCTGGGCGGGCGACCCAGCCTTGCCGACTTTGGCATGATGGCGCCGCTTTACGCACATTTGGGACGTGACCCTGTGCCGGCGTATCTGATGAAGACGACGGCACCCTCTGTCTTTCGATGGACCGAGCGGATGAACAGTCCCGAGATTATTGACGGGGAATATGCCGGATATTCCGACAGCTTTCCAACCGACGACCATATCCCCCCAACGCTTGAAGCCATCCTCGCCATCATATTTGCTCATTGGACGCCGGGTTTTACGGCAGATACGGCCTGCTTCAACGCATGGGTGAATGACCACTCCAACCCCGCGCCCGGTACGCTGGTTTCGTATAATGACAGCCGAAGTGTCCATCCCACTGTGGGATGGATACGCTACCCATGGCGTGATGTTGTAATGGAGCGTGCAAGCAATCCCCACTCGCTATGGCACTTCAGCCGCGCCCAGACACTCGCCGATGGACTCTCGGGCGCTGATGCTAATCGGCTTGACCAACTTCTGGACCGCACCGGGGGGCGGGCGATGTTGGCATCAAGAACCGAACGTGCGCTTACACGAAAGGACAATGTGCTCGTTCTCGCATAGTCACCAAACTAACTCGTTTGCTTTGCACCAGCCCTCATAATAAGGTTGCACTCGTTGATGCGGCGGGCATCTCGTTTTACTCGACTGTGACAGGATTTAGTTCCCGTTTGAAAATCGGTGTGCATTCGAGAAATCTGAAATTCCGCTTTAGCAATTTGTTTCTTTCAAGCTGACCGAGTATCTTGTTGGTCGCCTGCCGTGATGCTCCGAGCATGGAAGCGAATTCGGTCTGCGTAATGTCAAGACGCATATTGTTTTCGCTCGGATCGTTTGCATCCACGCACAATCTTTTGAGACAGACGACCGCCCGTTGATGCAAGTCCATGAGACATAGCTCTTCGATTGCTGCAAGCGCTGCTCGAAGATTTTGTGTCGCCACGGTCGCGAGTGCTTTGTCAATTTCGGGATACACACCGCGTAATTGTTCCAAGCGTGCTGCAGGAATGAAGTCGGTTGAAAGCAAACTGCGCGCCTCGACCGCAATAGGAGCCGGTTTGCCATCATAAGCGACGATCTCCCCGAATAACTCATTTTCGCGCACGATTTTAAGGAGCAGTCGCTTGCCGTTTGCACCATCAATCTGGAACAAAGCCGACCCGGAACGGATCAAATAGAGCCCGCCGGGTTTTTCGGTACGATTGTAGATTAATGCGCCGCGGGGAAATGCGCGAGATTGCATGGCCATTTGCAGCGCCGTTCGTGCATCGAGCGGCAATTGGTCGATCCAATTCGGAACCCTCACAAAAACCCCTTCTCCAATTGTCATCTAGATGACATCTGGTTTCTCGCATTTGCTTTAAGAAGAATCAAGTTCGAGCGGTTCAGCGATAAGCACAGCCGGAATTTGGGAGAGATTCTGCATGAAGCATTTCCGTTTGACCTTGCTTGCTTTCGTGGGTTTGACCTGCATGCAGACGGGCCCTGCAGTCGCGCAAAGGCCCGTGGACAATGCATCCGAAGCCAAGCTGACGGAAGATTGGCGGGAAACCTACGCCTACACTGTGGGCATGCAGGCGGTGATTTACGGGTTCCCCGCCGTGAAGAATATCAATGTGCGTTACGGTATGATCGAGAAGCCTAACGGGCAAGCCGACATGCCACTTAACACCTGGTTCCATTCGCGACGTGCGTCTGATGCGACCGATAAGGTTCACAGTTCGGTTACGCCGGATCTTCTTTATTCGGCGGCTTGGTTTGATGTCCGCAAGGAACCGGTGGTGCTCACGGTCCCTGCTTCGCCGGATCTGTATTACAGTGTCCAGTTCATGGAAATGTATTCGGACATTTTCGCCTATCTCGGGACACGGGCTACGGGCGGAAGAGCAGGCAAACATCTGCTTGTCCGCGATGACTGGCAGGGTGAGATACCCGCCGGTATCGATTCCGTTATCCGCGCGCCCAATGCTGCAGGATTATTGTTACTGCGCACGGCAATCGTCGACCGCAAAGCGCTAATGGCCTCGCACAAGGTGCAAGACGGCGTTGCGATCGCGCCGCTTTCCAAATGGTTGCGCGGCGACACAGCGCCTGAAACGGACCGTGACGTAATTGATCCAGCGCCACCAAGCAGCGCGCTGCCCTTTTTTGCCAACCTAAACCGCGCCATGACGGAAAGCCCCCCTCCTGCCAAAGATGCAGCATTTGTGGCAATGATGGCCAGTGTAGGAATTGGACCGGGGCAATCGACAGACTTTTCGGCACTTCATCCGGCCACCCTTAAAGGGCTGCAGCGCGCAATGGTTGATGGCTTGGCGTTTCTGAAGCAAGTCTCTGTCGCGGGCGGAAGCACAAAGTTTGTCAATCACTGGGCATACGGAAATAAGGCATGGGGGCGTACGGCTGAAACGCATGATTTGCTCACGCGCGCCGCAACGCAGAGCCTGTCCGGAATGCAAGAACATCATATCGAGGAAGTGGTGAAGTTGCGCGCACATCACGACGGTGAAGGTCAACTGCTCGATGGCAGCACAGGCCGATACACCGTCCGCTTCGAACCGGGCCAGATTCCGAAGGCAAAGACTTTTTGGTCGATTGTGGTTTATGACGAACAATATGATCTGATTGACAATCCGCTTGGCCGTTATTCGCGGGGCAGTGTGGACCGCGACATGAAATATGATGCGGATGGTGGGCTGACCCTTTTGGTGCAGGCCGATACTCCGCCCAAGAAGATGATCGGAAACTGGCTTCCCATACCAAAGAGCAAGTTCAACCTATTTTTGCGGTCCTATTTGCCGGGTCAGGATTTGATTGACCAAAGCTATGTGCCACCCCCTGTAAGGAAGATGCCATGAAGCGGTCTTTACTGTTTTCCGCTTCCGCCGCTACCGCGTTGATCGCGGTGCCATTGCTTAATCAGCCTGCCAACATGTCGGCCGAGGCTTCGCCCATTAACGGGTCCGAAAAGCCAGTTACGCCCAGCCCTTATCCAGAACGCCCACTTTTCGGTGATACGCACCTCCATACAACCAACAGTTTTGATGCTTTTGGCGCAGGGAACCGCCTGTCGCCCAATGAAGCCCTGCGCTTTGCACGAGGCGAGGAAATCATCAGCTCGAGCGGAATACAGGCCAAGCTTTCACGTCCGCTCGATTTCCTCGTCATCGCTGACCATAGCGATGCAATTGGCGTCACCACCGATCTCTACAATACGGCCGAGGCCGATCTGAACGATCCAGTTCTGAAGCGCTGGCGCAACCTGATGCATGGCGACCGTAATCAGGCCTATCTCGTTACCCGGGAAATCATCGCAGCATTCCAGTCCGGAAAGATTCCGCAGGAACTGATACGGCCCGACCGTGTGACGGCAATGACGCGCCGTATCTGGGATGCACAGATTGACTCTGTCGAACGTTATAACGAACCCGGAAAGTTCACCGCGCTGCATGGTTTCGAGTTTTCTCTTTCGATTAAAGGCAATTCGCTCCACCGCAATGTCATCTTGCGCGACGGAGCGGATAAGGCACGCAGCGTTCTTCCTTTTCCCTCACAAGGGACCAAGGGACCAGAGCCACTGTGGGATTATATGGAGGCTTACGAACGGGCGAGCGGCGGCAAAATGCTGGCGATCCCGCATAACCCCAATCTTTCGAACGGCATATTCTTTGCCCTGACCGGCCAGGATGGCGGCCCAATGACAGCCGAACAGGCCCGCCGCCGCGCTGCCTTTGAACCCGTGATCGAAGTCACGCAGATTAAGGGCGATAGTGAAAGCCATTCGCTTCTTTCGCGCAACGATGAATTTGCGGATTATGGCGATGCCGGATGGGAGAATGGCAATGCGCCGTTGTCGCAGCTTAAAAAGCCCGAGATGTTTGGTGGCGAATATGCGCGTGAAGCGTTGAAGCGCGGGTTGCTGATTGAGCAGCGTACGGGGGTCAACCCTTATGCTTTTGGCATGATCGGTTCGACAGACTCACACACGGGGCTTTCGACCGCAGACGAAAATAATTTCTTCGGCAAATTCTCGAACGACGAACCTGGTGCCGGCCGAATGAACACCGTCGTCAACCCCGGCATCGCTGAATCGCGCATTGGCTATCACTATCTCGCGGGCGGGCTCGCCGCCGTTTGGGCAACGGCCAACACACGCGAGGCGATATTCGATGCCCTGTTGCGCCGCGAAGTTTACGCCACCACCGGCCCGCGCATGTCGGTCCGAATGTTTGCCGGCTGGAGTTTTTCATCGTCCCTATTTACAGGGGACTGGGTAAAAGCGGCTTATTCCAAAGGCGTCCCCATGGGCGGTAATTTGAGCGCTGGAAAAGGCACACCAAGCTTTGTTGTGCAGGCCTTGAAGGACCCGATCGGGGCTAATCTGGACCGGATACAGATCGTCAAGGGATGGGTCGACGCCAAAGGTTTGGCACAGGAAAAAATCTATGACGTCGTCTGGAGCGCGCCAAAGAAACGCAAGATCGCAAAGGGCAGGCTGACACCTGTGGGCGACACCGTCGATCTCGCGACTGCAAGCTATAGCAACAGCATTGGCGCGCCTGAACTCCGCACAGTCTGGCGCGATCCTGACTTCACGAAGGGCCAAAAGGCATTCTACTACGCCCGCGTGCTAGAAATACCGACGCCACGCTGGACCGCCTATGACGCGGTGCGCTTCAAGGCAAAGCCGTCGGCGGGCGCCAAACTCAAGGATCAGGAGCGGGCCTACACCTCGCCTATTTGGGTCGGCTGACCCGCAGAGAGAAGCTTTAGATAGCAGCCCCTATTACGATAGAGAGTAACCACCGAGATGCCTACTTCAACCTATGCTGTTATTGCCATTTATGTCGCTTTCGGGATTCTTGAACTGTTTCGCACTCGTCTTTTTTCGAAGATGGAGCAAACCCGGGACGATGGCCTAGTTGAAATTATCAGCACAATATTGCTTCTGGTCATTACTCAGCCGACCATTCTCATATTTGTCGACTATGCGCTCGGATCGCTTCGGCCCGAGTGGCGGGGTATGTTGTCTGATATAAACATATTCCTGGCGATCGGGTTATTTCTGATCCTCGACGATATGATGCAATATTGGCAGCACCGTGCATCGCACAGCTTTTCGTGGCTCTACAATATGCACCGTGCACACCATAATGCCCGTTATATGAGCGTGCGCTTGGTCTACCGGAACAACGTCTTTTACTATGCGCTGATGCCCAGTATCTGGTTCTCCGCAGTGTTGGTCTACATGGGCTTGGGATGGGTTTATGCGGGCTATGTTGTGGTCAAGCAACTGGTTATCATTGGCGCGCATAGTGATGTTGCGTGGGATGCGAAGCTACTCAAAATCAAGTGGTTTTCCCCAGTCATGTGGGTGGTCGAACGGACAATTTCGACGCCTGCCACCCATCATGCCCATCATGGCCGTCACTACAGCGACCCAGCAGTGAACTATAAAGGCAATTTCGGAAATCTGCTCTTCTTCTGGGATGTGCTGTTTGGCACCGCAAAAATCACGCGAACCTATCCGCAAAGCTATGGCGTAGAAAATTTACCAGAGGCGACATTAGGGCAGCAATTGGCGTGGCCACTATTTCCTGAGGCCAAGGCTCCCCAAAGCAGTTAGAGGGACGAGCAGGCTCCCCGCACCGTTTCGGGCTTCGCTTCAAGGAAGTGAGATTGATTGATTCGACCGGTGCAGTCCTTCTTGGTAAAAGAATGGCTTGGGAGCGACTCGATGGGTGAAAACGGGTTACGCAAACGCGATTTTTTGAAAGCCGCGATGCTCGGTACGATCGGGGGGCCTGTGTTTGCGCAGGATCAGGACCTATTCGGTATTAAGGTTCCAAAGGCCCTGATGCAGTTCATTCCCGCAAAGCCGTTGAGTATCGCAACCACGGTCGAAAAGATCATACGGTTGGAAGCCGATGCCGATCGAAAAGGGCTTGCAGAGTCGCCGTTACAACGCCGCAAAGGTGAGAGGGTGTTCGCCACAGAAACGTCAATCTACCAACTTGTATTGCCGCGACTGGTGGCCTTGATTGATCGGAGCGAACTGGTTGATCTTGGACTTGCAGACGAAGCAGGCTCTTTGCTCGCCGAATTGCATGCAACACAGCATGAACTGCCCGAGGCGCTGCTAAACCTGTCGATCACTATTTCGCTTCCACAACCGGAAGGGCGATTTGCGCACAGTCATCTGTCTATGGCCCAGGGAGTCCCGCTTCCTGAACTGGTGAAACCGTCGGAGGAGCGAAGCGAGACAGATACAAACGCACCACTCAGTAAATCGAAAGATTTTTTGAGCTTGAAAGACGAGTATCGGCGCCTGTTCCATTCCGCTGCGGTGCGGTCGGAATATCGTGACAGTACCGATTGGCATCGTGAGATGATGCAAAAATCAAAGCCGCGCTACCAGTCTGTTTCGGACAATACTGGCGTGCCCTGGTATTTTATTGCGGTTTGCCATGCGCTGGAATCGAGTTTCAATTTCAGGGCGCATTTACACAATGGCGACTTTCCGCTGACCGCCCGCACGCGTCAGGTGCCAGCCGGACGTCCGACGAAATGGCTGCCTCCATCCGATTGGGAATCCAGCGCGCGCGATGCCTTGCGTCTTTTGGGATTTGCAGACCAGAAAGACTGGTCGCTAGAACGAACCTTGTATCGGCTGGAAGCGTATAACGGATTTGGATATCGCCGATATGGGGTCGCGTCCCCCTATCTATGGAGCTTTTCCAACCATTATGAGCGCGGCAAATATATCGCTGACCGAAAATGGAGCGCTACGGCAAAATCCCAACAATGCGGCGCAGCCGTCATGCTAAAACTTCTGGCCGACGCTGGAGAAATTGACTGGCCAGAATGACTGTAGAGTTCGTTATTCGGGGATTGTCTCATCGGCCCACGTACCTAAATTCGAATATTCTAAAGCAGCGCCCGTGATGAGCGATCGGGATATGGCTCCTAATTTCGAAAACTGGCTATCAATTCGGCCATTGGCTGCTGACTGACCCTGATCGCACCTGTTGCGGGACGGTCGAGGTCGAAAATCGACACTAGAGCCAAAGTCAAAAGGATGAACAGCATCTTGTTTGCCAGTTGCTGCGGCGTGTTTGCCCGCAACTGCGCCGACTCTTCGGCAAATTCGGTCCTTCTATTTGAGCTAACGCCAAATGGGTGTTTGAGCGCAACAACGGACGTGATGTTTAGCGACGGGTTTCTCTAAAATAGCCCCCATTGAAACGACCAAATTTCCTCTTCAAAACAAGCCGTTCATTCCGGTTGGCCAAAACATAACTTCAGATAAAGGGGACCACCTTTAAGCCGTCGCGGACACGAGCCAAGCCTTACCCTGCATCATCACGCCTTGCTCAGCGACATAATGACTCTTGAATAACTTAACCAAATCCGCTTCAGCTGCCGCTCGAACATCTGCACCTTGTTCGTCCAGCGCGCGTCCAACCGCCATTGAAGACAGCACAAATGAAACCGCATCCTGCGGTTCGACATTCACACCTCCAATCGGTTGCAAGCCTTGATAAGGGATAATGCTCACTCGGGAAAAGCCGCCGCTTGCAAGTATTTCGTTCAAATAGTCGATGTCTTCAAACGCGAACGGACCGGGCGCGCGAGGAATCGCCGGGGGTATTTCAACATAGCGGCGGACAACGCCCATCATTTCCATCATCCACAAATTGTCCCGCGGCGGACCCCAAACAGCCAGATCAATGCGCGCGCCGGGACGCAGCAGGCTGTGCAAATTTGCAAAGGCCTTGTGCGGTTCAGCAAAAAACATGCTGCCAAAGCGCGAAAAGAGCCGGTCGAAAGGCGCATCAGAGAGCTGGATGGTCGCCGCGTCGGCGCATATGAAGCGAATATTGCTAACACCGGCATCTCTCGCGCGTTGCGTCGATGCGGTTGTCAGGTCAGGTGAAATGTCGATACCTAGAACCTCACCTGAAGGTGCCACTGCCTCTGCAATAGCAATCGTGGTACCGCCGCCGCCACATCCGATATCGAGCACGCGTTCGCTAGGTTTGAAATCTGCTTGTTTAAGGAGCGCCTCGCCAATCGGAGCAATCATGCCTTCAAAGCGCTCCAGATTGGCAAGCCATTTGGCGCCCATCTCTCCTGCCCAGTCCTCGCCTTTCAATGCTTCTGGATTACTCTCATTCTGACTGGTCATGTTATACCTCTCCCTTGGCAGACACTTATACTAGTACCCAGCGGATTATACCGCCCACTATCGCCAATGCCGCAACGCTCAGCGCCCAAATGCCGGCAAACCAGCCAATCTGTTTAACATTTGGCATCAATGATACCCATCATGCCCGACTTTACCGCGAAAAACCCAATAGGACCATGCAGTGTAAGCGACGATAGTGGGAACCATGATCGAGGCACCGATCAGCATGAAAAGCTGACTGCGATAGGGTGCAGCCGCTTCCCAAATCGTAACTCGCGCGGGAATGACATTGGGCCAAATCGAAATTCCCAAACCGATCAGGCAAAGACCAAAAAGTGCGAGCGCCCAAAAGAAGGGCTGGGCGTCTTTGGTCTGACGCAGGCTGCGGTAGAAGAAAATTGTCACAGCGATCGTTGCAATCGGAACCAATGCGGTTGCCAGCACTCCCGGGAAACTGAGCCAACGGTTATGATATTGCGCCTCAAGCGTCAGCGTGGCGAGACTGATCACGCCGATCACGATAAGCAAACTAATGCCGAGCCTTCCGGCATAAGTGACAGCTTGCCGTTGCAATCCGCCTTCGGTTTTCCAGTTCAGCCAGCACGCGCCCAGCAACGCATATCCGACAACCAATCCAAAGCCGGTCAATATACTGAACGGCGAAAGCCATTCCCACCATCCGCCAGCATAGGCGCGACCCTCGACCGTGATCCCCTGCAGCAAGGCGCCCAGCGCAATGCCCTGCGCAAAGGTGGCAATGAACGAACCCGTCGTAAATGCACGGTCCCAAAGTTCGCGATGATCCGGGTCGCGCCAGCGGAATTCAAAGGCGACGCCGCGGAACACCAGTCCCAATAGCATCGCGATCATCGGGGCATAGAGCGCAGGCAATATGATCGCATAAGCAAGCGGAAAGGCCGCGAGCAACCCCCCGACTCCCATCACCAGCCATGTCTCGTTTCCATCCCATACTGGCGCAATACTGTTCATCGCGGTGTCACGATCCTTACCCACTTTGAACAAGGGAAACAAAATGCCGATGCCCAAGTCAAAGCCGTCCATGACGACATAGGCGATGATAGCGAAGCCGATGATGCCGGCCCAGATGACTGTCAGGTCCATTATACGATCTCCCCGCTTCGCGCATCGCCGGGAACGCCATCGCCCGACAGCACTTGCGGCGCTGGAGTGATCCCGGCGCTACGGATTGGTGCATCGCTCGGCGGCGCTTCATGTGCTTCTGGCGGTTTCTTCATTAACCGCAGCAAATACCAGATGCCCATGCCGAACACCGCAAAGTACACTACGACGAAAGCCAGAAGCGAAAATGCAACGGCTGGGGCATCAAGGGGTGAAGCACTATCGACCGTCCTCAGAACACCATAGATCGTGAAGGGTTGACGGCCTACTTCCGTGACCGCCCAACCCGCAAGCACCGCGATAAAGCCGGATGGGCCCATCGCAACAGCTGCCTTGTGCAGCAGTGTCCAGTCATAAAGCCGCTTCCGGAAACGGGCGAGCAGGCTCCACAATCCGATACCCACCATTGCCATGCCCAGACCGACCATGATGCGGAAGGCCCAGAATACAATCCCGACGGGCGGTTCGTCCGCGTCGGGGATCGTGTCCAGCCCTGCCATTGGTGCATCGGCATCATGCTTAAGGATAAGCGACGAAGCCTTGGGAATTTCTATCGCATAGTCCACGCGCTGTTCTTTGCTATTCGGAATTCCAAAAAGGATCAGAGGTGCGCCCTCGGGGTGGCTCTGATAATGGCCTTCAATGGCCATCACCTTCACTGGTTGGTGCTCCAGCGTGTTGAGCCCATGAAAGTCACCTGCGACCACCTGAAGAGGGGCAACGATGGCGGCCATCCACATCGCCATGGAGAACATTTTGCGCGCACCCAAATTGCTTTTGTCTTTGAGCAGATGCCATGCACCGACCGCGCCTACGGCGAAGGCGGTTGTCAGATAGGCAGCCAATAATGTGTGGATCAGGCGGTAGGGAAAGCTGGGGTTGAAGACGATTGTCCACCAACTGTCGCCGGGCATGAATTGGCCGTTTGCTGCAATTTCATAGCCGACAGGTGTTTGCATCCAGCTATTCACCGACAGAATCCAGAAAGCGGAAATGAAGGTCCCAACGGCAACCGCCAAAGTTGCAACGAAATGCAGCTTGCGACCCACTTTGTTGATACCGAACAGCATCACGCCCAAAAAGCCAGCTTCCAGGAAAAAGGCTGTGAGAACTTCGTAGGCCATCAAAGGGCCAATCACCGGGCCTGCCTTATCCGAGAACACCGACCAATTGGTGCCAAATTGGTAGGACATCACGATCCCCGAGACGACACCCATGGCAAAAACGACCGCGAAAATCTTGAGCCAGTACCGATATAGATTGGCGTAAACGCCCTTGTTGGTCTTCAGCCAAAGTCCTTCGAGTACAGCCAAATAGCTGGCCAGTCCGATCGAAAAGGCCGGAAACAAAAAATGGAAGCTGACAGTGAAGGCGAATTGAATGCGGGCGAGTATTATGGCCCATTCCTGCTCAATCATGATCGTTCTCTCTGGTAAGCAATGGGTGATGCACTGGGCTTCATATCAAGGAGCAGCAATTGCATATGCAGAATAGCTGATTGCATCTTGCGATGATCTGAGGCGCGCGGCGTCATATCATTCCTCTTGGACCCATGTTGTCAGGCGATAGAGGCGCGTTATCTTCTGCATCGGACGAGCGGATGAGCGATTGAAACGCTTCATTCTGCGAAAGCCAGACTTTGCCGCTGAGGTCATCAAGCAGATGCGATTTTTCGAGCGCGTCCATTACGGGTCCTTTGACTTCGGACAGATGCAATTTGATTCCGCCATCGGCCAGCCGGTGATTGATGGCCTCGATGCTTTCCAGTGCCGAAGCGTCGACGCCATTGATTGCCGAGCACATCAGAATGAGATGCCGCAGATCGGCATGTTCCGAAACCTGCTCCAATACGAATTCTTCCAGCCATCGCGCGTTGAGATAGGTCAGGCTTTCGTCGATGCGGATCGTCAATATGCGCGGGTCGGTGAACACCTTGTGCCGTTTGACATTGCGAAAATGCTCGGTCTCCGGAACGCGCCCGACAATCGCGGCATGTGGACGCGAGGCCCGCCACAAAAACAGGGCGAGGCTAAGGCCAACGCCCGCGATAACGCCGGGTTCAACGCCGACGAGCAAGGTTACGGCTATCGTCGCGGCCATCGCCATGAAGTCGGGTTTGGAATAGCGCCAAATGGCGCGTGGTGTTTTGAAATCGACAAGGCTGAGGACGGCGACAATGATTGTGCCGGCCAGGGTGGCAATCGGCAAAGATGCGAGCAATGGCGTCAGAAAAAGCGCGGCAAGCAATATGCCGATGGCGGTAAATGCCCCGGCTGCAGGTGTTTCGGCACCGGCATCAAAATTGACAACCGAGCGGGCAAAGCCCCCTGTCACCGGATAGCCTCCGGAAAATGCAGCGGCGACATTCGCGGCGCCCAGGCCAATCAATTCCTGATCCGGGACGATCCGCTGCCGTTTCTTGGCCGCCAATGTTTGCGCGACCGAGACGGATTCCACAAAACCTATGATACTGAGCAGCAAGGCCGGAACGACCAAACGCTGCCACAATTCGGGATCAAATACGGGCACTGTAAACGGGGGGAGGCTTTGGGGAATGTCTCCCACCACTTTGACGCCTTTTGCTTCCAGGTCGAAAGCAATGACGGCGAGAATTGATAATGCAACCGCGACAATCGGTCCGGCTTTCGCCGCAAGATCTGCAGGGCGTGCCGCCATGCCAAAGCCGATGAGCAGAGGCTTCAGCCCTTTGCGGACCCAAAAGAGAAAGCCTGTGGAAACAAGGCCAATAGCCAATGTGTAGGGGTTGGTATCCTTGGCGTGCTCGACCAATGTCCGGACAAGTTCCGGCATTGCTTCACCGGATGCCTTTATGCCCAGCACCGACTTCAACTGGCTGGTGGCTATGATGATTCCACTTGCCGTGATGAAACCGGAAACCACAGGGTGCGACAAGAGATTTGCGAGGAAGCCCAAACGCAATACGCCCATCACGATCAGGATCAGCCCTGAGAGAAATGCGAGAATAAGAGCTGCCGCAATGAAGTCGGGTGAGCCGGGTGGCGCAATCGCGCTGGCCGCGGTCAAGGTCATAAGCGATATGACGGCTACTGGCCCGACAGCCAAGGCACGGCTCGTGCCGAATAGGGCATAAGCTATGATGGGAAGGATCGATGCATAGAGACCGATCTCGGGCGGCAGCCCCGCCAGCATCGCATAGGCAAGGCTTTGGGGAATAAGCATGATCGTTACGATAGCGGCCGCTACCAGATCATTGGTCAACGTTACGCCGCCATAACCGCGTCCCCATTCCAATATCGGCAGATAGCGGGCCAATTTCATGTGGGTTACGCCGCCCCTATCTTATGCGGTTTAACCATCCACTCATGTCCCTTGAGCATCCCGTGCCAGTAAATGGGCGGCAATATGGTATCTTTCAGCAGCCATGACAATCGCGAGGGCCGTGTGCCATCGATCAACCAGTTTGGGAAACTGGGGAGCAGTTTGCCGCCATAGCCGAACTCCGCCAGAACGATTTTGCCGCGTTCCACTGTAAGGGGGCAACTGCCATAACCGTCATAATCCGCGACCGGCGATTTGCCTTCGAGTACCGCCAACGCATTGACGGCCACAACCGGTGCCTGTTTACGTGCGGCGGCCATTGTTTTGGCGTTGGAAGCCGAGCACGCATCGCCCAGTGCGAAGATGTTTGGATAGCGTACATGTTGCAAGGTGGCTTCATTGACTTCGATAAAGCCATTTGCAGCGGCCAGCGGACTGTTTCGCACGAAATCGGGTGCAACCTGCGGCGGGACGACATGGATCATGTCGAACTTTTCTTCGACCCGGATAACCGAGTCTCCGCGCTTCTGTTCGAACGTGGCGACCTTTGCGGCGCCGTTGACTGCGACCAATTTGGACTCGAAGTTGAGATGTGCGTTGTAGCGATCCACATATTCCATCAGCGCGGGCACATAAGCGGCGACGCCGAACAGGACGGCCCCGCTATTATGAAACTGCACATCGATGTCGCCGAGCACGGCTGCACGTTCCCAATTGCTACACGACAGATACATTGATTTTTGCGGTGCCCCTGCGCATTTGATCGGCATGGGCGGTTGGGTGAACAAGGCGCGCCCGCTCTTCAGGTCTTTGACCAGACGGTTGGTATAGGGCGCCAGATCATATCGGTAATTGGACGTTACACCGTTTTTGCCGAGTGTGTCGGTCAGGCCCTCAATGGCATCCCAATCGAGCTTGATTCCGGGGCAGGCCACCAACACGCGGTAAGAGACGGAACTGCCGTCTTCGAGCGTAACGGCATTGGTCTCGGGAGAAAATCCGGAGACGGATTTCTTTATCCATTCAACGCCGCGCGGCATGACCGATCGTTCGGACCGCCGCGTAAACTCTGCCGAAAACACGCCTGCTCCGACCATCGTCCAGCCCGGCTGGTAATAATGGACATCCGCAGGGTCGATAACGGCAATTGTCAAATTCGCATTCCGCTTAAGCATGCTCGACGCTGTCGCGATCCCCGCGCTTCCGCCACCAACGATCACGATATCGTAAGCATGTTCCGCAGCAGTTGGACGCGATGCCTCGGCGGCCAGATTCCAGACTTTGCCAGACCTCGCACCAGACCGGCAATAAGCCAGCACGGGCGACGGCAGAGCTTCGAGTGCAGCGCGCATCTTCACGCCATCGCTCGCCACCAACCCCGAGGACGAAACGGGAATGTACGTGAATTTCATTCCCAACGCTTCGGCTTGGTCTTGCACAGCCCTTGAAGAAAGTTGCCCGGGCTCTTCACCGTCCGGACGATTGCAGATGATCGTCCTGAATCCTTGGGCAGCAGCTTCGCGCACATCATCAAGGGTCAGTTGGCCGGATACCGAAAATTCCGGCGAGATTTGCTTAAACGGCATGGCGAAGTCCTACGATTTTGGGGGGATGGGTTTGCCTTAATTTTTGCCGCGGGTGGAAAGGCCAAAAGGCAGATAGGCCGGGCATGTCCCTACGAGGCTTGTCAGCAAGAACATGACGGCCACGACGCCCAATATGATTGCCAAAGTGCCAGACAACTGACCCATCGCATAAGCTGCGCCAATCGCCACGACGACGACAAGGCGGAACAGCCGGTCAAGATTTCCCATATTCTTAGTCATTTTCGTATCCTTTACGTTGATGAAACAGGAATGAAACGGTGGGCCGCCATGCCGACAAACATCGCAACTACGAACGGCAGCACCGCTTTTGGCGCAAGGGCCAGATCGGCAAGCGCGGGGCCGGGGCAAAGTCCGGCAATACCCCAACCCATCCCGAACAAGATCGCCCCGATTGCCAGCGAACGATCGATTTTCGAGGTGCCGGGAAGATCGAAGGATGTTGCCGCAAGCGGCGAAGCGAGCCGGCTTTTAATCATCCAGGCAACGGCCATAGGAAGCACGGCACCACCCATTACAAACGCCAATGTCGGGTCCCAATTGCCAAAGAGATCAAGGAAAGACTGGACCCGAGCGGGATCCGCCATTCCCGAATAGGCAAGCCCGGCCCCGAAAAGGAGGCCTGATATGAGTGCGATCACCACTTTGCTCACAACAAGCCTCCAAAGCGCATAGCGGCTACCGTTACGAAACCGCTTGCCATGAAAAGTGCCGTTGCAACCATCGACCGTGGCGACAGTCGGGAAAGGCCGCAAACGCCATGCCCGCTGGTGCAGCCAGAACCGAGCCGCGTGCCAAAACCGACCAACAAGCCGCCTGCAATCAAGGGAAGGAGAGAGGTCGGGAAACTGACCTGCACCTCACCGAATAGGCGCGCGACCAGGAACGCGCCGAGAGGTAGGCCGATGACAAAGGCAATGGCGATATTCCGTGGTGCTCCGCTGTCGGCAATGCCCGTTGCTCGCGCGGCCATTCCGCTGACACCGGCAATACGGCCAAGGCCCAGCAGCATTGTCGCGGCGGCAAGACCAATCAAAACGCCGCCCATAAACCCTTCTACGGGCATGGCATGGGGAAATGCAGATATCATACCGCGTTGACCGGAATCTTGAGATAGGTGATGCCATTATCGTCTGCAGGCGGCAAATGCCCGGCGCGCATGTTCACCTGAACCGATGGAAGTATAAGCCGTGGCATGTCGAGCGTCGCGTCGCGCGCTTCGCGCATGGTTACGAAATCATCCTCCGATATACCGTCATGGATATGGATATTGGCTGACCGCTCGGCTTCGACCGTAGTTTCCCAGACATAATCCGTCCGCCCCCCGGCGGGAAGATAGTCATGGCACATGAACAGCCGTGTTTCCGGGGGCAGGGACAAAATCCGGCGCGCCGAATGGTAAAGGGTGCGCGCATCACCGCCGGGAAAATCCGCCCGGGCCGTGCCATAATCGGGCATGAACATTGTATCGCCGACAAAGACAGCGTCACCGATCACATAAGCAATACAGGCCGGTGTATGTCCGGGCACGTGCAGCACGGTGACATGCAAATTGCCGATCTGGAACTGGTCGCCATCTTTCCACAATTGGTCAAAATCCGAACCGTCGCGTTCAAAGTCGGAACCGGCATTGAAAAGCTTGCCGAAAACCTGCTGCACCGTGACAATATGTTCACCAATGGCGATCTTGCCGCCCAGCTTCTGCTGCAAATAGGGGGCAGCCGACAAATGGTCGGCATGCGCATGGGTCTCGAGCAGCCAGTCAACGGTTAATTCCTTCTCTTCGACATAGGCGATTACCGCGTCTGCCGAAGAGAAGGAGGTGCGACCCGAGGCGGGATCAAAATTCAGCACGCTGTCAATGATGGCGGCACGGCGGGTCTCGGGATCATGAACAACATAGGTGACGGTGAATGTGGGGCCGTCGAAAAAGGACTTGATGAAGGGGACCCCAGCCTGCGCGGCGGCAATCTGGGTGCTGGCTTTTGCAATCGCTGAGTCGGTCATGGAAAACTCCAATAAATTCATATTTACATAATATGTGTAATTTATTATTTGATGTTCGTCAAGAGTGTTGCCGAAAGGCATGAGATGTGAGACAGCGCGCAATATGACTGAAGCAAGTGACGAAAACCGAAGCCAGGTGCTTCGTATCGGGGACGTAGCGCCCGACTTTAGTGCGCGCACGACGATGGGCGACATTACACTCTCGCAATATCGCGGGAAATGGCTGGTTTTCTTTTCACATCCGGCGGACTTTACGCCTGTGTGCACCACCGAATTTATCGGCCTGGCGAAGGCTGCAGACAAGTTCGCCGCGCTCAATTGTATGTTACTTGGCCTTTCGGTCGACAGCCTGTTCGCGCATCTGGCTTGGATGCGAGCGATCCGGGACGCATTTGGTGTCAGTATCACCATTCCTGTAATTGAAGATCCCGGCATGGTCGTGGGCCGGGCTTTCGGCATGATCGACGCATCGTCTCAGGATAGCGCCACGATCCGCAGCACCTATTTCATTGATCCCGAGGGGGTTATCCGGGCCATTACAACCTATCCGCATAATGTCGGCCGGTCTGTAGATGAAATGCTACGCATGGTTGCGGCGCTGCAACGTGCCGACGGCGACGATGTGCTGACGCCAGAGGGTTGGCACCCGGGAGACGATGTTTTGCTTCCTCCCGCTGTGCAGCTCGAAAATATCTCAGGCAATGCGGGTATAGATGCGGACTGGTTCTGTAAAAGGAGCGCCGACACATGAGTGCGCTTTATCAGAGCCGCGCTCTCGCCGATGCCGCCTGCGAAAAGTTGAGGGTATATGCCCAACCCCAGCGCCTCATGATATTGTCATGCCTTCTGCACGGTGAACGAACTGTCGGAGGAATCGAAACTGCGACCGGCATTGGGCAGCCTGCCTTAAGCCAGCAGCTCGCGGAATTGCGCCGCTCGGAAATGGTGAAAACCCGTAAAGAGGCAAAGCAGGTCTATTATGATCTCGCCGATGAGAATGTCAGCTTTTGTGTGCGCAGTATGGAAGCAATCTTGGGCGATGGAAGTGATCCTGAAGATGCGCTCACTAAAGTGCTTCGATCAAACAAAGCAGCACCGGCTGTTCAGAAAACGCCTTCCGGTACGGCTGCATTCGCGAGGATGATGCCTCGGCAGTAGTCCGCAACCAGCTTTTGGCCTCGAATTGATCGTAGCACCCACCCTTTACTGACCTGCGGATTGATGTGAGGCTCCTAAGGCACGCCATCGCCCGTGGTGACGCTCGTCAGCAGCGCTAGCGCATCAGCTTCCGGCAACGCCCGATCAAACAGCCAGCCTTGACCGAACTTGCAACCGATTTCTTGCAACCGCGACCGCTGGAACTCGGTCTCAATCCCTTCGGCCACAACCCGCAAATCCATGGCCTCAGCCATACTGGTCATAGCTTTGACGATAGTCCAATTGGTATTGGTTTCGTCCTGATTCATCACAAATGACCCGTCAATCTTTAGCGCATCGAACGTCATGGCCTGCAGATGCGCAAGCGACGAATATCCCGTCCCGAAGTCGTCGAGGCTCACACGCACGCCCATAGTGCGTAGTTCTTCGAGCATATGTGCGGTGCGCATCGGGCTGCTGTACGACAGGCTTCACGCAACACCCATGTTCCAAGCGGCACGATAAGACCGCATTCTTCCGCGACTGGAATAAAGATGTCAGGCGCCGTGTCGTCACCATTGGGCTGTGGCCAGCGCAGTAATGCTTCGAACCCTACAATATTGCGTTCGTTCAACTGGACGATCGGCTAGTAGTGTAATTCGAAGGCCCGCTGCTCGATAGCCTGTCGCAATGCCGACTGAAGCTCAAGCCGCGTTAACGCTTTGGGCCTCGCCGCCGCTATCAACCTGTCTGCGGCAAGGTGCGTATAATGTGCCGTACTTTCCCCGTTCACACGCCTGAGCAGCTTGCCAATCGTCTAAAGATCGACACCTGACCCGGCCAACGCCGAAGCCTAACTATGGCAAAAGTCATGGGAGGAAACGTCATCCAACGTAGCCTGTATGCGCGCCTGCAGGGAAGAAGGTTTGGTGTCAGCGAACGGCAACCGCGTCTGCGGGTTTGGCAACCCCCACGGACAGTCGGGATCCCTACCATTGGAATGCGAGCAAAATTGCGTGGGGTGTGAAATCAAACGCCCAAACCATCCCAAACAGGACCCAAAGCCCCTCCCAACGGGAAGGCACTTTCGCATTACTTTTTGGGATTCCCTGTCTAAAGGGATGGTGCTGCTGGGGAGGATTGAACTCCCGACCTCGTCATTACCAATGACGCGCTCTACCACTGAGCTACAGCAGCTTACACCGAAGGTGCGGCCCTATGCGAAGGGATTGGCTTAATGTCAAGTCGCTTGCGTGGATTGGAAGCATTTGGCAACGGTGGACTATGGAAAAGAAGTTGGACAAGAAGCAAATTGAGCGGGAAGCGCGTTTGCGTGAGGCGTTGCGGACCAATTTGCGGCGTCGCAAAGCGCCGGGGGGCAGTGTGTCCGATTCGAAGCCTAACTGTCCGAAACCAGCGGACTGACTTTTCCGCCAAGCGAGCGCCGACCGTCCATCGTCGCTCGGGTCAGTTTGGATTGTCCGCTGCGCAACTGGCCCGGGGTGAGGCCGGTAAATTGTTTCACTTCACGGATCAGGTGCGACTGGTCATAAAAGGCGAGCGCCAAACCTGTTTCATCCAGGCTGTCGCCATGGGCGAGCGACTGCGCCGCCCGCAGCGCGCGGTATTTGCGCGCCAGTTTCTTGGGCGGCAGGCCATAATAGCGTTTGGTCATCCGTTCGAGCTGGCGTTGGGACAGGCCGGATTGCGCGGATAGGCTTTCCACGCTCGGGTCGCCGTCGCTGATCAGCCAGGCGTCGACCATGGATGTAAAATCAAACGGGGCTGTCGATTTGTGGCGGAAAATATTTTCCGCGGCGAGGCAGCCGAGTTCGACCTGTTCGCTAAAGTCCGATGCGGCAATAAGTTCGTCGCGCACTTCCAATATCCAGTCGCCGAATATGTGCTGCGCATCCAAGGCTTTGTCCATATAGGCGCCGGCATTATTGCCCATCAGCGCGACCCATCCTGCGGTGGGCATGCCCCAACCGAAAATCGACAACGGGCAATCGGACTTGGCCAATACAGGCGCGGTAGTTGGCCCGATGATGGTGACAGGGAAGGTTGTGGACATGGTGCCATTGGCAAAATGATATTCGCCATGGCCTTTCAACTGGAACCGGAACTGTGCCCGGTCCGCGCGTTCGAGCTCCGAAAAATGATCGCCGGCAAAATCCAGTCGGTAGAATGACGACACCAGTTTGGCCAGCCGTTCACCCGGGGCTTCATAACGTACGTCAAGCATAGTGCGACCCATCTCCAGTTTCGGTCATACACCGCGACGGCACACAAAAAAAGACCCGCTGTTACCAGCGGGCCTGATAGGAAAAAGAACTTGGCGTCTTTCGACGTCGAGCCCTTCGGGTCGCACCCCCTCTATTCACGGAAATTGTAAAACGCTCTTGCACGAAATCGTCATCGGCAACGATTACATTTGACATTTTCGGCCAACGATATTTTCGTTATCGTTAACATACTGGAAATTGCGGTTTCTTGCATTTGTGTGACAGCGGGATTGCGTCGGATTCTTTTGTGTAGGATAGGCACAGGCATGTTCTACGCCCTTTTCCGCCCTTTCCTGTTCCTCTCCGATGCTGAACGGGCCCATAACATGTCGCTTGCCATGCTGAAGGTGGCGCCGATCGCGTCGCTCGGCGCGTCGGACCCTCTGTTGGCCCAGAATGTGGCGTCGCTGGATTTTCGCAATCCGGTGGGTCTGGCGGCTGGATATGATAAAAATGCGGAGGTGCCGCTGGAGATATTGCGGCTCGGATTTGGCTTTACCGAAGTGGGTACGCTGACGCCTTTGCCGCAGGCCGGAAATCCGCAGCCCCGGCTGTTCCGTCTTGTCGAGGACCGGGCGGTCATCAACCGGATGGGGTTCAATAATGGCGGGCAGGCCGATGCGATGGCGCGGCTGGCGCATCTTGTCCGCGACAGGGGCGCTGGCCCGATTGGCATCAACATCGGCGCAAACAAGGACAGTGTGGACCGAATCGCGGATTATGTGACCGGCGTGCGCAATATGGAGCGTTTTGCCGATTATCTGACGATCAACATCAGTTCGCCCAACACGCCGGGCCTGCGCGCTCTGCAGGACAAGGCGGCTCTGGATGATCTTCTGGCGCAATCCATGGACGCGCGGACATTGGGGAAGCCCGTGTTCCTGAAGGTCGCGCCGGATTTGCAGCCTGCGGATATCGACGACATTGTTCAGGTCGCGATCGCGCGCGGCATTGCGGCCTTGATTGTGTCCAACACCACCATCAGCCGTCCTGACTTGCGCTCTTCGCACCGGGACGAAAGCGGGGGCCTGTCCGGCGCGCCCTTGCGCGATCTGGCGCAGCAACGGCTCGTAGATTTCCGAAAGGCGAGCGGGGGGCAGATACCCTTGATCGGCGTGGGCGGCATTGCCAGTGCAGCGGACGCCTATGCCCGCATCCGTGCAGGCGCGTCGCTGGTGCAGATTTACAGCGCATTGGTCTATGAAGGACCGGGGCTTGCAAAGCGCATCAATGCAGGGCTCGCACGCTTGTTAAAGGCGGACGGATTTCGGAGCCTCGCCGACGCCGTCGGGGTCGATGCCTGAAAAAGGGACTTTGCCTTGGCGACGTCGCAAGGCTAGAGCGCAGGATATGAAAAGAATTTTTATCGCGCTGTTCGCACTTGCGCTGGTGCCCCAAAATGCTGTTGCCAACACCGTTGGCGTTGCGTCCTCCGCTGACCCCCGGGTGACCGAGGCCGGGATGGAAATGCTGAAGCAGGGTGGCACGGCGGCGGACGCGGCCATGGCGATGATGCTGGCGCTGACCGTGGTAGAGCCACAGTCCAGTGGTATCGGCGGCGGCGGGTTCCTGATGTATCAGGATGCAAGCAAAGGCATGTTGAGCACGCTCAACGGTCGCGAGACCGCGCCTGCTGCGGCGACGCCGGACCGTTTTGTGGGGCCGGACGGAAAGCCCATGCCCTTTTTGCAGGCGTTCCAGGGTGGCCGTTCCGTGGGCGTCCCGGGCAATGTCGCGCTGATGGCCGAGGCGCACAAGAAATGGGGCAAGCTGCCCTGGGCGACATTGTTCAAGCCTGCCATCCGGCTCGCGCAAAAGGGATATGTGGTCAACGCCACGCTCGAGTCGCGGTTGAAGATGGTCGAGCGCTTATGGCCCAATTTTGACGAGGCGCGCGCTATTTACTGGGCGGACGGAAAGCCTTTGGTGGCCGGTGCGACCATCCGCAATCCGAAGCTCGCCGCGACGTTGAAGCTGATCGCCAAAAAGGGGCCGGATGCCTTTTACAAAGGCGCGGTGGCCAAGCAGATTGTCGACGCCGTCACCACCAGCAAAGTGGGTGCAGGCGACATGACCCTGACCGATCTCGAAAAATACCGCGTCAAGGAACAGGCGGCGGTGTGTGCGCCCTACCGCGTCTATGTCGTCTGCGGCATGGGCCCGCCTTCGTCAGGCGCAACCACGGTGCTTCAGATTTTGGGCAGCCTGCAGCGGTTCGACATGGCGGCGCTGGGCAAGGATAATCCCAAAAGCTGGTTCCTGCTGGGGCAGGCGATGCAACTCGCCTATGCTGACCGCGAGAAATATCTGGGCGACAGTGATTTTGTCGAGGTTCCGGTGAAGGGCCTTCTGGACCCCGAATATCTGAAGGCGCGCTCGGCGCTGATTGATCCGGATAAGGCGCGCACGGACTATCCCGCGGGGACACCCCCGGGCGCGATGCCGCGCACTGCGGCGCTTTCAAGCGAGGTTGCGGGTACCACGCATTTTGCGGCCGTCGATGCAAAGGGTAATGTTGCCAATATGACGTCCACTATCGAGAGCGTCTTCGGCAGCCAGCTGGTTGCAGGCGGTTTCTTCCTGAATAACGAGCTCACCGATTTCACCTTCGCGCCCGAAAAGGACGGCGCGCCGGTGGCCAACCGCGTGATGGGTGGCAAGCGGCCTTTGTCGTCCATGTCGCCCACGATCGTGTTTGACCGCGATGGCCGGGCGGTTCTCACCCTGGGCTCTGCGGGCGGCAAGCGGATCATCATGCATGTCACCAAAACGCTTGTCGGCGTGCTCGATTTCGGCCTGCCGCTGGATCAGGCCATTGCGCTGCCCAATATTTATTTCGGGCAAGGCGAACTGCAGGTGGAAGAGGGCAGCGCGCTAGCCCCGATGGTCGATACACTTTCGGCTTATGGGCAAAAGGTCCGGGCATCTGATCTAGGATCCAAGGTCAATGGGGCACAATGGGGCGCAGATGGATGGACCGGCGCGTCCGATCCGCGTAGCGAAGGCACCTCGGCGACATTGGATGCAAAGGGCAAAGTTACCGTCACCGCGCCCAAGATTGCGCCCGAAGCCCCAAAGGCGAGCGTGTTCTGATCCTGTTTAAAACGAAAGCCTGATTGCGCTACACGGCGGGCCGCGCTAGCAACGGCGTCGTGGTTGAGGTTCGAAAAGGGCCGGCCGGAATAGTCCGAGGAGAGAATTGTGGCTGCCGAACAATTTGACGATTTTGACAGCTTTCCCAATCTGGTGTCGATATTCCTTGCGCGGGCGCGTTACCGGGGCGATGCGCCGTTCCTGTGGGCGAAAAAGGAAGGCGGCTGGCAATCGCTGAGCTGGGCCGAAACCGCCCGCCAGGTCGCCGGATTTGCCAAGTCACTCCGCCAGCTCGGGCTGCAAAAGGGCGACCGTGTTATGCTGGTATCCGAAAACCGGCCCGAATGGTGCATCGCCGATCTGGGCATCATGGCAGCCGGATGCGTTACCGTGCCCACTTACATCACCAATACCGAGCGTGATCATCAGCATATTTTGGACAATAGCGCCTCGCGCGCTGTGGTTGTGTCGACCGCAAAGCTTGCCAAGACGCTGTTGCCTGCGGCGATCCGGTCGTCCGAAGCCGAATTCATCATTGGTATGGAGCCGCTACAGGCAACGCAGCAGGGCCAGTTGTCGGTCCACAACTGGCACGACATGGTCAACGGTACCGACGCCGATGTGCGCGCCACCGAGGCGGCGATGGCGACCGTCACCCGCGACGACCTCGCCTGTATCATCTACACCAGCGGCACCGGCGGAGCCCCGCGCGGCGTGATGCAGCAGCATGGCGCAATCCTGCACAATGCCGACGGCGCGGCGACGGTCCTGCGCGAAGATTTCGGGCTGGATGAGGAAGAGGTTTTCCTCTCCTTCCTGCCGCTCAGCCATGCCTATGAACATTCCGGCGGGCAATTTCTGCCCATCGGCGTCGGCGCGCAAATCTATTATTCGGAAGGGCTGGAAAAGCTCGCCTCCAATATCGAAGAAACCCGCCCGACGATCATGGTCGTCGTCCCACGCCTTTTCGAAGTGCTGCGCCAGCGGATGATCAAGGCGGTCGAAAAACAGGGCAAATTCCCCAACTATCTTCTCGACAAGGCGCTGACCATTGGCGAGCGGGATTATAAGGGGAAAAAGCGGCTGCGTGACGCGCCGATGCGCGTGCTGTTGTCGCGGACAATCAAGCCCAAAATCCAGGCGCGCTTTGGCGGACGGATGAAGGCCATGGTATCGGGCGGCGCGCCGCTGAACCCCGATATCGGCGTGTTCTTCCAGTCGTTGGGCATCACCCTTTTGCAGGGCTATGGCCAGACCGAAGCGGGTCCGGTGATCAGTTGCAACCGGCCGAGTGTCGGTTTGAAAATGGATACCGTCGGACCTCCACTCAAAAACACTGAAGTAAAAATTGCCGAAGATGGCGAGATTCTCGTGCGCGGGCCGCTGGTCATGCGCGGCTATTGGAGGAACAAGACCGAGACCGATCGCGTCATTATCGACGGCTGGCTGCACACAGGCGATATCGGCCATATTGATGAAAAGGGCCGGATTGCGATTACCGACCGCAAGAAAGACCTGATCGTCAATGACAAGGGCGACAATATCGCGCCGCAAAAGGTGGAAGGTATGCTGACGCTGCAACCCGAAATCCTGCAGGCGATGGTGTCGGGCGACAAGCGGCCCTATATTGTCGGCCTGATCGTACCTGACCCCGAATGGACGCTGGACTGGTGCCGGGCGCAGGATATCAAATGCGACTTTGCCGACCTGAATGACAACCCGCAATATCGCTCGGCGCTCCGTGCCGCCGTTGACCGGGTGAATGCGGATCTGTCGGTGACTGAAAAGGTTCGCCAGTTTGAACTGACCGACGAACCTTTCACGATCGAAAATGGCGAAATGACCCCGAGCATGAAGATCCGTCGCCACGTCATCCGCGAACGCTATGCGGCGCGGGTGAATGGGATGTATAAGGATTGAGGGTAGGGGAATGCTAAGACTTTCCTCTACCCTTTAGGGGAGAGGAGCGAGACTTGGCGGCTTGCCGCCTAGTCGCAGCGGAGAGGGGGAGTTGGTGCGCACACCTCACCGTCGAGCCCCTCACCAACTACGCCTAGGCCTTGCGGCCAAGGCTCCGTATCCTCTCCCCTAAAGGGGAGAGGGATGGTTTCATACCAAGACGCAAACTGCACGGATAACTCTCGCAACTGCCATTATCCAAAAGCGTCACCCTGAACCAAGTTCAGGGTGACGGGTTCAGTAAAGAAGCGTCACAACTGCGGGGACTGTCCCGTAAGGGACTGTCCCCAACGCCCCCGCAATGATTACTCGCAGATATACTCCCCGTTCTCGTTGCAATCGACAGCATCCTCTAGGGCGAGATAAGCCACACCGAGGCCGAGGACGAGCGCGCCGCCGACGATGGCGAGCGTGCTTGGTCCGCCGCCGCCTTCCTTTTTCGCATCTGACCCTGCCGCGGATAGACTGAAATAATGGGTGGCCAAGGGCTGGCCGTTCAACAACAATTTAGTCGAATGGTTCGGAATGAATGACAGTCTGAAGCCGTCCCCGTTGATGGTTGTTCTGCGTTGCAGGGGTTGACCGTCAGAAAGCTGGAAACTCGGTCCGGCGACCAGATCGAACCGCACCGGGGGCTGCGTGGATTGCGTATTGCGAGGGCCGTCCAGAGATATTTTGACGCTAGCCATCACCGCCGCGCCGCGCTGGCTTACCGACGATAGGCCCTGCATATCGGAAAGATGTGCTCTGTCTTGTGCACTTGCAGGCTGCGTGACCGCCATCGCGCCAGCACATAAGACCATCTTGATAGATAAGGATTTCAAGTCGACCGCTCCCCCATTTCGATACATAAATCCGGACACAAGCAGTGTCCTGGATAATATCGCGATATTAGGCGGCAAGCGTTCGCCCTTTCAAGCGTCGAAATGCTTGCCGCCCTTAGACCGGATCACTGCGCCGCTTTCTCATCCAGCCATGCCGATGTTTCGGTCCGGATCCGCGGTTGCGACTTGATGCGGGTCTGGATCGCGGCAACGGCCTGATCGACGGGTTTGCGCGATTCCGGTGAGAGATAGGCTTTGGCATAAGCTTCCAGCTTGCCAATCATCGCCGGATCGCTGGAGCCATAGCCAAGGCCCGGAATGAATTCCGACTTGGACGACACATCAACCAGAGCCTCCACCGCCTCCCGGTTCGCCAACGCGAAATCGACGGCCAGATCGGGATGGTCACCCGATACGCCATTGATGATCGCGGCACTTAGCGTGGAGCCCGGCTCCTTGGTCAGGGCCAGGGCGAGCGCCTGTTTTGCAAGGGCCGTGTCGCGGGCCGAGCCCAGCAAGCGGTACATGCTCGACTTGACGAGAAAACTTTCCGCCGTCTGGCCCAGCTTGCGCATCTTGTCCCAGTCCGCCTGATCTGCATTTTGTGCAATCACGCCCAGCCATGTTGTGCGCAGGGGACCATCCAGTGCTGCGGGGTTGGTTTCCAGTTCGGCGAAAAGCCGCTTGGCTTCGGCCACGACCGCTGGATCGCCCATATAGCCCAAGGTGCTGATCAGCGAGCTACGCAGATTGGCGTCCAAGGTGCTGTCGGACGGGCTCTGCTTATAACCAAGCTTGGCGAGTGCGGGGCCAAAACGGTTGCTGGCCAGCTTCGCGAGCTTGGCTTGGCGTGCCGGATCTTTCTCATACAAGCCGTACAGATAGCCATAGGTGGACACATTATCCTCGGTCACCCGCTGGCTGGTGTCGGATGGCACCGCATCCACCAGATTCAACGCCGTGCGTACCGGCTGATATTCGTTGAAGGCGAGGCTTTGGCTGTCGTTCAGCAAGCCGAGCTGGTCGATTGCGGGAAGCTTTGCGAAATCCTTCTGCAAGGCGGCCATCATATCGGGTTGGTAGAGCACGCGGTAATAGCCGCTTTGTCCGGCATTCACGATGAAGGCGCCGCATCCTGCGAGTTGCAGCGATCCGCTGCCGTTTGAAATGACCGTCTTGCTGGGCGCTTGTCCGATGACTTGCGCAATGACCGGCACGTTCCAGCGTTGCGGCTTTGCCGATGTTTCGGCCTTGCGGTCCCGCGAAAACTCGCTTTGGGTCAGGGTTAGCAGGGTTGAACCATTCACGCATTTTGCCGACTTCACTTCAAGCAAGGGCACGCCCGGCTGTTTGGTGAAATCATGGGCTATTTTGACCAGACCCTTGGCGCCTGCAGCTTCCACCGCGTTCCACAGATCGTCGGTGCGCGTGTTCGCATAGGCGTGCTTCTTCATGTAGGCGCGCAGGCCGTCGCGCCAGATCGTCTCACCGGCATAGGCCTCCAGCATGGTGATGACGGCTTCGCCCTTTTGGTAGGTGATCGTATCGAACGCCTGGCTGGTCTGTTCGACGGTGGAGATTTTCTGGATCACCGGATGGGTGGTCACATAGGCGTCGAGGCCCATGGCCCCTTCGCGGCCGTTCACACGGTCCAGTTCGCTTTGCCAGTCGGGATTGAAATGGGCCGTTGCCTTGCTTTCCATCCAGCTTGCAAAACCTTCGTTCAGCCACAGATCGTCCCACCAGGCCATGGTGACCAGATTGCCGAACCATTGGTGGGCGATTTCATGCGCATCGGTCGAGAAAATTCCCTGACGCGTGCGGGCGCTGGTGATTTTGGGGTCGTTCAGCAGGACGCGTTCAAAGGTGAAGATCGCGCCCCAATTTTCCATCGCGCTGAAAAACTGGCTTTGTCCCGGGCCAGCGACATTGTCCAATTTGGGCAGCGGGTAGGGGGTGTCGAAATAGTCGTTATAATAGGCCACCAATTTGGCCGAGGCATCCAGCGCATATTGGCCTTTCGGGCCATTGCCCTTGCCAACCACAACACCGACTTCGGTTGGTCCTACCTGTTTGGTAATGCGGTCGAACTCGCCCAGACCGAAGAACAGCAAATAGGTCGACATTTTGGGCGATGTGCCAAAGCGGACTTCAGCCAAACCATTGCCAATGTCGCGGCGGGCGGCGACGGGCATGTTGCTGACCGCCATTTGCTCCGCTGGCACTGTCGCGGTCAGGTCAAAGGTTGCCTTGTAGTTCGGCTCATCCCAGCTCGGCACGAAGCGGCGAGCGTCGGGTGCCTCGAACTGCGTAAAGAGCGCGCGCTTTTCTGCGCCTTGCGGGTCCTTATAATCCAATGCGAACAGTCCGTTTGCCTGTTGCAGGATCTTGCCCGAATAATCGATGTTCAGCGTATAGCGACCGGCGGGGAGCTTCTTGCCGAAGGCGATGGTCGCAGTTTGTGCCGCTGCATTGACTGTGGTGGTGGCAGGCATCGCGGCGGCGCGGCCTTTGGCGATGGTTACAC
The DNA here is from genome assembly GCF_009768975.1 of Sphingorhabdus lacus. Classification (NCBI taxonomy): domain Bacteria; kingdom Pseudomonadati; phylum Pseudomonadota; class Alphaproteobacteria; order Sphingomonadales; family Sphingorhabdaceae; genus Sphingorhabdus; species Sphingorhabdus lacus. Next base: position 2,142,581 of record NZ_CP035733.1, on the reverse strand, counting down.
GGCGAAAGTCGATGTCCGCGGCGTTGAGCGTGACGCTGTCGCTGGGGGTCTTCAGCAGGAATTCGATGAGGACATTGCCTTCAAAGCTGAGCTTTTCGGCATTGGGTGTCACCGTGACGCTGTAGTGCAGCGGGGCTGCATTGCGGGGCAATTGCGACGGCACCTCGGTCGCGGCGCCTTTTGCAGGCGCGGCCAGTGTGGCGTTGACAGGCGCCAAGGCCAGCAAGGCAGCCGATGCTGCGAGTGAAATATGTACTTTCATTTTCTGCTCCCCGAAACGGACGGGCTTCAGTTTTTCTGAGCCCAGATTAGGAATTCGATATTGCCTTGCGGCCCTGTTATCGGGCTGGTTGTCAGGCCGCGTACAGTCCAGTTTTTTTCGACCAACCACATCTGGACTTCGGCACACACGCGCGCATGTATGGCCTCGTCGCGCACGACGCCCCCTTTTCCGACTTCGCCGCGCCCGGCCTCGAACTGCGGCTTGATGAGGGCGATGATCTGTGCACCGCTTTTGGCGAAAGTCAGCGGGGTTTCCAATACCTTGGCGAGACTTATGAAACTGGCGTCGCACACGATGATATCGATGGGTTCGGGAATATGGCTTTCGGTCAAGATCCGGGCGCTGGTCTGCTCATGGACGATGACGCGCTCGTCCTGCCGCAATTTCCACGCAAGCTGGTTCGTGCCGCTGTCCACGGCGTAAACACGCGCGGCACCGTTGGTCAGCAGCACATCGGTGAAGCCGCCGGTTGATGATCCGACATCCATCGCGACCGCATCGGTGACGTCGATCGCAAATTCGTCGAGCGCGTGGGCAAGCTTGATGCCGCCGCGCGAGACCCAGGGGTGGTCGCTGCCCTTCACCTGCAACGGGGCATCTTCGGCGACCTGCTGCCCGGGCTTTTGCGCCTTTACGTCGCCGATGAAGACATGCCCTGCCATCACCAGGGCCTGGGCACGCGTTTTGCTGTCCGCCAGATTGCGGTCGACGATGAGTTGATCCAAGCGTATTTTTTTCGTCGCCATGTCGCAGGGCGCTAGCGGAATGGAGTGCTTTTGGCCATAAGCTGTGGAGATGAAGCTTCATTATCCCCTGTGCGCCAGTCTGCTCGCCCTTGCGGCCTGCTCGCCGCCACCACCCGCCCCGCCACCTGCGCCTGTCGTAAAGCCCGCGCCGGTGGTGGCACCGGCCCCGCCACCGCCGCGTCTTTCGGGCAACTGGCTGGATTGGCCCCTTGCGGCTGGCGACTGGGTCTATCGCCGGGATGAGCGCGGGTCGCTCGCGCTGTTCGGGCCGACGGGGCAGAATGCAACGGTGACTTTGCGCTGCGACACCACGCGCCGCCGCCTATATCTTGCGCGCGCAGGCTCGGGTTCTGCGGGCCGGATGACGGTGCGGACGAGCTCGACGCTGAAAGAATTTGCGGCCAGCCCGACCGGCGCGACACCGGCCTATCTTGCCACCGAAATCCTGCCAACCGACCCGATCCTCGACGCCATGGCGTTCAGCCGGGGCCGTATCGCGCTTGAGGTGGATGGGCAGCAACCGATAGCGATCCCGTCCTGGACCGAAATCACGCGAATTGTGGAAGATTGCAGAGCCTGAGGGCTTCGACGCAGAACCCCAATGTTTGACGGAAAAAAAATTTAATACAAGACTTGTTTGCAAACTTTGTTTGATTCAGTTTCAGAGTCGCGGAGGGCAGATATATGTTTGAAGCAAGCAATTTCCATTCAACGAAAGGAGGTGATCCGATGTCTCATGGTTCAGTTAAGAGGTCGGGCAATTCCGTTCGGGAGATCGGCCGCTGATCCAATCAGCGATGCCGGTCACGGCATGAAAGCAACTTCCGGCAGCGGCACATCCGACCGCTGACCCATGTTTAAGGGCCGTTGGAGCAACTCCAACGGCCCTTTTCTGTGTCCCATATGCCGTTGGTCGAAAGAATGCTGGAATTTGCGCGGGCAACACCTACATCAACCCTATAGTTCAAGGGGTAGTGTATGACGTTTTTGCGGATCAGCTGGAAAATCATTGTCGGTTTGAAGGACCTGTTGGTGCTTTTGCTGCTCCTGCTGTTTTTCGCGCTGCTGTTCGCTCTGCTCAGCGCCAGCCCCAACCCCGGCATGGTGCGTGAAGGCGCGCTCTGGCTGAAGCTGGACGGTGTTGTCTCCGAACAGCCCGCCGAGGTCGATCCCCTGACCGCGTTGACGTCCACCGCCATGCCGGTGAGCGAGATCCGGCAGCGCGATATCATCCGCTCCCTGAAAATCGCGGAAAGCGACAAGCGTATCAAGGCCGTGGTGCTGGATATGGACCGCTTCATGGGCGGCGGACAGGCGAGCCTTTCGGCGATTGGCGACAGCCTCGACGCCGTCAAAAAGGCTGGCAAGCCGGTTTACGCCTTTGCCACCGCCTATACCGACGACAGCTACCAACTGGCCGCCCACGCCACACAGGTCTGGATGGATCCGCTTGGCGGCGCGATGCTGACCGGCCCCGGCGGGTCGCAGCCTTATTATAAGGGCTTGCTCGACCAATTGGGCATCAAGGCCAATATCTACCGCGTCGGCACCTTTAAAAGCGCGGTTGAACCCTATATGCGGTCCGACCAGTCGCCGGAATCGAAAGAGGCCATCAAGGGCGTTTATGACGAGATCTGGGGTCAGTGGAAGGCCGACGTGGCGAAAGCACGGCCTCAGGCACAGATTAATGGCATATTGAACGACCCCGCAGGCTCGGTCGAAGGCGCGCGTGGAAATCTGGCGCAGCTCGCCGTTTCGAGCAAGCTGGTCGACAAATTGGGTGACCGCATCGCGTTCGGCAAATTCATCGCCACCAAGGTCGGTCCCGACGAAAAGAAAACGACCGGCGGCTTTGCCGCAACACCGATGAACACGCTGCTCGCGAGCTATGGCCCGCCAAGCGCGGGGAAGCAGATTGGCGTGGTGACCATTGCCGGCACCATTGTCGATGGCGAAGCAGGACCGGGCACCGCGGCGGGTGATACCATCAGCGGCCTGATTTACGATGCGATCGACAATAAGGATTTACAGGCGCTCGTTGTCCGCGTGGATTCCCCCGGCGGATCGGTGACCGCATCGGAGAAAATTCGTCTCGCCATCGAAGCGGCCAAGGCGAAGGAAATTCCCGTGATCGTATCGATGGCCAACCTCGCGGCCAGCGGCGGTTATTGGGTATCCTTGCCCGCTGATGTCATCTTTGCCGAACCATCGACCATTACCGGCTCCATCGGCATCTTCGGCGTAATTCCGAGTGCGCAGGCCGGCCTTGCCAAGATCGGCGTTAACGCCGACGGCGTGAAAACTACGCCGCTATCAGGCGAGCCTGATGTGCTGGGTGGTTTCAGCCCCGAATTCGACCGCGTCGCGCAAAGCGCCATCGAAAATGGCTACCGTGAATTCATTAGCCGTGTGGCGACCGCCCGCAAAAAGACTCCTGAACAGGTCGATGCCATTGCACAAGGCCGCGTCTGGGCCGGTGGCACCGCACGGCAAATTGGTTTGGTGGACCGCTATGGCGGCATGGACGATGCCCTGGCCGAAGCGGCGAAACGCGCCGGATTGAAGGCCGACGGCTGGCACGCCGTCTACATTGAGCCACAACCCAACTTTGCAGGATCGCTCCTCGGCGGCTTGATGCCCAAGCGGGCGAGCGTTGCTGCGCCCATGGATGTCTTCGCCCAAGCCGCATGGCAGCAGCAATTGTTCGTGCAGCGCGTGGCTGCCGATCTCGACATGCTGACCGGCGTCAAAGGCGTGCAGGCACGTTGTCTGGAATGCGCCGACTTTACGCCGCCAACCACGCCAAAGGCGGACGGCGGCTGGTTGTCGGTACTGGCGAAGCTCTTCGCTTAGGCCTTAACGGCGCAAATCAGGCCGGATGAGCTCACGACCCCGAGAATCTCGGGGTCTTGGAGCGACTTGGTGCGCTTCAGAAATTCGTCCACCGAAAGCTTGCGCACATCCTTGTTGCGCAGCTTTTTGAGGCCGGATAGCTTGTTGAGCTGGATTAGCGACAACCGGTCGACCATGCGGTCAGCCATGCACGAGGCGATGGGCTTGGAAAGTCCGGCGTCCATCAACGCCGTGCGCACTCGCGTTTCCGGCGTGGCGCAGGCGGATAAGGCCAGCACCGATACGGCGACGAGTGCACTCCGCATCATACGCCATGTTCCTTGGCGCGGGCGACGCAATCCATGATGATGCGTTTCGCGTCCTTTTCGTCGCCCCAGCCGTTGAGCTTTGCCCATTTGCCGGGTTCAAGGTCTTTATAATGGGTGAAGAAATGCTCGATCTGTTGCAGCACGATAGGCGGCATATCCTTATAGGTCACGACGTCCGCATAATAAGGGAAAGTCGCATTGACGGGCACGCAAAGCAGCTTTTCATCGCCGCCCTTGTCATCTTCCATCATCAGCACGCCAATCGGGCGGCATTTGACCACGGCACCGGCAACGATCGGCGAACGTGCGACGACCAAAGCGTCCAGCGGATCGCCATCTTCGCCCAGCGTGTGCGGTACAAAGCCATAATTAGCGGGGTAGCGCATTGGGGTGTGCAGGAAACGGTCGACGAACAGGGCACCCGATGCCTTGTCGAATTCATACTTCACCGGTTCTCCGCCAATGGGAACTTCGATCAGGACATTCAGGCTTTCGGGAACATCGTCGCCGGCAGGGATAAGGTCGATACGCATGGGAGAATGCTTTCTTCGGTTATTTGTTAGGACGCCGCGGGGCAAGCAACCGGTCTATCGCCGTTTCACCCTTGCCCGCAGATTCGAGGTGCGGATAGCGCAAGCCGCCTGAATAGGCGATGTCTATTTGTTCAAAACGCTTGTTACGTTCGATGATCAGCCGGATCGGCGTCTTGCCATCTTTGGCCGCCGTAACCGCTTCGGTCAGCCGGTCTTTGGTAAAGCCCACGCCGCCTACGGCCAAAATCTTGGCGCCATTGACGATATCGGCCTTGAACGCCAGGCCATTCCACATTACCGAAGTGACCTTGCCTTCCTTGTCGACAGTCAGGCCGAGCGAGTGGGTGAGGTCGGTGCTGCCGCCATCTTTCATCCGGTCGCGGTCGAAAATATTAGGTTCTTCTTTCCAGACCAGCTTGTACCCGCCCTTTTCAAAGCCTGTCAGCGGGGCAGGTTGTCCGGGTTTGCGCAATTTGGTGTCGAGGAAGGTCGCCCAATCATAGGGCTGCACCGCATTCAGGGTGCGGACAACTTCGTCGAAATCATAGGTCAGCACGCCCCAATCGGCATCGCGTACGCCGAAAAAGGCTTTGGCAAAATCGTCGAGCGATTTGCTGCCCTTGGACAATTCCCGAATGGTCATGTCGGCGGCAAGCCAGATCAGCGAGCCTTCATTATAATAATCTTCACCGCGCGCATGGCTGGAAAAGGGTTTGGGCTTGCGGGCACCGAAAATCGGATCATGCGTGGTATCTTCGACCGAACGCCAGTCGCGGCCGGGTTGTTCGGCATAGAAACCGGCATAGCGGGCCCACTCGGCCAATACCATTTCCTTGGTCTGCAAGCCGGAACGGGCCGCAAGGACGAGATCCCAATAGCTGGTCTGCCCTTCATAGACCCACAGCAGATTGTCGCGCATCGGGGTCGAATAATTGGGCGTCCACATTTCGGATGGCCGGCGGAATTTGCCGTTCCAGCTATGTGTCAGTTCATGAGGCAACAGGCCGCGTTCCGAACCATTGTCGGCCCATTTGGTGAAATAGTCGGTATCGCGGCTGTTTTCCGAACTGCGATGATGCTCCAGCCCGATGCCGCCCAATTCGTCGGTCAGCGCCAGCAAAAATTCATAGCGGTCGAAATGTTTGGACCCGAACAGGACCAAGGCTTCGTCGACCAGCGCCTTGTGCGCGGCAATATGCTCGGGCTTTGCATCCAGATATTTGGCTTCATCCGCCCATACATTCAGCGTCACCTTATTGCCCAGATCCCATTTGCGATAATGGGGTCCGGCAAACATCGGGCTGTCCACTAATGTTTCATAACTGGTCGTCGCATAGTCGATGCGGTCGCCCGTTACCTTGCCGCCATCCAGGGCCGCAACGCCGGTCCAGCCGGACGGAAGGGTGATCGAAGGCTTCACCTCGATAGCGCGCGTGAAGTGACCGGCGGGATAAAGCGACACCTGTTCCCATTGCACATTCATCATCGCGGGCGTGACAACAATGCGTCCTTCGCTTTCGCGCACGGGGGATGTGAACTGGAATTCTACGTCGACCGACTTCGTTCCGGCGGGGGTATCGACATGGAAGGCGTAGACTTCAACCGGATCGCGCGTCCATTCGAGAAGCTTGCCGCCTGCACGGACCTTGAGCCCCGTCATTTCGGCCAATGCGCCGCGCGGGCCATGCTTGCCCGGCAACCATTGGGGATAGAGCAGCGTCAGCGGCTTGCCCGCCTCGACCGGGATGGTTTGCTTTACGCGGAAAATCGCCCGCGCAACATCGGTCGCATCCACCTCCAGCACCATAGGCGCGGGCAGGGGACGGTCTTCCGGTTCGGGCACCCGATCGACAATCGGCACCGGTTGCGGTGCGCTTTTCTGGGCGTAAGCCGCGGAAGCAAGGCTGGAGGAAAGGGCGAGTGCGGCAAGTGCGCGCGTCAATGTGCGTGAATTCATGGACGCGGGTTTTGGCGGATGTGATTGCGGGCGTCCAGTGGAATGTGAGGGGGGCTCGTCAGAAGACGAGGCACTGGCCTCTCCCCTTTAGGGGAGAGGTGCGCAGTCTTATGGCTTTAGCCATTAGACGGAGTGGAGAGGGGAAGGTGGCGCATCGCCTTCACCGTCGGAGCCCCTCTCCAACTCCGCCTAGGCCTGTCGGCCAAGGCTCCGTATCCTCTCCCCTGAAGGGGAGAGGGGAAGACGCGTTTGAGGACTATCCCCAACCTCTGCAGAAACCAAAGCACTATTCCCCTCTCCGGCAATTGGCGCTAGGGCGCTTGCCGATGGCAAAGATACAGACCCCGCAGCCCGTTCGTGGCACCCAGGATATGTTCGGTGAAACCGAGGAACGCTTCGCGCATGTCGTGGCGACCTTTGAACGGGTGAGGCGGCTTTACGGGTTCAAGGGCCTGCAATTGCCGGTGATCGAGCCGACCGCTGTCTTTTCCCGTAGCCTGGGCGAAGCGACGGATGTCGTTTCCAAGGAAATGTACAGCTTCGAAGATCGCGGCGGGGATTCCATCACGTTGCGGCCCGAATTTACCGCAGGCATTGCGCGCGCCTATCTGACCAATGGCTGGCAGCAATATGCGCCGATGAAGCTGTCGGTGCATGGCCCGCTGTTCCGCTACGAGCGCCCGCAAAAGGGGCGCTATCGCCAATTTCACCAGATTGACGCGGAAATCATCGGCGCGGCGGAACCTGCCGCCGATGTCGAATTGCTTGTCATGGCGGACCAGTTGCTCAAGGAATTGGGCATTGATGACGGCGTTACCTTACAACTGAACACGCTGGGTGACACACCCAGCCGCGATGCCTGGCGCGCGGCGCTGGTCAGTTATTTCAACGACCATCGCGATGTTCTTTCCGAAGACAGCCTTGCCCGGTTGGAAAAGAACCCCTTGCGCATTTTGGACAGCAAGGACCCCGATGATCGCGGTATCGCCTACGCGGCCCCGAAGATCGACGATTTCCTGTCCGCCGAAGCCAGCGACTTCTTTGCAGCGGTGACCGCCGGACTGGATGCAGCGGGTGTGGCATGGACCCGCAATGCGGCGTTAGTGCGTGGCCTTGATTATTACCGCCACACGGCCTTTGAATTCGTCACCGACCGGTTGGGCGCACAGGGCACGGTACTCGGTGGCGGGCGCTATGACGGGCTGATCGAGAATCTGGGCGGTCCTGCGACCCCTGCGGTCGGCTGGGCGGCCGGGATTGAGCGGTTGGCGATGCTGGTGGAGCAACCTGTCCTTGATAAATTGGGGCCAGCGGTAATTTTGAGTGGTCAAGAGGCGGCTTCTGCAGCAGTAAAATTGGTCGCGGCGATAAGACGAGAAAGTATCAATGCTGAACTTATTTACAAAGGTTCAGTAAATAAGCTTTTTGATAAATTAAAAGCTAAAGGTTACCCGATAATTCTAACGGTCGCGCAAAAAGAAAATGCAATCTTTTTAAATTTAAGAAGGTTGAGTAATGATATCTATTCGATCGATTTAGAAGAGAAGCTCATGCAAGTATTCCGATCGAAATTGAAAGCTGATGATGCTGACGCTGATGACCATGGAATTCGCCCCAATTTTCGTATCGCTTTAATTGATACATGACTAAAATCTCCCCGCAACGGATCGCGCAGATTGAATCGCGCTTTGCCGAGCTTGAGGCGCGGATGGCGTCCGGGCAACTCGAAGGCGATGCATTTGTTACCGCCTCGAAGGAATATGCCGAGCTGGAACCTGTTGCTGTCGCCGCCAAAACGGTGCGGCGTCTGCGCAAGGAAATCGAGACGCTGCAGCATATGGTCAAGGATTCGTCCGATGCCGAACTGCACGACATGGCGGTTGAAGAGCTGGAGGATGTGACCCAGCAATTGTTCGAGGCTGAAACCGCGCTGGCCATTTCGCTGCTGCCGAAAGACGCCGCCGATGAACGCCCTGCGATGCTCGAAATCCGCGCGGGCACCGGCGGGGATGAGGCGGCTTTGTTCGCCGGTGACCTCTATCGCATGTATGAACGCTATGCCGCGGGGCAGGGGTGGAAGGTCGAGCCGATTTCTTTGAGTGTTTCGGATGTGGGCGGGTTCAAGGAAATTGTCGCCTCGATCAAGGGCAATGGCGTGTTTGCCAAGCTGAAATTCGAAAGCGGCGTCCACCGGGTGCAGCGCGTGCCGGTGACCGAAAGCGGCGGGCGCATCCACACCAGCGCGGCGACCGTGGCGGTCCTGCCTGAACCGACCGAGGTCGATGTGCATATCGAGGACCGCGATCTGAAGATCGACGTATACCGCGCGTCGGGGGCCGGCGGGCAGCATGTGAACACGACCGACTCTGCCGTGCGGATTACGCATCTACCGACCGGGATTGTGGTGACCTGTCAGGATGGGCGCAGCCAGCACAAGAATAAGGAAAAGGCGATGCAGGTGCTGCGCGCCCGCATGTACGAAAAAGAGCGCGACGAGGCGCAAGGTGCCGAGGCCGAGGCGCGCAAGGCGATGGTCGGTTCCGGCGACCGCTCCGAACGCATCCGCACCTATAATTTCCCGCAAGGCCGGGTGACCGACCACCGCATCAACCTCACCCTGCACAAGCTGCCCGAAATATTGGAAGGCGGCGGGCTGGGCGAGATGGTCGACGCGCTGATCGCCGAGGATCAGGCCGAGCGGATGGCGGGTCTGGGGGACTAAATCTCCAGCCGCCCATGCTCCAGCCGTGGCAGCACATAGCGGGCGAACATGTCGCATTCGTTGATGTGCGGATAGCCTGACAGGATGAACGCCTCGATGCCGACGGCCTTATAGGCTTCCAGCTTGGCGAGCACCTGGTCCGGGTCGCCGACGATGGCCGCGCCGCAGCCGGAGCGGGCACGGCCGATGCCGGTCCATAGATTATCCTCGATATAGCCGTCATTGGCCGCCGCCGCCTCGCGCAATTCCGCCTGCCGCGCGACACCGAAGGTTTGCGCGTCGAGCGATTTGTTGCGTATCGCCTCGCCGGTTCCCGCATCCAGTTTGGACAGCAGGCGGTCGGCATAGGCGCGGGCTTCGGCTTCGGTCTCGCGGACGATGACATGGCTGCGGAAGCCATATTTCAGCGTACGCCCGAACTTCGCGGCGCGCGCGGTCATGTCGTCGATCAGGTCCTTCGCGCCCTGCACCGTTTCGGGCCACATCAGGTAGACATCGCACCCTTCGGCCGCCGCTTCCTTGGCTGCAGGTGACAGGCCGCCGAAATAGAGGGGCGGGCATTTGCCGCTGACGGTCTTCATCCGCGGCGGGTCGAGGTCGATCTTGTAATGCTCGCCGTCGATCGACAGATGCTCGCCATTCAGCAGCGTCTTCAGGATATGCATCGCCTCCACCGTGCGGCGATAGCGGGGTTCGCTGTCCATCTGGTCGCCGGGCAGGTCGGAGGAGATGATGTTGACGTTCAGCCGCCCGCCCGAAATCTGGTCCAGCGTCGCGATCTGCCGCGCCAGTTGCGGGGGCCAGCTTTCACCGACGCGCACCGCCATCAGCAGCTTGATCCGCGTCGTCAGCACCGCAATCGCGCTCGCAAAGGCGGTGGTGTCGAGGCCGAGCGCATAGCCCGAAGGCAGCAGGATATTATCAAACCCGCCCTTTTCGGCGTTCAAAACGATATTGCGGCAATGCTCCCAACTCGACGCCAGCATCGGGTCGGGTTGCCCCAGAAATTCATAGTCGTCATCGCACAGGGCGGAAAACCAGCTGACTTCAACAGGCTTCATGGAAGGGGCACTCCTCTTGCGGCGACCAGCACGCTGTACCAGTCCGCGCGGGTCCATGTGATTTTGAAGGCATCGGCGGCCTCGGCGATACGCGCCGGATTTTGCGAGCCAACGATGGGGATGGGACGCGCCGGATGCGCCATGATCCAGCTATAGGCCGCCGCCGTGCGCGACACGCCATGCGATGCAGCTACACCCGAAAGGGCGCCTGCCACATTCTGCTCGCGTTCATTGGAAGGGTCACCGATCCGCCCGCCACCCAAGGGCGACCAGGCCAGGACAGCCATATCCATGGCAATCGCCTGATCCAGTTCGCCATTTTCGATTGTATCGATCCGCAGCGGCGACAGTTCGGGCTGCGTCGACACAATCGGCACCGCGCTGAATTGCGCCAGCGTGCTGATCTGCGCCTGCGTGAAGTTCGACACGCCAAAGGCGCGGATCTTGCCTGCGCTATGCGCTGCTTCAACCGCGCGCGCGATTTCCTGCGGGTGGGTCAGGATGTCGGGCCGGTGGATCTGCCACAGGTCGATACGGTCGGTGCCCAGCCGCTGCAGGCTGTCGTCGATGGCTTTTGTCAGATATTCGGCGCTGCTGTTATAGGGCGTGGGCGGGGTGATGCCGCCCTTGGTCGCCAGTACCATCCGGTCGCGATATTCCGGCGCATCGGCAAAGACGCGGCCCAATAACTCTTCCGCCTTGCCAAAGCCCTGCTCGCCAAAACCATAGATGTCGGCGGTGTCAAACAGGGTGATGCCGGCTTCAAACGCGGCATCGATGGCGGCGCGTGCGGCGGACAGTTCCAGTCCGGCAAAGCGCCACATGCCCCAGGCGATGGAGGAAATTTCAATGCCGCTCTTGCCCAATGGGCGCGTGGTCGGCGGGGAGGGTAAAGTCATATTTTCTTGCTCTTCTGTGAAGGTGGTGATGTGGATTCGCGTATGACAAGTTCGTGCGGCAGGCGGCGATGCTCGATCCCGCCTTCGCCGAACAACAGCTCGGCTGCGGTCGATGCGAGGTCGCGCACCGGTTGGCGCACGGTCGTCAGTGGTGGCCAGACGACCCGCGCCAGCGTGGTGTCGTCGAATCCGCCGACCGAAAGCTGTTCGGGTACCTGAATGCCCCGGCGATGCGCGACGGCCAAAACGCCCGAGGCCATGTCGTCGTTCGAGGCGAAAATGGCAGTTGGCGGACTTTTCAGCGACAGGAATTTCTCCGTCGCCGCCACGCCGCTTTCAAAATCAAACTGCCCTTCGGCAATGAGCGCAGGGTCGACCGAGATGCCGACGCGGCTCAATGCCCGCTCATAACCTGCGCGCCGTTCGGCGCTCGCCATATGATTGGGGTGGCCGATGATGAAGCCGATCCGGCGGTGGCCGATATTGATCAGGTGGGTAGTCATGTCGTCGGCGGCCTGCGTGTCGTCCATGAACACTGAAGATGTCAGCGCATGGTTGGTGCCGGGCGAAATGCGGACGAAGGGAATGTTGAGCGCCTCCAGCGCGGAAAGCACGGGCGCGCAGTCGGTGACAGGCGACGACAGGATTGCGCCGTCAACATGCGTCTGGCGCACCATGCCGCGCACCTGTTCGCCGACATCGGGGTCCGCCACATCGACAGGCTGCGCAATCAGGCGCATCCCTTCGCTATGGCAACGGTCCCAGCATCCCTGCATGATCTGGTGCATATAATAAGGTGAGTGATTGTCGTAGATCAGCGCGATCTGCCCGGATTTCGTCCCCGCCAAAATGCGCGCGGCAATGCTGGGCGAAAAGCCGAGTTCGGCCATCGCTGCATCGACCTTCGCCTTGGTGGTGGCGCTGACATAGGGATGGTTGTTGAGCACGCGGCTGACGGTCTTGACCGCAACCCCGGCGAGCTTTGCTACATCGCGGATATTCGCGCGAATATTGCTGTTGGGACTCATGCGCCAAACTCCTCCGTCAGGGAGGCGAATAATGGCGCAAACTTACTGTCTTTGCGAGTGAATACAGGCGGCTGGCCATTAGGCGCGGCGATCGCATGCGTGCCTTGGGTATATTCCACTCCCGACCACAGATGCACCCATTTTCCTTCGGGCAGGATGACATCGCGTCCCGTCTGGTCGGCTTCGACCACGGGTGCCACGAGCATGTCCGCACCGTATAGATATTGGTCCTGCACATCATAATAGGCGGGATCATCATAATGCAGAAAGAGCGGACGCTGAAGCGGTAAGCCGGTGGCTACCGCCTCGTCCGATAGTGCGCGGACATAGGGGGCAAGGCGCGCGTGCACCTGGCTCATCCGCGCAAAATGGGTGAGGAATTCCGGGTTGCTGTCCAGCTGCAGATTGTCGGCGGGCCGGTTGCCTTCATGGCTGCGCATGACAGGGGCAAAGGCGGCCATATCGATCCAGCGGTGCATCAGGTCGGCCGTGCGCACTACGCCGTGCAGGCTGGTGTATCCGCCCAGATCGCTATGATGATAGGCATTGCCAAGCAGACCTGAGGACAGGGCGCCGGTCAGGACGGTGTTGATCCCGTCATGGCGTGAAAAATCGACGCATTGGTCACCGGCCCACAGCAAAGGGCAATAGGCTTGCACACCCGAATAACCCGCGCGCATGAAAAAGGTCGCTTCGCCCGTCTTGCCACGCGACGCGATGGCATCGGCATTCACCTTGGCCCACAGAACCGGCCAGCGGTTATGCGCCTCCATAGGGTCGGATCCGTCGAACAACCGCACATCGGTGGGCAGATATTCGCCGAAATCCGCCATCCAGCCCGACAGGCCGAAATCAAGCATTTCCTGCCCGATGATCCGTTCAGAAAACCAGGCCGCTGCGTCGGGATTGGTGAAATCGACCACGCCTGCGTCAAATTCGCCAAAATCGACGGCATAGGGTTCGTCACTGTCCTGCCGCAAAGCCAGATAGCCAAGCGCGGCCGCTTCGGCGAAAAGCGGTCCATCGACGGCGAGATACGGGTTCACATAGCCCAGAAAGCGCACGCCCCGTTCCGCCAGTGCGGCGATCCGGTCGGGAAGGTCGGGGTAGCGCGTTGCATTCCATTGCCAGTCCCAGAACAGGCGCTTGCCAAAGCTGGTTTGGCGGATGCCGATCCAGTCTTCGCACCATAGCCCGGTCAGTGCCGCGCCCGAGGCGGCGATTTTTTCAAAACGCGAAAATGTATCCTGCCCGTCTTTCAGGCCGACAATCGCACCCGAAATGGCCCAGTCGGGCAAGGGGGGTTGACGGCCGAAGCGGTCGGACATCTGGCGGACTAGTTCGGTCCGTCCGGATGCCGTGAACAGCTCCAGATTTAGATCGGCTTTCCAGCATTCAATTCCGGCGCGACTCCCGTCTGTCAGGTCGAGGACCGAATAGGCGGCGGTATCAAGGTGGACGGCATAATTGTGGGAGCTCAGCCAGGTTGGCTGCGGATAATTGGTGGTCCAATAATCGCCGCCTGCCAGCCCTTCGGCATCCATGGTCTGGGTCAGCTTGGTCGATTTGTCGCGGCCGACACCCGGTTCGGATGTCCAGAAGGGAAAGCTCCGTCCATTGAGGCGCAGATAGGACATTTGTTCCCCGCCGCCCCAAAAGGCCTCGCCGTTTTCGCTGCGCATATCGATCCACAGCCGGTTGATCGCATCGTCGGTGCAGCGGATTCGCAACGCCAGTTTTCGGGCATCCACATCGACCTTGATTCCCAGGATCGAATCGGGCCGGTCGCTGCTCCAAAGGCGAATCGCACCTTTGTCATTGGCGAAGCAATCAAGTGGCAGTCGCAGGTGCAGATCGTCGCCGATCCGGAAATTGCCGCGCACCATTTCCATGTCCGGTTTGCCGATGCCGATGGCAAAGGCAGGGGCATGGGTGCGGTGCGACAGGACGCAGATTTCTCCGGCAAAAAGGTCAAAGCCATCGGCGTGCATGATGATCTGCGATGGCACTGCGCTCTCCCTCTCTCCGGTTTAGAAGGACTATGGCATCCTTGCCACAGTCGTTGCGATAATGTGTCCGCCTATATGACACCGCTAGACATATTAAGTCAATCTGGTTAGAGGGCCGAATTACGAACGGTATAACCCGCTAAAACTTCTCTTGCTTGCATTAACTCAAGCAAAATAGTTGAGAATTGGGTGGCCGAATTTAAGGGAGGTGCCTTATGCAAAGTTCCAAGTTCCATAACCGTAATCTGATCCGTGCCACATTGCTGGGCGGCTGTGCTGCTGCGCTCGGTTTCAGTGCGCCTGCGATGGCGCAGGTCGAAGAAATCGTCGTGACCGCACAGAAGGTCGAAGAAAATGTGCAGGACGTGCCGATCGCCATTACCGCTGTGTCGGGTGATGCGCTGACCGCCGCCGGTACCACCAGCCTTGAAAATCTGGGCCAGCTGGTTCCTTCGGTTACCTTCCGCAAGGGCACAACCAATGCAAACTCCGCCGTCGTTCTGCGCGGCGTTGGTACCATTTCCTTCTCGATCGCTGCTGAACCCAGTGTCTCGACCGTTGTTGACGGCGTCGTTCTCAGCCGTTCCGGTCAGGCCTTTGCCGATCTGGTCGAAATCGAGCGTCTCGAAATCCTGCGTGGACCCCAGGGCACGCTGTTCGGCAAGAACGCGTCGGCCGGTTTGATCAACGTTGTTTCAAAGGGCGGCACAGACACGCTTGAAGGTGAATTCACCGCTGAATATTATGAAGGCGACGAAGTCCGCACACGCGGCACCATTTCGGGCCCGCTGGCCGAAAATCTGACATTCCGCGCCAATGCCTTCTTTGGGAAGTATAAAGGCAACATCACCAATGTCGCTCCGTTCCAGACCAAGGACAGCAAGATCAATGGTTATGAGCATCTCGGTTTCCGCGGCCTGCTCGATTTCGACAATGGTCCTGCACGGATCAAGATCATCGCTGACTATTATGAAGCCGATGACGATTGCTGCGGTGAAGTCACCGGCGTATCGCGTGGCGCGCAGCTCAACGCTGAACTGAACCTGCCGCTCGGCGTAGCGCAGGGCGAAAACCAGCGGTTCGTAAGCCACAATCTCGTCACCCAGTCGCTCGATCGCCAATGGGGTCTGACCGTCAATGCTGATTTTGACGTTTTCAGCGACCATGTGCTGAGCGCGATCTACGGCTATCGTAACTGGAACAACACCGAATTGCGTGAAGGCGACTTCCTGCCGCGCGCGATTGTCGGAACTCCTGAACTGCATGACCGTGGCTTCGTCGAAACCGATCAGCAGAGCCTCGAGCTGCGCTTGGCCTCGGACCAGAGCAAGGCGTTCAAATATCAGGTTGGTGGTTTCTACTGGAAGTCGGAAAACACGCAGGACTTCACCCGTCAGGTTGTTTCCTGCACGACATCGACCCTGCCGATTGATCCGGTGTCCGGCGCACGTCCATGCAACCTGACCGACACGGTCAACACGCTGTTCCCGACCGCAACGTCGAACAGCCTTGTGAATATCGAAAACTACGCCCTGTTCGGTCAGGCAACCTATGACTTCACCGACTGGATCGGTCTGACGGTTGGTCTTCGCTGGACGCATGACTCGATCGATTATGCCCATCGTCGCTTCCCGGGTGTCAACCGCACCACGGGTCTGCCCGCAACCGGCCCCGGCGTTTCGGGTGCACCTGCAGGTGGAACGGTCGCCAGTGGCGGTAACGGCACTGTGCTGTCGACCGGATCGTCGTCCAACAGCAACTTCTCGGGCAAGGCCGTCCTCACCGTGAAGCCGTCCGACGATGTGATGCTCTACGGCAGCTACACCCGCGGCTATAAGGGCCCGGCGTTCAACGTCTTCTTCAACCATACAGCGCCGACCAACTCGGTTCCGATTGATGAAGAAACGTCGGATTCGTTCGAACTGGGTATCAAGAGCCGTTTCGCCGACAATCGTATCCAGCTGAACGCTTCGGCGTTCCAGGTGACCTATGACGGGTTCCAGGCGAATAACTTCGTGTTGCTGAATGGCGCTGTTGTGACCAACCTGACCAATGCGGGTACGGTTCGCAGCACCGGTTTCGAACTGGACGCGCTTGCCAATCCGGTTGAAGGTCTCGACCTGTTCGGCAGCGTGGCTTACGCCGATGCCAAGGTCCGCCGTTTCAACCCCAACCCGCTGACCAACGCACCGGACGCCCGTAACGGCACGAAACTGCCGTTGGCGCCTGAATGGAGCTGGAACATCGGTGCGGCTTATGAAACGCCGTTCAACATCTTTGGCGCCGAAGCCAAGGTTTATGTCCGGACCAGCTACAACCATGTCAGCAGCCAGTTCTCCGATCTCGGCCAGAGCGGCCCGATCGATGCCTATGGCCTGTGGAATGCGAGCGTGGGCTATTCGGATGCCGACGACAACTGGCGGATTACCTTCATCATGAAGAATATCACCGACGAAAGCTATGTCCTGCTGAACACCAGCGCCGGACAGCGTCTGCATATTCCGCGCGACGCCGACCGTTATATGGGCGCTTCGCTGCGGTTCCGCATCTAACAATGACCTGAAATAGGGTCGCACCAAAGGGGGCTGGAATCCATATGGGTTCCGGCCCTTTTTTTATGCATTTTTTTGGGGGGTAAACCAGGACGGGTGGTGCGAGACCAGTAGCAAACCACCCGTCCTTGTTTGTGGGGTGTTGAACGCAAATAGTAATGCACTCCCCGTGCCAGTTTTACGCTGCCTATTAAAAACAAGGGGTTAGCTGGTTACCGCGGCATTAACCATGTTGGCTGCTGTAAAGAAGTTCGACAAAAAACCGACGGGCGCGGACAAACGACGTTTACATCTGTAATCGAATCGATTACGTCTGTAGTCGGAGAATATGTAATGACCCTTGAACGTATTAGTGACGCAGAGCTGACGGTATTGGAAATCCTGTGGGAACAGGCGCCGCTGACCGCGACCGAAGTGGCGGAGCGGATTCCGGCGGATCGCGACTGGTCCCTGCCGACGGTCAAGACGCTGCTGTCGCGCCTGCTGGCCAAGGCGGCGGTCGAACATCGCGCCGATGGCCGCCGTTTCCTCTATTCGCCGCTGGTCGAGCGTGAGGATTATGTCTCCCATGAATCCAAGCGGCTGGTCGACCGGCTGTTCGGCGGCAAGTTCATGCCGCTGGTCGCGCATCTCGCCGAGCAGGAAAAGCTGAGCGATGCGGACATTTCCGAGATTGAGAGATTGCTGAGGGAGATGAAGTCATGAGCGTTGAATTCAGTCAAACATGGCTGGTCGACAGCTTGTTGGTAACAACATTGCTGATGGCCGCAATTTTATGTGTCCGCAAACCGGTCGCCAAGCTGTTCGGCCCCGGCGTCGCCTACGCCCTCTGGCTCGTCCCCGCCGCCCGCCTGCTGATGCCCAGCCTAGAGGGCGAGCCTGTGCCTTTGGCGGAAAACGGCCAATCCATCAGCGATGCCGTCCGCCATTCGGTCCTGACCCAAATACCGTCGGATGCTTCAGCCGAGTTAACAAACTCGGCAAGCAGCGCGGTTGCAACCGTTGATTTCATGGCGCTGGGCATTACATTCTGGCTGGGCGGTGCGGTGCTGTTCTTCATCGTCCAGATGATCCGCTACGCCTCAATGCGCGACGACCTCCTCGCAGAAGCCGAGGAAATCGCGCAGATTGAGGGCGTCAAGGTGGTGGCATCCGACCTCGTCGCCGGACCACTCGCCTTCGGCCTGTTCAAACGCTACATCGCCGTACCGCTGGACTTCACAAAAACCTACACCCCCGCCGAACGCGAACTCGCACTGGCCCACGAAATGGCGCACCATAAATCAGGCGATCTCTTCGCCAATCTGGTCGCATTCATCATCCTGTGCCTGCAATGGTTCAACCCGGTTGCCTGGATGAGCTGGAACGCATTCCGTTTCGATCAGGAAGCCGCCTGCGACGCCCGCGTTCTCGCCGGAAAAGGCGCAGAAGTTCGCGCTATCTACGGACAGGCGCTGGCACGCACCGCCTTTGACGGCGTGCCGACATTCGCAACGGCGCTCAATTCGCCAAAAACCATAATAGAAAGACTGAGGAGGCTTACAATGAAAGACGCCAGCACCCAGCGCCGGCTACTCGGCAAACTGGGAATTTTGACCGCAGCGGCCGTCATACTGCCCTTGACCGCAACGATTGTTCCGGCGGTAGTAGCCCAGGACGAGGCGGCAGCGGAAAATGGAAAAGCTGAACCGGTCAAGCGGAACGTCCAGATCATCAAGATCAAAAAGGATGGCGAAACCATAAATGTTGTCGGCCATGACGGGGACGGTGAAGTCACCAAGGTCGAACGGGATGGAAAGACGTTCATCTTCCGCACCGACAAGAAGCTGACCGAACAGGAAGTCGAGCAATGGATCGAGAATGCGGAGAAGTCACGGCTTGAAGCGGACAAGGCGCTTGCCGAAGCCGACGGTGCGCGTGCTCAGGCCGACATTGCCCAAGCTGAAGCCGATAGTGCTGCTGCCGCAGCCGATGGTGCCCGCGCCGCTGCCGAAGTAGGCCGCCGCGAAGCCATTCGCGTCATGACCAACATGAATATCGCATCCTATATTCCCGAGATTGATATCAAGGAAATCACCAAGAACTGCCAGGAAGGGCAGCCGGTAACCACCGATGTCAGCGGCTTTGACGGGCAGAATAGCTCACGCATCCGCCTCGTCATGTGCGGCAAGGGACAAGCCAAAATAGCCCGCGTCGAAGCCATCAAGGGCCTGCGCGAAGCGCGCGGCGATATCGACAAGGACAAAGATATCCCGGAAAAAATCCGCAAGGAAGTCGTCGAAAAACTCGAGCAACAGATCCGCAAACTGGAAAGCCAAGCGGACAAGGCCGATTAACAGGGTGAACTGAACCGAACATAAGCTCCCCTTTTCATTTTGTTCGGCCGGGGCGGTTTTCTTGAACCGCCCCCTTTTTCTTTTTACCCCGATGCGCCATATCGGTTTCATGAGTTGGCCCGACAGCATTCGCGCAGGCGAAACCGAACAGCACGAACCACTGGTCCGCCGCGTTCTCGCCCCCAATCCTTCGCCTTACACTTACACCGGCACGCAAACATGGTTGGTGGGGGCAGGTGAAGATGTCGCCATTATTGATCCCGGGCCATGCGGAAGCGGACAAAGCATTGGTGATCCTGCGGATATTAACGGCGAAGGGCATGTCGACGCGATATTGCGCGCGGTCGACGGAAGGCGGGTCGCCGCGATCCTGTGCACGCATACGCATCGCGACCACTCTCCAGCAGCGGCGCCGCTAAAGCTGGCAACCGGCGCGCCCATCATTGGATGCGCGCCCTTGGTCCTGAAAGATGACGGCCCTCGCGCAGATAGTGCCTTCGATCCAGATTATGCGCCCGACCGGATTTTGTCGGACGGTGAACAGATTGCCGGCGACGGCTGGACGTTGGAAGCCGTGGCTACGCCCGGACACACATCGAACCATATTTGCTACGCGCTGGTTGAAAGTGGGGCCCTTTTTACGGGCGATCATGTCATGAAATGGTCGACGAGCGTGGTCAGTCCCCCCGACGGCGACATGAGCGATTATATGGCAAGCTTGCAAAAGCTCTATGACCGAGAAGACCGGGTTTATTATCCTGCCCATGGTCCAGCGGTCGAAAATCCCCGTCAACTGGTGCGTGGTATGATCGGGCACCGGCGCCAGAGGGAGCGCCAGATACTGAATTTGCTCGAAAGCGGTGAGGGCCACATTCCCGATATGGTAGCCGCAATGTACAAGGGACTCGATCTTCGGCTCACGGGCGCGGCGGGGCGTTCTGTACTGGCGCATCTGGTTGACCTGCAAAATCGCGGGCAAGCAACGGTCTCGGGGAACAGGTGGCAAAGAATCGGCGGTGCAGCAACAGCTTGAGCTTTGAGGCAGCGGGTGTTAGTCCCTCCGCTGGGTCAGCGCACTATATCGGGAGGGATATATGGCCACACTTGCGCCCGCAGCTCCGGCTGCTGCATCAGATGACCGCTTTTTCATGCGCATGGCAACGGTTATGGCGATCACAATCGTCGCCGGTTTTGCCTTGCACTTCGCAATGGGGCGATCCACCTTCGCTGCGCGTCCTCTCGTCCATGTGCATGGCATAGCTTTCATGGGATGGGTTGTACTGTTCGTGACGCAAGTGCGCCTTGCCACCGGTGGATCTTTGGCGTTGCATCGGCGGTTGGGCTGGATTGCCGCGGGCTGGGCCGTTTTGCTCGTTATCATGGGGTTTGCCATTACGATTGATGTGGCACGCCTCGGAAAAACACCATTCTTCTTTCTCCCGCAATATTTTCTGATCGCCAATCCGCTGACGGTGTTATGCTTTGCGCTATTGACCACTGCTGCAATCCGACTTCGTCATAGTTCGGACTGGCATAAGCGGCTCCACATATGTGCAACAATCGCAATCATCGGTCCTGGCCTTGGTCGAATCTTACCCATGCCCCTAATGGGTCGTTATGCTTTCGATATTGTTTTGGCGGTTTCATTGCTGTTTCCGGTCATCGGCATGATCCGCGATCTTAGGAACGATGGACGCGTGCATCCGGCTTGGTGGCGTGGCGTAATTGCGATTGCACTGATCGTCCCGCTTTCGCACCTGATCGCAAATTCACCCATCGGTGATTATCTGTACGTTGCCGTCACCGATGGATATCCCGGTGCAACGGTCCAACCATGGGAGTTCGGTCCGCCGCCACCGATGCCAAGCTGATCGAGATGGCATTGGTGAAAATGCCATTCGTGCTTATGTAACGGTCATGAACCGGTTTTCCTTATCTAATTGGTCGATGCGGATCGGTGCGTTGTTGATTCCGCTCTTGTTTCTGCTGGGAATTTGGTGGGCTATCGACGGCTTGCGGTCGTGGCGGGCCGGCCCTTCACCCGAAACAATTGCGACCGCCAGCTTAACCGGAATTCGCGAACAAAATCGCCTGTCAGCTTTCGCTGCCAATTATGCGGCTGTAGTCACGAGCGAACAACAACGCTTCGGCCTGTCGGCGAAGAAGACACTGATCATGCAAGGCCTTGTCAGGTATGAGGTCGATCTGAGCAAATTGACCAACGACGATGTCCGCTGGGATGCGTCCACGGGTATATTGCTGGTAAAGATTCCTGCTATCGAGACGGCTCCGCCGCAGATCGATTTGAACTCGATTCAGGAATATGGAGAGAATGGTATATTGCGCGCGTTCACCAATGTTGACGATGTGTTAGACGAAGCAAACCGTGACAAAGGAGTGGCTGAACTCACCCGTCAAGCCAATGGTCCGGTTCCCATGCGTCTCGCGCGAGACGCATTCAAAAGGGCGATTACCAATAATTTTCAGGCTCCACTGCGGGCGGCCGGTCTGGATGCTAAAGTTCAAGTCTATTTCGCAGATGAACTTGGCGGTAATGTCACAACCCGTTGGGATGAATCAACACCGCTGAGCGAGATTGTGAAATAAAAACAGGTCGCAGGCGAAGACAAGCCATAACCAATGCGCTAATGCGCTGATGAATACTGACAATAGTGGAATTCCAAAATGAACGCTCCAACCCGTGAAAGCCTGCAAGGCGTTGATCTTTTAAGCGAAATCAATCGACTTAAAAAGGAACGCAACGCCGTCATTCTGGCGCATTATTATCAGAAGCCGGAAATTCAGGATCTCGCCGATTTCGTCGGGGATAGCTTGGAACTCAGCAAACGCGCCGCCGAAACCGATGCCGATGTCATTGCCTTTTGCGGCGTAAAATTCATGGCCGAAACGGCAAAAATACTAAGCCCGCAAAAGACTGTTATCTTACCCGATATGGCCGCCGGGTGTTCCTTGGAAGATGCCTGCCCGCCCGGTAGATTCAAGGCTTTCCGGGAAGCGCACCCTGATCATATTGCGCTTACATATATTAACTGTTCGGCCGAAGTGAAGGCATTGTCCGATATCATCGTGACAAGCAGCAGTGCCGAAACAATCCTTTCGCAGATACCGCCGGAGCAGAAAATCATATTTGGACCCGACCGCCATTTGGGGGGCTATCTATCCCGGAAGTTCAACCGCGAGATGCTTCTGTGGCCCGGCGTGTGCATTGTACATGAGGCATTTAGTGAAACCGAGCTGTTGAAACTGAAGACGCAATATCCCGGGGTACCAGTGGCCGCGCATCCTGAATGTCCGCCGCACATTATCGATCATGCCGATTATGTTGGCTCCACAAGCGGCATCTTGCAGTTCGCAAAATCTTTGACGGGTGACACGCTAATTGTCGCGACCGAACCGCACATTATTCACCAGATGGAAAAGGCTGAGCCTTCGAAGAAGTTTATCGGAGCCCCCGGTGCCGACGGCAATTGCGCGTGCAATATTTGCCCCTACATGGCATTGAATACGATGGAAAAACTTTACTTCGCGCTGCGCGACCTCCAGCCCCAGATAGAGTTGGATGAGGAGGTACGGCTTGCAGCCAAGCGCAGTCTTGACCGGATGCTGGAGATGGCAAGCGGTACGGTCGGAAAAGGCGATTTGGGACGGGCATAGGTAACTTCCTCGAGAGCAAACCCGATCCTCTCTCTTCCTTCAGCTACTAGATTGGCTTTGTCATGAAGTTCACGTTGAAAGATTTTCATCTGCGGTCCTTTGTCGCGGCGACCCTTTCCGAGGATCTCGGCCCAACCGGACGCGACATTACCTCAGAGAGTGTTATTCCGTCCGACGTCCATTTTGCTGGCGTCATGGACAGCCGGGATCCAATTGTGGTCGCGGGGCTGCCCATCGCAGCCGCTTTTTTCAAGCATCTGGATTCCGGCATGAAAATCGACGTTTTGGCGTCTGAGGGTCAGCAGGTAGCGGCCGGGACGGACTTGATGTGGCTAAAAGGACGTGCACGCGCGATGCTGACAGCAGAGCGATCCGCGCTAAACACGGTTCAACATCTTTCAGGCATCGCCACGATGACACGCAAATATGTGGATGCGATTGAAGGCACAGGCTGCACCCTGCTTGATACCCGCAAGACGATACCGGGGCTTCGCATATTGGAAAAATATGCCACGCGTATGGGCGGCGCCACCAACCACCGAATGGGGCTTTGGGATGCCGCAATGATTAAGGATAATCATGTCGCGGTTGCTGGAAGCGTGGAGGAAGCGGTGCGGCGTGCCAAGGACGCGGGTGTCGCGCGTATCATTCTTGAAGTTGATCGAATTACCCAGATCGAACCTGGCCTGGCCGCCGGAGCAAACCATTTGTTGCTCGACAACATGGATGTCGATGAACTGAAGGCTGCAGTTGCTCTGGTCGCCGGCCGTGTTCCGACGGAAGCGTCTGGTGGTGTCACGCTCGAAACAATTCGTGCCAAGGCGGAGACTGGCGTGACCTATATTTCCGTTGGGCGCCTGACGCAAAGTGCGCCTGCCGCGGATATTGGACTGGATTTTGCGCAGGCTTAAAGGATGAGGCTTCGTCTTTTCCTGCTTTCGCTATGTGTATGGCTATCGATTGCGCCAGCGCATGCGCAGGCTTGGCAATGCCGGGCGCCCAAATATGCGCCACGACCAGCTTTGGAACTGCCAAAACCCGGGCAGGCGCGCCGCACGCCCGTCCAAGGTTATACACTGGCGTTAAGCTGGAGCCGCGAACAATGCAGGGCGCGGGAGCGTGATCCGGCCATGCGCTACCAATGTTCGGGTGACATTGGTGAATTTGGATTTGTATTGCACGGCCTTTGGCCAGAAACAAACGGACCGAATTATCCTCAATATTGCAGGTCTGTGGGCGTGCTCTCGCGCGATATGATAAAGCGCAACATGTGCATGACCCCGACCCCCCAGTTGCAGCAACATGAATGGGCAAAGCACGGAACGTGCATGGCCAAAACGCCTGAAGCTTATTTTGGAGCTGCCAGGCTTTTGTTTCACGCAATCCAGTTTCCCGACATGGTCCGGCTTTCGCGTCAGTCTGAGCGGGGAACAGCGTTGACCGCTGCAAACATCGCTGAAGCGTTTGCCGAGTTAAATGAGGGGCTGCCCACCTACGCGGTTAAGGTCAAAACCAACGATAAAGGTTGGTTAGAGGAGGTGAGGATTTGTCTGGGAAAAAACTTTAAGCCCCGCAAATGCCCGCGATTCACACAAGGTGCACCGAACAATGCGACGATAAAGGTGTGGCGCGGTTCAAGTGGAGAATCGAAGCAAAAAGATGCTTTGCTAACTCGCAAGGTCAGCAATCTGGCTAACCCTCGATAATCCGCGTTCCGGGGTGATGTTTGTCGAGATGCTTTTTGATGATCCGAAGGTTCTTGCTATTGGATCGCCAAACAAAGTCGAAAACATCGCCGACCAGCGGCACCGCACCAATCGCAGTATCAACGCCGACATTGGCTGCCATCCTTATAAGCTGCCACTTCGACATTCCCAGATTGCGGGCTTCCCAAACAATATAGGCCCCCATCGCCGCAGTAACGACATCGCCAAGCACTGGCACCAGCCCGACGACGGTGTCCAAACCAAAGGGGATTTTGGTTCCGGGAATATGAAAGGACCTTTCGAGCACTTTCTCCATCGCCTCAACGCGCGCGCGTACAGAATGGGGATCGCTGCCCATGCCCGGTAAATCTTTAGCTAACTTGGCAAACTGCTCTTGTGAAAGTGGCATCCGATGCACTCCTTTCCTGTTATGTTGTGTCGCGCCCTAGATATTGCAACAGGTGCCAACCGCGCCCGTTCGACACATGTCCGAGCAAACCGGGTCGTGCAACCGACCAGCGCAGGGGATTGGCGATGGGGATGAAGTTGCGCATATCCTGCAATTCGGTTTCGGCTTGAGCTAGCAAATCGGCTCGGGCTTCAATCGTAGTTGCCATACGGGCCTCGTAAACTAACCGGTCGGCATCTCGGCTACAGATAACGCTTACGGTGCAAGACAGTTGGTCCATATACCACGCTGGACTGGATTGATCAGCAGTGCGATCGATCAAGCGGAGGTCATGCGGTCTGTCGATTGTGACGCGTTCGACTTCAAGTCCTATCGATGCCATATCTGCCCGAAGGCGGGCGAAGAATATGCGTCCACCATAGCCACGAGGTAAAGCGACCCGCAAAGGACGTACTTGGCCATTACTGTTTTCCCAACCTTCAATTGTCCTCTTGGCGGTCGCCTTGCGCGTGTCGATTTGCCCGGCTGCCCAATCTGGTCGGGGAATGGATAACCGGTTAGGAAGGCTCTCTGGAACCAGCGTCAAAGCTTCGCGCCAAGCCATGATGTCAAAAGCAGTCAAAAGCTTAGGACGATCGATCGCCATGGCTATGGCATCGCGATTTTCACGGGACGACAGGAACGGGCCACCTTCGACAAACAATAGTCCAAACAGCCCGGGTACGGGATCGAAATGTATCTCACCCGCATTTATTTGCGCAGCCTCCAACAGCGGGAAATCTTCAAATCGTCCGCCTTCTACGAGATCACTTTGACCCTCTAGATAACGTGCTAATGCTAGAGACGCCGGACTGCTCCGGATAGTCACGGTTTCCGGATCGAGCACGGTTTTACCGTCGTCATCAAGACTTCGAAGGCGCAACTGCATTGCGTCACCGCGTTTTTCTGCCTGCATTGGTCCGGACCCGAAGCCTTTACGGGCCAGACCGAATTCGGGTTGGGCCAGCATTTCCAAAAGATAAGGCATCGGCGCCTTTAAACGCACTTCGACGACTTTGCCGGTCATTGGAACAACGCGGTCGATGACGGCCAGTTCCGAATTGAAACGACCTTTGCGCAATTCCCTGATGCGGCTTGTTAAAAGATCGGCGACTTCACCCGACGTAACTTCACGCCCATCGTTCCACCGTGTTTTGTTTAAGCGAAAGATGTAACTCAAACCGTCATCGGTAACGATCCATCTGTTGGCGAGTCCTGGCGCCACCCGGCCTTTACTGTCGAAGGCAACAAGACCTTGCGCGGTTGCTCCCCGTAGATAGGCAGATGCTAACGGTAGCGGTATGGCCGCAATACTAAATGGGCGCGGTCGGCTTTCGATGATATCTACGCGAACGCGGCTATTATCCACCCCTTCGGCACACCCTGCCAAAAGCATGATTATTGCGGCGAAACACAGGATGCGGGTCATTGCGCCACAATAGACACAATGGCTTTCGGCACAATCCATCTGTTAGTTATCCGAACATGCAAAAACCAGAATCTCGTTCGGTGACGATGGGAGTACTTCACGAACAGCCTTATTCATGCTGTCGATCTTGTCTGTCGTTTTAGAGTCAGCGCTACATTTGGTGACTTCATATCTTTGCCGCGCGATCCGGGCCTTCTCCATGGCATCCAATCCCAACAGATACCTTTCTATTCGATAGACTTCATTTTTAGGTTCGTAGCTGACGATGGAAACCTGCGCGTCATTGTTAGGGACGAAACTACGCGACCAAGTACCTGCGTTATCAATATATTGGGTTCGATCGTTGACACAGCCATTTTTTGACCAAGTAAATATAACATCGGCTGTATCCGATACAGTTGCGCGACTGCGCTCTGCCTGCAAAACACACCGACGTTTTCCCGCATCGACAGTTGCAGTAGCGCTGTTTGGGGTAACGCCGCTTTTGAGATTTTCAGACATCGCCGCCCGCACGCGCTCGTCAACTTCGTCAAAAGATGGTCGCGCCAAGAAAACAATAATGGCGGCAGCAAGTGCAAAACCGCCTATGCCAGCAGCGATCTTGAACCGATCACGCTGCGCACGCTCTGTAAACTGCCATGCTGCCCCGCCGGCGACCGCACTGACAACAAGCAGAAGTGTAGCAAGAGCGAGATGGTTTTCGCGTTCACCGATAACGGCATGTTCGGCATCACTGCGCACTTTGCCCTCACGGCTGCGTTGCAACTCGCTCGCGATACGGGCCTCGGTTTCCACTTTCGCCCTGATTGCGGCCTCGCGTTCGGCTTCGGCGCGGGTTAGCTCGGCTACCGAACGACACTCATTAGTTACCGCCGCAAGATTAACGCCGTTGCCCTGCAGAAAGGTAATTACTTCACGCACGGAAATGGCAAAATAAAATTCTGCGCCGCCCCCGTCAGCGACCGACCCAAAGCTGTTTATTCCGATAACCCGACCGCAGGAATCCGCCAATGGGCCGCCGCTGCTTCCCGGTGCGATCGGTGCGGTGTGCAGAAGGGATTCGACCGATTTAGAACTGCGTCCCGATGAAATGGAGCCGCGCGTTTTCACAGGAGGTGATGGGCGCAAGACATCTGCTTCGCTCTGTTCCAATGCAATATCGACATTGGCGGGGTAACCGATTGCAAAAACATCAGCGCCGTCGCCAACGATTCCAGAGAAGAAACTGGCTGGTATCAGGCGACCATTTCCAGTCAGTTGCAACAGAGCAAGATCCTTCCCTGGTGATGACGCTATCAAACGTGCGCTGTAAGTTTCGCTTCCTTCGGACGGAATTACCGTGAATGTTACGCTCTCGTCCGTACGCGCGGGTTCTGCGACATGCGCATTGGTTATGATCTTTTCAGATGCGACCGCCACACCTGAGCCATATCCGATCAATGTACGTTGCCCATCAGAAGAGCTGAAAACGGCAATCCGCACCACACTGCGCGTGGCAGCGGCTATGTCACTTGCGTCACCGCGCGATTGTGACACGGCGAAGGGGGTAAGGAGCAGCAGAAGCGCAAGAAAATATCGCATGTGCCAGTCGACCATAAAAGCGCGGGCCAATCAACCTGCCATCAGCGACGAGGTTCATTTTCCTTCGGCGTCGGCTGCACCTCAACACCTTCGCGGCCTAAGCGAATATCAAGGGGCACACCGCCTACTTCGGTATTGACTGTTACCCCGTCCTGTTCATTGATACGCACATCGGTGTTACTAATACCCTCTGGCAGTTCGGGAAGTTCGGGTAAGTCGAGAGGTTCGATTGGACC
Organism: Sphingorhabdus lacus; assembly: GCF_009768975.1. NCBI lineage: Bacteria > Pseudomonadati > Pseudomonadota > Alphaproteobacteria > Sphingomonadales > Sphingorhabdaceae > Sphingorhabdus > Sphingorhabdus lacus. Next base: position 2,114,219 of record NZ_CP035733.1, on the reverse strand, counting down.
TTCCGGATCCGGCTTTGTTGCAGGTTTTGGCGCGGCCTTTGGCGCAGCACCCTTTATCGCTTGGCTCATGAAATCGCGCCAAATTCGTGCCGGCAATCCACCACCATTGATGCCGCGCAAGGGACTGTTATCGTCATTCCCGATCCATACGCCTACGACAAGATCGTCTGCAAAGCCGACAAATAGGGCGTCGCGATTGTCCTGACTGGTTCCGGTTTTTCCAAAGGCCGGTATAGATAGGCGCGCTGCGCGTCCGGTTCCATTGGATACGGTTGCCCCTAGGAGATCGAGCAACATTTGGTGCGTCCGTCCGCTAAAGCTGCGTGGGCCCGAAAACAACCATTCGATCCAGCCTTGTTCTTCCTGTTTGAAGGCGTGCGGTTCAACAGGCCAGGCATTTCCGGCAACGCCGGCATAGGCCGAAGTCAACTCAAGTAGTGTGATACCCGAACTCCCAAGTGCGAGGCTAGGGTCCAGATTAAGCTTGCTCGTTACACCCAAATCTTCCGCCGCTTTCGCGACCGCTTCCCCACCGACCTGTTGATATAGGCGCACGGAAGCGACGTTGCTTGAACGTGCGAACGCTTCTTTCAGGCTGATATCGCCACGATAATTGTCACCCGAATTTTTTGGTCGGTACAGGCCTTCGTTGATCGGCGTATCCGCAATCAACGAATTTGGCGTCATCCCGGAACGTAGTGCAGCGAGATAAACGAAAAGCTTAAATGTGGATCCCGGTTGCCGTTTCGCTTGAGTAACTCGATTGAATGTGGAATCTTTATAACTCCGACCTCCCACCATCGCGACAACTTCGCCATTAGGCCGCATTGCAACCAGCGCGACTTGCGCTTTGCCAAGGCCTGCATTTCCAGTCACCCGTCGTGCAATATTCTGCAGGCGGGCATCCAGCGTTGTGGTAATTCGGACGTCGGCGTAACCGCTTTCAGTCAAAAGGCGAGCCTGTGGAATTGCCCAGTCCGCAAAATAAGTGCCCGTGGGAAGGCTGTCGCGCACACGCACGTCCAGCCGCGCTACGGGCGTGGAGTCGGCCTTTGCTTGAGTGATGGCGCCATTAGCCACCATCGCGCGCAGCACCAACCTGGCCCGTTTTGCAGCGCGTTCCGGGTTTTTGGTGGGTGCCAACCGCGAAGGCGCCTGAACCAAGCCTGCCAGCATCGATGCCTGCGACAAGGTCAGGCGTTCGGGTTGGCGGTAAAAATAGTGCAGTGAAGCCGCACGCAGGCCGTAAACATTGTCACCAAAATAGACGTTGGACAAATATCGCTCCAATATCTCGTCTTTGGTTAAACGTCCCTCAAGCCAGAAGGCGATCAGCATCTCGCGTGCTTTTCGCGTAAGGCTGCGTTCTGGTGTCAAAAATGTGAATTTGGCAAGCTGCTGCGTGATGGTGCTGCCCCCTTGGGTAATGCCGCTGCCGAATGCGTTTGACCACGCTGCACGCGCCAATCCGCGCGGGTCGATACCCCAATGCGAATAGAAACGACGGTCTTCGATCGACAGAAAGGCTTGCACTACATGCGGTGGCAAGGCGCTGACATCGACAGGTTTGTCTACAATGGCGCCATTTCGGGCGATGGGTGTACCATCCGATGCGAGAAGGGTTATGCGCGGAGGGGCAATGGGTTGGAGCGACTTTGAAAGCGGTGCAGTCACTGCCAGCCACAAGATGAGCAGCATGAAAAGGAATAGAAGTCCGGCAAAAATGCGCGAAAACCACCACCATCGCGTTTTGCCCCAAAACGGCTTTTTCGGCAGGGTCGGCTGAGCTTCGCCTTCCCATGGCTTGGGGTTTTCCGGAAACAATCCCGCATAGGCTTGATCGAAGGCCGCAAGACGACTGTCAATGTCGGGGGCCGCAGGGGGTGGATTGTCGCGTTTGAAGAACATCGATTGGCTGTATTATCTATATAAGACGCTAAAGGCGAGTATAAAAAACGGCATTACAAAAAGCTGTATGGGTCTACATCGACACCGACGCGGACGCCACGAGGAAATTGTAAGCCGCCCAGCCATTCACGGATAATCGCCTGCATTTCGACAGATCGCTGCGCATGGACCAAAAGCCGTTGTCGATAACGACCGCGCAGCATAGCGAGCGGGGCAGGTGCGGGACCATAAACATACATGCCATCCGCCTGAGGTGCCGCCCCGCCGATGGCTCGCGCCGCCTCGATTGCCTCGCGTTCATCTTCGGATGAAATAATAATGGCCGCAAATCTTCCAAACGGCGGCGCACCTGCAGATTTGCGCTGTTCGATCTCGGCATCGTAAAAAGCGTCCCGGTCGCCGGCCACCAGCGCCGCAATAACGGGGTGGTTCGGATTGCGGGTCTGGATAAAGACTTCGCCGGGTTTCTCACCTCGGCCGGCACGCCCAGCAGCTTGCGCAATCTGCTGAAATGTGCGTTCCGCAGCACGCAGATCGCCGCCTTCCAGACCGAGATCTGCGTCAATGACGCCTACAAGTGTCAGTTCAGGAAAGTGATAGCCCTTTGTAACCAACTGCGTTCCGATGATAATGTCGACAGCCTTGCCTTCCACGCGGGCGACAAATTCCGCGGCCTTTTCGGGAGACCAAAGCGTGTCCGATGTCGCAACTATGGTTCGCGCATTTGGCAAGAGGCGGTTCACTTCGTCCGATATCCGCTCGACGCCTGGACCACAGGCGACCAACGAGTCCGCCTCCCCGCATTCCGGGCACTCTTCGGGTGGGGGCATCACATGGCCGCAATGATGACAGGCCAAACGGCGCACCAACCGGTGTTCGACCATCCAGCTTGTGCAATTGGGGCATTGGAAACGATGTCCGCAGGTCCGGCATAAAGTGAGCGGTGCAAAGCCACGACGGTTGAGGAACAGCAGGCTTTGCTCGCCCCGTTCCAATCTTTCCTCAAGCGCTTTAAGCAGTGTCGGTGCGATCCAATGCTGTCGTTCGGGGGCGTCGATCGTCAGGTCAATGGCCTTGATCTCCGGCATTTTGGCTGCGCCGAACCGGGAAGGAATTTCCAGACCTTTATACCGACCGATGGCAACCATATGGCGCGATTCAAGCGCAGGTGTGGCCGATGCCAGAACGACTGGAAAGCCTTCAAACCGTCCACGCATTACTGCCACATCACGGGCGTGATACCTCACGCCATCTTCTTGCTTGAAACTGGTTTCATGCGCCTCATCAACAATGATGAGGCCGGGATTTGCAAAAGGCAAGAAAAGGGCTGATCTCGCGCCCACTAGTACTTTGGCGCTCCCGTCGGCAATGGCCCGCCATACACGCCGGCGTTGTGTTGAGCGCATATTGGAATGCCATGTCGCGGGTTCGACGCCAAAGCGTTCTTCGAATCGTTTCAAAAATGGCTGTGTTAGTGCGATTTCCGGGAGCAGGACCAAAATCTGTTTTTTCTGCCGCAACGCCTCAGCGACCGCTTCGAAATAGGTTTCGGTCTTTCCCGAGCCGGTAACGCCATCAAGGACAAAGGTATTAAATCCCCCTTCGCGTACAGCAGACACCATGGCGTCCGCCGCTGTCTGTTGCGCCTCATTCAATGCCGGCACCGCAAAATTAGGCAGCGCCTCGGGGAAAGGGGTGTCGACGCTGATGGTGACGGGTTCAAAGGCGCCTGCTTTGATTAATCCGCGAATGATATTGTCGCTTACCCCAGCCTCCGCTGCAAGCTCGCGCACTAGGCCCTGTGCATCCTCCAGCGCATCCAATGCCGCGGCGCGTTGTGGCGTTAGGCGTGCCGGCTCCGATCCGGTGCGGCGATACTCGGTAATGGTACCCGAGGTCGTAAAAGCGGCTGATGACGCCAACACCATGCGCAATACGGCAGCATGCTGCGTTAGATAATAATCCGCGACCCAATCGACCAGCCGTCGCAATCCCCGTCCGATTGGAGGGCATTCGACTAGTTCGAGTACGTTACGCAATTTTTTGGCATCGATAGGCTCGTCGCCAAATATGTCTTCATCCCAAATGACACCGGGCAGTTTGCGCGGTCCAAGCGGTACCATCACTACGCAACCCGGTCCCGCTTTCATACCGTCGGGAAGACGATAGTCGAGCGGGCCGATCGCCTGCGTCAGCAGGACTACACGGACACGTTTGGAGGGAGCACTCATAACAGCGATATAGGCATGCAAATGCGCAGCGTCACCATTTTGCGCAATGCGTTCATGGAAATAGCAGGCGATTGCTGATATCGCGGTTGCGGAGGAGACCAACACATGACCGTTCATACCAACCGTCGCCATATTCTGCTTTCGGGGGCCGCACTCGCCACTTTGATGTTGCCGGGATGCCAAAGCATGCCTGCCTTCAGTCTCACTGAAGCGATCCGGCGATTACTGACGGTCGCGTCGCAAAATGCCTTTGCTCTTTTGCTGCAGCCCGGTGGATTTTACGACAGTTCCGTAGCACGTATTTCTTTGCCCGATCGACTTGGCGGAGAGCGTGGCACAGGCATCTTGTCAGTAGTTCTGCAAAGCCGACAGTTTCGCGACCGCTTGCAGCGCCAGTTGAATCGTGCAGCTGAAAAAGGTGCCGAACGGGCAGCGCCGTTGGTGGCCGATGCCGTTCGGAATCTCAGCATCGAAGATGCTGCGTCGCTCGTTCGCGGCGGACCGCAGGCGGCAACCGCTTTTTTGCGCGGTAAAATGGGCCCGGCACTTGTCGAATCGATGCTGCCGGGGATTTCCGAGGGTCTGCGTCTGTTCGATGATCAAGTCATCGGTCAAGCTGTTCGGTCTGTTACAGGTTTCGATGTCGCCGCATTGGCACAAGATATTACCCGAAAGGCCGATGAGAGCGTCTGGGCTGCCATTGGACTGGAGGAATCGGCAATTCGCGCAGATCCGCAAAAAACAAATGATCCCCTACTGATTGGGGTGTTCGGGCTGGTGCGGTAATTTACCTTTGAACGGGCTTGGATTCCCAAGGGTTTGTTACTAGGCACGGAACACGATTCCAAACCGATTGAAAGTAACCTCAATTATGAAATTCTTTGCCGACACAGCCGAAATTGAAGACATCAAGGAACTGGCGGCGACAGGTTTGCTTGATGGTGTGACGACCAATCCGTCGTTGATCGCGAAGTCGGGCCGCGATTTTATTGAGGTAACGCGCGAGATTTGCGCGCTGACCGATGGGCCAGTATCGGCCGAGGTTGTAGCGCTTGACCATGCCACGATGATGAAAGAGGCCGAGATATTGCGCAAGATTGCGGACAATGTCTGCATCAAGGTGCCGCTGACCATAGATGGCCTCAAGACATGCAAGGCGCTGACAGGAGAGGGGACGATGGTCAATGTGACCTTGTGCTTTTCGGCCAATCAGGCGCTTCTGGCCGCAAAAGCAGGCGCGAGCTTTATCTCGCCCTTTGTTGGGCGGCACGACGATAACGGCTTTGACGGGATGCAGTTGATCAGCGACATCCGTCTGATTTACGACAATTATGATTTCGGCACCGAGATTTTGGTGGCGAGCGTCCGCCATGGTATCCATGTTCTTGAGGCGGCGAAGATCGGCGCTGATGTCATGACCGCACCGCCTGCCGTCATCAAGGGACTGTTCAAGCATATCCTCACCGACAAGGGCATTGAAGGCTTCCTCGCCGATTGGGCGAAAACAGGTCAAGCGATCGGGTAGTAAAATGTTTGAGGGAGAACGGAACGGGTCGCAAAAATTCCGTTCCCCCCCAAAATCCCCGTAAAACGAGGAACTGGATAACGAATCAAAACTAGCAGGATTCGGCAGGCATCGCTTGTATGTTTCCGACATCGGTCGAAAATCTTCTACACTTGCGGACAAATGCCTATGGGCTATTGTCTGTATAGGATTGAAAGGCGGGCGAGAATATTAGCAGTCCCACGCAGACAGCGCGTTTGCGGGAGCCTTAATATGAACAAGCCCGAAATGGTGTTTCCCATCGCACATATTCATTACAACGACGAAATTGACGGTAATGGCAAAGTCATTGTTCCTGAAGAAGTTCAGGATGCTATCCGGACACTCATCCGCTGGTCCGGCGATGACCCTAGTCGTGAAGGCTTGCTAGACACGCCAGCACGTGTCGGACGTGCTTGGCGGGAATATTGTGCCGGTTATGCCGAAGATCCTTCAGCCCATCTGTCACGGACATTTCAAGAAGTCGGCGGTTACCATGAACTTGTGCTGTTGAAAGACATACCGTTCCAGTCGCATTGCGAGCATCATATGGCTCCTATCATTGGCAAGGCATCTATCGCCTATATGCCAACGGATCGTGTCGTCGGGATTTCTAAGCTAGCGCGTGTACTGCACGGATTTGCGCAGCGTCTTCAGGTGCAGGAGCGCCTTACTGCCGAAGTTGCAAACTGCATCTGGGAACATTTGAAGCCCGAAGGTGTGGCAGTTGTCATCGAAGCGCAGCATGGCTGCATGACAGGGCGAGGCGTTAAGGTGCATGGCGTTGGAATGGTAACATCCAAACTCATTGGCTGTTTCTTGGATGACCAATCGAGCCGTAAGGAAGTTATGAGTCTGATGGGTTATTAACCCGGCTTACGCTTCGGCAAAATGTCTAATCGGCTTTACATTTCCTGGGTGCGCGCGCAATCTCCCTTTTGAGGGAGAGTGACATGATCAAGAAAGCTTTGTTTTTCGTCGGCTGCGCTAGTGGCCTTGCTGGTGCTGTTTTTGCAGAGCCTGTCGAAAAGCCGGCTTCGGCGGCTACGATTTCTGCGCAGCGCGCAATGGCGAAAAGCCTGCCTGTGGATGACGGCCGTGACTCCGGTTTTGCGGATCGCGGATTTATAGCCACATTATCCGACCCGCAGATCAAAGCGAAGGACGGCAAAATTGTCTGGAATCTGGGCGCTTATGACTGGATGAGCGGCAATACAGCGCCCGAATCGGTAAACCCCAGCCTTTGGCGGCATATGGGTTTATTGCGTAAACATGGTCTGTTCGCCCTGTCCGAAAACATGTGGCAAGTGCGTGGTTTCGACGTGTCGAATATGACGGTGATCAAAGGACAAAACGGATGGATATTGATCGATCCATTGACGACCCGGGAAACCGCAACTGCCGCGCTTCGCTTGGTCAATGAGACCCTTGGCACACGTCCGGTCAGTGCGGTCATTTACAGCCACAGCCATGGCGACCATTTTGGAGGTGTGCGCGGCGTAGTAAACGAAGCGGATGTGAAGGCCGGAAAGGTTCAAATCATAGCGCCCGAGCATTTCTTGGCCGAAACGGCTTCGGAAAATGTCATGGCCGGTCCAGCTATGGGCCGCCGTGCAAATTTCCAGTTCGGATCTCATCTACAGCCAGGACCGTTCGGGCAGATGGGCAGCGGCATAGGCCGGGGTGTGGCAGGGGGTGACATCACATTGATAGCGCCGACGATTGAAATCCAAAAGACGGGAGAAACCCGGGTCATCGATGGTGTGACACTCGAATTCCAGATGGTACCCGAAACCGAAGCACCGGCGGAAATGAATGTTTATGTGCCAGCGGCGCGCACTTTTCTGGCGGCCGAAATCGCCACCTGTTCGCTTCACAATATTCTGACGCCGCGTGGAGCAAAGGTACGCGATACCCATGCCTGGGCTGGTTTCCTCAACGAAGCCGCCAATCTTTATGGAGATCGCAGCGATACCATTGCCTCAAGCCATTGCTGGCCCCGGTTCGGGCAGGAAGAGGTCAAAGGGTGGCTGACCGGGCAGCGGGACAACTACCGCTACCTACATGACCAGACCGTCCGCATGATGAACAAGGGAATGACGCAGGCTGAGATTGCGGAGGCCCTAAAAGCGCCTGCAGCAATTGGTGATCAATGGTTCAACAAGGGCTATTATGGCACATACAGCCATAACTCGAAGGCGATCTATCAATTCTATCTGGGATGGTATGATGCGGTTCCGGCGAACCTGAACCCACATCCGCCCGAGATACGCGCCGCAAAAATGGTTACGGCGATGGGGGGCACAAAGAAGGTGCTGGCTACGGCCAAAAAGGCAATGGCGGAAGGGGATTACCGCTGGTCGTCTGATTTGCTAAACAATCTTGTCTTTGCAGATCCGAAAAATGCGGAAGGCCGTGCATTGCTGGCCGACAGTTACGAACAACAGGGATATCAAGCCGAATCCGCAATCTGGCGGAACATGTTTCTGACGGCAGCGCATGAACTGCGGCAGGGTATCAAGGCCAGCATCAACACACAAAGCATCGATATGATTTCGGCGGTCCCAACAGCTTTGCTGCTGGATTCAGTCGCCACGCGGCTTGACCCTGCGGCAATTGGCAACCGCAAATTGGCAATAAACCTCAATTTTTCGGACCGGAACGAGCAGGCGAAAGTTTCGGTTGGAAATGCGGTCATGTTCAGCGAAATGGGCGCGGCGCACCCTACGCCAGCCGCAACGATTAGTGGCCCGCGTCAGCTCTTTCTGGCACTCTTGTTCCTGAAACTGCCCGTGGCCCAGCTGGAAAGTGCAGGCCTCAAGGTCGAAGGTGACCGTTCGCAGGTTGAGGCTTTGCAGGCGGCCCTTGATCCTATGCCCGGACCATTCAACATTGTGGAACCTTAAGTCCGCGTAGGGGCAGAATTACATCTCGCCCCGTTCGCGACGGATTGCATACCATTTTTCGACATTGGCGTTATGTTCTTGCAGAGTGTTTGCAAAGACATGGCCGCCTTTGCCGTCGGCCACAAAGAACAGAGCCTTGGTATTTTCCGGGTTGAGGACAGCTTCGATTGCGGCACGTGACGGATTGGCGATCGGACCCTTGGGCAAGCCTACCATGGCATAGGTGTTATAGTCATTCACATCCGAAATTTCGGACTGACGGATGCGGCGGCCCAATGGTTTGCCTTTGGTGATCGGATAGATGATCGTGGGGTCGGCCTGCAACATCATGCCTTGCCGAATACGGTTGGAATAGACGCCAGCGACCATCCGAAGTTCCGATTTCAAAGCGGTCTCTTTTTCTACGATAGAGGCGAGCGTTAGTGCTTCTTCCGGAGTTTTGACGACGGTATCGCTGCTTCGCTTGGGCCAAAGATCGGCCATGGTCTGTGTCATGGCATCCTGCATGCGCTTCAGCACAGCGGCGCGATCCTCGTTTTTCTCAAAGGCGTAACTATCGGGTAGCACCGATCCTTCTACCGGAACCTGTATGGAGCCGGTCAGCCGGTCATTCGCCATCAGGCGCTCATACACCATGATTGAAGGCCAACCTTCGGGTATGGTGACCATCCGTTGAACTGTCTTTCCGCCCGTGAGGATATCAAGCACGTCGGAGTTTGAGGCCCCTGCCGGAATGATAAATTCGCCCGCCTTGATCGTGCTTGTCGCCCCGAATATTTTCGCGCGGTTGACGAAGGCATCTGCGGATTTGACGATACCGGACTTTTCAAGAACTTCAGCTGCCGACGTGATGCTTGAACCGGGCTTGATAACAACCGAGGTCTCACGCGTCAGCGGGCCAGGCGCTGTCCAGCCATAAACGAAATTGGCGCCAATCGCGGCAAGCAACACGATGGCTGCGATGATCGCCCATTTCGCCAGTTTACGCATCGGGGGCAAACCCGATGTTCAAGTGGCCAAGAAGCGGCATTTTAATCGACCGCTTTCATGATCAAGCTGGCATTGGTTCCACCGAAACCAAAGCTATTGTTGAGCACAGCCTTTACTTCACGCTTCTTAGCGACATGAGGAACCAGATCGACACCTTCGGTGCCTTCATCCGGGTTATCCAGGTTCAAAGTGGGCGGTACGATCTGGTCGCGCAACGCCAATATGCAGAAGATGCTTTCCACCGCACCTGCGCCGCCGAGCAAATGGCCGATTGCAGATTTGGTAGAGCTCATCGACACAGTCGATATTGCATCGCCAAACAACCGCTTTACCGCGCCTAATTCAATTGTATCCGCCATGGTCGATGTACCATGGGCATTGATATAATCGATATCGGATGGTGTCATGCCCGCCTTTTTCAACGCCATCTGCATGGAGCGGAACGCGCCATCACCCTCAGGATGGGGTGCGGTCACGTGATAGGCATCGCCCGACAGGCCATAGCCCACGACTTCGGCATAGATTTTTGCGCCGCGCGCCTTTGCATGTTCATATTCTTCGAGAACCACAATGCCCGCGCCTTCGCCCATAACAAATCCGTCACGGTCTTTGTCATAGGGGCGGCTGGCCTGCTCGGGACGGTCATTATAGGTCATGTTCAGTGCCCGGGCTTGCGCAAAACCGGCAATCCCCAAGGGGTTGATAGTGCCTTCAGCGCCACCGGCCAGCATGATGTCGGCATCATCGTCGCGGATCATGCGGGCAGCATCGCCAATGGAATGCGCGCCCGTTGAGCAGGCGGTTACAACAGCATGGTTCGGGCCCTTCAGGCCGTATTTGATGCTGACCTGTCCCGAAATCAGGTTGATCAGACGACCATGCACAAAATGCGGGCTGACGCGGCCCGGCCCCTTTTCGGCCAAGAGCAAGGATTCACTCTCAATGCCGGGCAGCCCGCCGATACCGGACCCGATCGAGCACCCGGCACGCAGCTTTTGATCTTCCGTCAAATCGGTAAGACCAGCATCTTCCAGAGCTTGTCCAGCCGCATCGATGCCGTAAATGATAAAAGGATCGACCTGCCGCTGTACTTTGTGATCAACGCGCTTGTCTGGGTCGAAGCCCCATGGGTGATCCTTGGGCTTTACCTCGCATGCAATATGGCACTTCTGGTCGCTGGTATCGAAGCGGGTGATGACACCTGCACCCGATTTGCTCGCGATCAGATTGGCCCAAGTGGTTTCGACATCCGCGCCCAAAGGCGTAACCAGTCCCAGTCCTGTAACCACAACACGACGCATGCTCTATCTCCTGGCGGGCTTATGAGCGCCCAATAAAAACAAGTGGAGCCAAAATGCAAACGGCTTTCCGGTTAAAACCGGAAAGCCGCGCTATCCTTAAGATGTGCAACGCAAGCGCGCTGCTGCACCCTATCAACCGTTGGCGTTGATAAAGTCGATGGCATCCTTGACGGTCGCGATCTTTTCAGCCGCATCGTCGGGGATTTCCACGTTAAATTCTTCTTCGAACGCCATGACGAGTTCGACGATGTCGAGACTGTCAGCGCCGAGATCGTCGATAAAGCTGGCTGCTTCGGTAACCTTGTCGGCTTCAACACCCAAATGTTCTACAACGATCTTTTTGACCCGATCCGCGGTATCACTCATTTTTTTTGCCCCTTATAGCTTGGGAGGATTAATATCAGGACTCGCCCTAATGTCCAGAATGGCTGCTGGCAAGTGGCAAGCGTTAAAGCATCGCCATCCCGCCGTTAACATGTAGTGTCTGGCCCGTGATATATCCAGCCTCCTTTGAAGCAAGATAGGCAATCGCGGCGCCAATATCGGTGCCTTCGCCCATGCGCCCCATTGGAATCCGTGCATTTAATGCTTCCTTTTGGGCATCGGGCAGCACGTCTGTCATCGGTGTGGCGATAAAGCCTGGCGCAACGCAGTTTACCGTAATTCCGCGGCTGGCAAGCTCTTGCGCCATCGATTTCGACATCCCAACGAGTCCCGCCTTCGATGCGGCATAATTGGCTTGGCCCGGATTACCGGTCGCGCCCACGACACTTGTAACCGAGATCATGCGTCCAAACCGGGCTTTCATCATCGGGCGGCTTGCTGCGCGCATCAGGCGAAACGCGCTTTCCAGATTGATCTGGATCACTTCGGCCCATTCTTCGTCTTTCATACGCATCGAAAGGTTGTCGCGCGTTACGCCTGCGTTATTCACCAGAATGTCGATCTGGCCCAATTTCTCGAGCGCTGCTGGAACAAGCGCTTCGACACTTTCCGCATCACCCAGATTGCACGGTATAGCGACATGATCGCCGCCCAGAGAGGCGCGAAACGCCTCCAATTTGTCGACATTGGACCCGGAAACCGCCAGACGCGCTCCCTGCGAAGCCAGAGCATGGCAAATCGCACTTCCAATCCCGCCCGAAGCTCCTGTCACAAGGGCGGTCATGCCGGTTAGATCAAACATCAATTCATTCCTTTTGATTGGTTCACGTTGATTGGTTCACGCGGAGGCGCGGAGGGTTTGTAGTCGTTTACAACGCGCTTAAAACCATCAATAAGTTTAACGCCGCCAAAATTTATCAGGAGACCAACAGACTGCTTAGTAAGTCTTAGATATGTATGAAGTTGTTTGTGATGGGCAGCATTTAAGGCGTCAACCGATTTGATTTCTATAATTAGCCAGCCGTCGACGAGCATATCGATGCGAAACGCTTCTTTGAAACACTGATCTTCAAATATGATATCTATCGGCTTTTGCCTTTCCACAAGATATCCCATGTCCGCTAGCTTTCCCGCCAGTACAATCTCGTAGACACGCTCCATTAAGCCTGGGCCAAGCTCACGGTGCAATCGAATAGCAGTATCCAGCACGTCGCCCGTTACTTTCTCGCTATCGCGCGTCTCATTCTCTCCGCGCCTCCGCGTCTCCGCGTGAACCATCTCACTCTCCGGTAAACTTCGGCGCGCGTTTTTCCATAAACGCGTTGATGGCTTCGTCATTGTCAGCGGTTGCGTGGGCAAGGGCTTGCATCGCAGCCGACATTTCGAGGATATTTTTCAACTCTGCGGTTTGCCCTTCGCGCAAGAGACGCTTTGTCATCCGCACAGCATGCGGTGGGTTCGCAGCAATTTTGTCCGCGATCCGGCGCGCGGTGGCTATCAGTTCTTCTGGTGCAACTACTTCGGACACGAGGCCGATGCGCAACGCTTCTGCCGCGTCGATCATTTCACCGGTCAGCGCCAGTTCGGTAGCCTTGGAAAATCCCACAATGCGCGGCAGCAGCCAAGCTCCGCCATCGCCCGGTATAATCCCGAGCTTAACGAAGCTCTCCGCAAATTTGGCGTTGTCGGATGCCACACGGATATCGCACATACACGCAAGGTCGCAGCCTGCGCCAATGGCGTGACCGTTGACGGCAGCCACAACGGGCACTTCGAGTGCCTGAAATAACAAGGGCAAGCGTTGAATGCCATATTTGTAATTGCGGCGCGTCTGGACAGACTTGGCAGAGCGAAGGCTGCCGACGTCGGGCGCCATTTGCTTCAGATCCCCGCCCGAAGAAAAAGCGCTGCCTGCACCCGTCAGAATAACGCAGCCGATGCTGATATCCTTATCCGCAGCCTCCATCGCAGCGCATAAGGCGTCGACCACATCATTGTCGGATATGGGATTGCGCTTTTCGGGCAGGTTCAATGTTACGGTAAGGACAGCGCCGTCGCGTTCTTGCAAAAGCATGATCTTAAAGTTCCTTCAAAAGGGCTTCGATGTCGTCCATCGAAATAATGCTGGCGGTCGATACATCTTCGCCGGCGCTGCGTTTCACCATGGGGCTTAGGACCTTGCCCCCAAATTCGACAAAATGCGTTACGCCGGCGCCTGCCATGGCGATGGCCGATTCCCGCCAGCGTACCCGTCCGGTCACTTGTTCCACCAACTGCGCGCGGATGGTATCGGGGTCGACGACGGCTTCGGCCGTGACATTGGCGTAAAGAGGCACGATGGGTGTTTGCAATGCCGTTTTGCCCAAGGCTTCTTCCATAGCGTCGGCTGCTGGCTGCATCAACGGACAGTGAAAGGGCGCCGACACCGGCAGCAATATGCCGCGTTTGATGCCATGCTCTTTTACAAGTTCGATGGCGCGATCAATCGCGCTTTTGTGGCCCGATATGACGACCTGCGACGGATCATTGTCGTTTGCCACGGTGCAGGTCTCTCCCTCGGCAGCGGCCTTTGCCAAGGCTTCCGCTTTCTCGATGTCGGCCCCCAGCAATGCCGCCATCGCGCCGATTCCGACAGGAACTGCCGCTTGCATGGCGCGCCCGCGCAATTTGAGGAGCCGAGCGGTCGTTGCGAGGTCGAACGTTCCTGCCGCGCACAATGCCGAATATTCACCCAGCGAATGGCCAGCGACAAAGCTGCACTTGCTCCCGAGGGAGACGCCACCTTCAACCTCCAGCACCCGCAAGGTTGCTATGGCGTTGGCCATGATGGCGGGCTGCGCATTCTCGGTTAGCGTCAGGTCACTTTCGGGGCCCTCGCACATCAATTTGAACAGGTGCTGGCCCAAGGCGTCATCGACTTCCTGAAACACTGCCTTCGCAGTGGGACTGGCCGCCG